>DAOULE010000001.1:0-1868 GCA_034420575.1 Dehalococcoidia bacterium
TTCTACCGCCTGGCGTGGGACGTGATCGGCTCCGAGTTCGCCTCGCGCCACGAGCAGTACGAGATGTTCTACGCCGGCGCACCGTTCGTGACGCGCGCCCATTCGTTCCGCACCTTCGACTGGGATGGCGCCACCGGCCTGGTCGACACCATGTTGGACTCGTACCGGCTCGAAGACGAACTGGAGGAATCAGGAGAATGAACCTCGAACGCGAACATCGGGAGTTTCACCGCGTCGACCTGGAGGCGGGCTGGGAGGTGCCGGCCGGCTATCCACCGGGCATCGAGCAGAAGATTCTTTCGGGAGGGCTGGACGAGGAGAACCGCCGCGGCGCGCGTACCCGGCTGCTGCGCTTCCGCCCCGGCGCCCGCACCAGCGAGCAGTTCGTGCACGACTATTGGGAAGAGGTGTTCCTGGTGTCGGGCGACCTGACCGTGGGCAGCAGCAGCGGCGAGCGCGAAACCTTCACCGCTCACACCTATGCCTGCCGCCCGCCCGGCGTCTTCCACGGCCCCTTCGAGTCGACCGGCGGCTGCCTGCTCCTCGAATCGCACTACTACGACATCTGAGTGTCGAAGATGCTACTTGCGTCGCGCTCGGCGGCGCGGAGGCGCATGAAGTCGACCGGCAAGAGGACTTCGACAGCGGCCTTGGGATAGTCGCGCGTGTTGCGGGTCACGAGAACGCCGATCTCGTTGTCCAGCGCGCACTCGCGTTGCAGCGCGTCCTCGAAGTCGCGATACGGTCGAGCCAGGGCACGGTCCACGGCCGCCTGAGTGATCGGTGACACGCCGATCAGCGTTCTCAACTCGCGCAGCTTGCCCACCGCAAAGGCCTGGCCTTTCAGCTTGGCCAGGACGTAGGCGACGTTCGCCAGGGCCACCGGTGAGGCTGAGGCGGCGACGATGTCCCTCTCCATTTCGAGTCGCGAGAAAAAGTGCAGAGCAATCGTGTGATGCGGTTCGCGCGCTACGAACAGATCGAGAATGACGTCGGAGTCAATCAGGATCCTGCGCACCGAGAAGCTTCTCCCGCAGGTACTGCTCTTTCAGGTCGTCGTACGACACGCCGGGCGGCATCTCGAGCGAGTCGGCGACAGCTAAGACTCGGCTGCTTATCGCCGGCGCTTCCTCGGAATCGGCGCTGACGAACCGCAGGTACTCTTCGACGAGCCTGGAGAGGCTCTTGCGACGGTGCTTCGCCAATGCCTTCGCCTGCCGGATGACCGCGGCATCGATGCTCAGGGTGAGTTTCCGGGCCATAAGATACGTATGATTATCGCCGACATTCCACGTATTTGCAACCTGCCGGATCCCGCTACGGGGCAGCGAGGTCTGGCATCGGGTTCAGTCCGCCCGCACCGCGATCAGCAGCAGGTCGGATCCGGCGTTGGGCAGTTGGAACCGTGTGCGCCCGTCGGAAACCGTCACGTCCGTGGTATACGGTCGCCGCCGCTCCAGGTCGAGCAGCGTGATGCGGTGGCGACTCAGGTCGGCGTCGACCTCCAGGCTCACGGCGTGCGGCATGTAGATCGCCACTACCCCGGCGCCGTCCGTAGCCGCCGCGCGGATGCCGGTGTCGGCATCAGCCACCAGGGCCTGGTTGGGCGCAAGGTCGGCCAGGCCGAAGGTCTCGAACAGCCAGCGCGCGTACCCGTAATCCCAGGCACCGGGCAGGCGCAGCGCCTCCCACCAGTCCATCGGCACGTACTTGTGATCGTTCAGAAAGCGTTTCTCGCGCGTGTGAAAGCTCCATACGCCGTGGCCGCCGTAGGTGACGCCCGCCTTGGCGCCCGAGAGCAGGCTCTGCCAGGCGGCCGCGCGCACCTCCGAACGAGTCCACTGCCCGCGCACCTGCCGGGCGCGGCC
>DAOULE010000002.1:0-12132 GCA_034420575.1 Dehalococcoidia bacterium
ACGCGAGCGCGTTACAGTACGCACGGATCGCAAACCACTCCCCACTGCACCATGGGGGAAGTGCGCCATGTTGAACAAAGTCATGATCATCGGGAACCTGGGCGCGGACCCGGAGATGCGCTACACGGCCAACGGCAGCGCCGTCACCGAGTTCCGCGTCGCCTCCAACCGCCGCTTCACCACGCGTGACGGCGAGGCCCGCGACGAGACCGAGTGGTTCCGCGTCGTGACCTGGAACCGCCTGGCCGAGATCTGCAGCCAGTACCTGTCCAAGGGACGCCAGGTCTACGTCGAGGGCCGGCTGCGCACCCGCTCCTGGGAAGGCCAGGACGGGGTCACGCGCTACACGACCGAAGTCATCGCCGAGGAGGTCAAGTTCCTCGGTGGCCGGCAGGACGCCGCGCCGTTCGGACGCGAGGGCGCTCCGGCGCTGGCGGTGGGCGCGGACGCCGAGGGCGATCTGGAGCCCGACGACCTGCCGTTCTAGGCTGAAGACGGAACCGCCGGCGGGGGCCGGCGCGGGGAGGACCCTGTGACGAACGAACCGACGCCGGAACCCACCGCCGCGCCTCGCGACGAGGGCGCGGCGCGCCCCTTCGACCGCGGCGACCGCCCGCCTCGCGGCGACCGCGGTGACCGAGGCGATCGTGGTGACCGCCGCGGCGGTGGCCGCCGCCCCGGTGGTGGTGGACGGCGTCGGCCGTGCGACTTCTGTCCGCCCGGCACGCGCGTGATCGACTACAAGGACGTCGGCCTGCTGCGGCGCTACCTCAACGACCGCGGCAAGATCGAGGGGCGTCGCCGCGTGGGTTGCACGGCGAAGTGCCAGCGGCTGCTGGCGCAGGCGGTGAAGCGCGCACGCCACATGGGGCTGCTGCCGTACACCGCCGAGCACGTGCGCGCCTCCGGCGTCCCCGCCGGTCGGCCCTCGCGCCGCTAGCCACTCCACCCGTCTCGCAGCCGTCGAGCGCAGCGGCCTTCGGCCGAGGAGCAGCCGGGCGTGGCCACCTACCGACCGCCGGGCACCTCGCGCCGCGAACGCGAGGAGCGTGACCGCCGCAGGGAGCGGCTTGTCATCTACGGCGTGGTCGGCGCGCTCGTCGTGGCGGCGATCGTCGTCCTCGTCGGCCTCTACACCACGCAGTACCAGCCGCCGCGCGCGCACGTCCTGAGCGTCGGCGACCGCGACTACAACGCGTCGGACATCGCACGCCGCGCGCTGTACGAGATGCGCTACGGGGACCCGAGCCTGAGCGGCTTCGAGACCGCCGTGAGCGAGACCCTCGACCGCATCGAGGACACCGAGACCGTGCTCGCCCGTGCCCCAGCCCTCGTCGGCGAGGTCTCCGACGACGAGGTGCGCGCCGACCTCTACGTGCGGCTCGCCCTGGAGGAAGACGCCACGGAGAGCGTCTTCGTGGAGGCGCTGGCGGAGATGCTCGCCGACTCGCGGCTCTCGCGCGGGGAGCTCGAGGAGATCGTCAGAGCCAACATCCTCGTCGCGCGCCTGCGCGAGGCGTTCGTGGACGAGTACGGGGAGACGGCGCCGCAGGTGCTCCTCTCCCGCATCCGGGTCGCCGACGAGGCGGCAGCGGAGGACATCGGGGATCGATTGAGCGCCGGGGCCGACTTCTCCGAACTCGCCGACGAGCTCAGCTCGGGCGGCGCGGCGGGAGGCGATCTCGGCTGGCTGCCGGTTGCAGCACTCTCGCCCGCGGCGCGGGAGGCGCTTGCGGATCTCTCAACCGATGCCGTGAGCGCGATCGTGCGGGATGGCCTGTTTTACGATGTGTACCTGGTGCGCGAGCGCGACGAGGCGCGCGCGATCGATGAGGCTCAGCGCGAGTCGCTGGGCGCCACGCGCTTCTTCGAGTGGATCGAGGACGAGCGCGCGACCGTCCAGGTCGAGGTGGACCTGTCGCCGGGCGAGGAACGCTGGATCCTCGACCGACTCATCAGCGACCTGAGGAGCTAGCGGGCGATGTCTGGAGGCAGCCGGTGACCGAGGCGATTGGCGTTTCGCTGCTGGGAGCGGGCAACGTCGGCGCGGGCGTGGTCCGGGCGCTCCACGCCGGGGCCGAGCGCTACGCCGCCGCGGTGGGACGCCGCCTGGAGCTCCGGCACGTGCTGGTGCGCGACGCGTCGAAGGCGCGCGAGGGCGTCGAGCCGCACCAGGTCACGACGGACCTCGACACCGTGCTCGGCGACGACGCGACGTCGATCGTGGTGGAGCTGATGGGCGGCGAGGAGCCCGCCCGGTCGCACATCGCCGAGGCGCTCGGGTCCGGCCGCCACGTGGTCACCGCCAACAAGGAGGTGATCGCGAAGCACGGCGCGGCGCTGCGCGACCTCGCCGCCGAGAGCGGCGTGCGGCTGCTCTACGAGGCGTCGGTGGGCGGGGGGATCCCGATCATCAGCCCGCTCTTCCGCGACCTGCTCGCCAACGACATCACAGCCGTGACCGCGATCATCAACGGCACGACGAACTACATGCTCACCGCCATGGCCCAGGACGGCGCCGACTACGCCGACGCCCTTGCCGACGCACAGCGCCTCGGCTACGCCGAACCCGACCCGACGGCCGACGTCGAGGGCCACGACGCGGCATTCAAGCTCGCCATCCTGTGCGGGCTCGCCTTCCACGTCGAGGTCAGCCCGGAGGACGTCATGCAGCGCGGCATCACGCAGGTGACCGCGCGCGACATCCGCTACGCCTCCACGCTCGGCTACGCCATCAAGCTCCTCGCCGAGGGCAGGCTCGTCGACGGCGAGCTGCTCGCGTCGGTGCAGCCGACGTTGGTCGGTCGCGAGGAGCCGCTGTCGAAGGTGGACGGCGTGCTCAACGCAGTGCAGGTCGAGGGCGACCTGGTCGGGCGGGTGGTGCTCGAAGGCCCCGGCGCGGGGTCGGCGCCCACGTCCAGCGCCGTGCTGGCGGACGTCCTCGACGTCGCCCGCGACATCGTCGCCGAGCGCCGCCCACCGTCGCCGCGCGAGCACCGCGCGGTGCGCGTGCGCGCGCCCGGCGAGCACCACGCACGGCGCTACGTGCGGATGACCGTGGCAGACCGCCCGGGCGTACTGGGCGAGATCGGCACGGCGCTGGGCGCGCGCGGCGTGAGCATCGCCTCGGTCGTGCAGTTCGAGGTGGACGAGGACGCGCGCACGGCGGAGATCGTGCTGACCACGCATGCCGGGCCGGGAGCGGCGCTGGAGGCTGCGCTCGACGACATCGCCGCCGCCGAGGTCGTCATCGAGGTGGGCAACGTGCTGGCGATGGCCGGCTGATCGGGGCGAGGCCATGACCAGCGAGCGTCTGACGACCGAGCCGGCCGCGGAGAGCGCAGACCCGCCGCCGTTGCCGGAGGGCGTCTCCGGCTGGGCGGAACGCCAGGTCGCCGGCCTGCGGGACAACGCCGACCGGCTGCGCCACGAGGTGGACGTGCTGCGCTCCACGCTGCACGAGCAGCAGCGCACCGTCGCCGGGCTCGAGAACACCCTCCAGTCGATCGAGGAGGGTGTCCGCCGCCACGAGACCGAGCAACAGACCGTGCGCTCCCTGCAGCAGCGCGTGCAGGCCTCGCTGGAGGGGGCGGAGACGATGCTCACGCGGCTCAACGAGCGCGTCCAGGCGCTGGAGCAACGCAGCTGGTCCGCCGACTCGATGCACGGCCGTGGCGGCGCCGACGCCGACGAGGACTCGATCGGCCCCGGGCGGATGGAGGACATCGACAACCGCATCCGCGCGGCGGCGGACCTCGCGATGCTGGGCCGGCAGGCGAAGGAGCGGATGGACCTCGCGCTCCCCGAGATCAGCTCCTCGCTGAGCCAGCTTGAGGCGAAGACGGAGACTCTGCGCACCGAGCTGCGGCGCACCGGCGAGGAGGTCGCCCAGGAGCGCGCACGGCGCGACCGCGAGACCGAGCTGATGGAGCTCATCGACCAGCAGCGCGCCACGCGCATCCGGCTGGAGGAGCGGCTCGCGCTCTACGGCGAGTCGCTGGAGGAGGCGCGGGAGCGCCTGGGCGCAGCCGCGGAGGAGCGCGGCGCGCTCGCCCGCCAGCTCTCGCGCACCGACGAGCGCTTGCTGATGCTCAGCGACGCGCTCGAGATGCAGCGCGAGGCGATCGTCGAGCACTTCGAGCGGCTGCTCGAATCCCAGCGGGATGAAGGCTCACGTGATGTCGAGCGCATCGAGGCGCGCCTCCGCGAGGGCCAGCAGCTGCTGACCCGCCTGCGCGAGGGCACCGACCCGCAGACGGCGCCGGAGCAACCGGTGTGAGCGGGGCCGACAGCCGTTTCATCCTCGACCGCTACGCCGACTTGCTGCCGGTCACCGATCGCACGCCGCGCATCACGCTGGGCGAGGGCGGCACCCCGCTGGTGCGCTCGCGCAAGCTGGAGGCGGAGCTGGGGCTGGGCGCGCTCTACTTCAAGCTCGAACTCGCCAATCCCACGGGCTCCTTCAAGGACCGGGGGATGGTGCTCGCCGCCGCCAAGGCCGCCGAGGACGGCGCCGAGGCGGTGATCTGCGCCTCGACCGGCAACACGTCCGCCTCGATGGCCGCCTACGCGGCGCGCTACGGGATGCGCGCCTACGTGATCGTCCCGGCGAACCGGGTCGCGATGGGCAAGCTCGCGCAGGCCGTCGCGCACGGTGCGGAGATCGTGACCGTCGACGGCTCGTTCGACGATGCACTGCGCGTCGCGCGCAGCCTCGCCGACTCCTACCCGGCGGTGCTGCTCAACTCGGTCAATCCGAACCGCATCCAGGGCCAGAAGACGGCCGCGTTCGAGATCGTCGACGAACTCGGGGCGGCGCCGGACGTGCTCGCGATCCCCGTGGGCAACGCCGGGAACATCACGGCGTACTGGATGGGCTTCGTCGAGTACCACCAGCGTGAGCGCGCCGCGACGCGACCCCGCGTGTGGGGCTTCCAGGCGGAAGGCGCCGCGCCGCTGGTGCACGGCGGCCCGGTCGCCGAGCCCGAGACTGTGGCGACCGCGATCCGCATCGGCAACCCGGCGTCGTGGCAGGGCGCCATCACCGCGCGCGACGAGTCGGGTGGTTCCATCAGCGCCGTGAGCGACGCGGAGATCCTCGAGGCCTACGAACGGCTCGCCGCCGACGAGGGCGTCTTCTGCGAGCCGGCCTCGGCGGCCTCGGTGGCCGGCCTGTTCGCGATGGCGCGCGCCGGCGAGTCGCTCGAGGGGCTGACGGCGGTGTGCGTGATCACCGGGTCGGGGCTCAAGGACCCCGAGACCGCGCTCGGCATCGACGCGGTCACGCACGAGACGCCGGCCGAGACCGAGGCGGTGGCGTCGGCGCTGGGATGGCGCGCGCCGGAGTGACCGCGCTGCATGTACCCCCACGGGGTACGGGGTCGTGCTACGATCGCGCGTGGCGCCCGGCACGGGCGCGCTCCCACCCGAGTCAGCCGTCGTGTCCGCCGGGGGCGGGCGACGAGGCTGGAAGGGACATGCCGTGACGGCGATTCACCCGTCCCCGCTGACCCGCGGGCGGTTCGACCACGAGGCGGCCGAGGACGCGATCCGCAAGCTCATCGAGGCCGTCGGTGAGGACCCCGCGCGCGAGGGCCTGCGCGACTCGCCGCGCCGCATCGCGGCGATGTACCGCGAGGTCTTCGAGGGCCTGGAGCAGGATCCGGCGGCCGTGCTGTCGGTCGGCTTCGAGGAGGGCCACGACGAGCTCGTGATCCTGCGGGAGATCCCGTTCCACTCGATGTGCGAGCACCACTTCATGCCGTTCCACGGGCAGGCGCACGTCGGCTACCTCCCGGACGGCCGCATCGTCGGCCTCTCCAAGATCGCGCGCGCCGTCGAGATCTTCGCGCGGCGCCCGCAGGTCCAGGAGCGGCTCACCAACCAGGTCGCGGAGTGCATCGAGGAGGTGCTGGACGCGCGCGGCGTGGGCGTGGTGATCGAGGCCGAGCACCTGTGCATGACCGCGCGCGGCGTCCGCAAGCCGGGGTCCAAGATGGTGACCTCGTCGATGCGCGGCGCGTTCCGCAGCGACGCCAACACGAGGTCCGAGTTCCTGGAGTTGATCCGACCGCCGCGCTAGCGGCGGCAGGCCCGAGGGGGGCCGTGTTCCGGATGATGCTGTCCCGATGACGCTCGCGAACGGTATGCACGCGGCCATGGCCGCGGTGAGCCCCGTCCGCCGGGTCGCCATGCTCTCCATGCACACATCCCCACTCGCACCGCTCGGCGGCCGCGAGGCGGGCGGGATGAACGTCTACGTGCGCGCCGTCTCCGAGGCGCTCGCCGGGCGCGGCGTCCACGTCGACATCTTCACGCGCCGCACAGACCCCGCACCCCCGGAGGTGCAGGCCGTGGCCGAGGGCGTCCGTCTCATCCACGTCACCGCCGGCCCCGCCGAACGCGTCGAGAAGGAAGAGATGGACGCGTTCGCCGACGAGTTCGCGATGGGCGTCGGCGCGTTCGCGGCGAGCGAGCGGCTCCGCTACGACGTGGTGCACTCGCACTACTGGCTCTCCGCCGCCGCCGGCCGGCGGCTGTCCCGCGAGTGGGACGCGCCGCACGTCGCGATGTTCCACACGCTCGCCGACGTCAAGCTCGAAGTCGGCTACTCCGACTTCGAGCCCGACGCCCGCGTCGACGCCGAGCGCACGCTGGTCCACGACGTCGACCGCGTGGTCGTCGCGACCGAGCACGAGATGCACCTGCTGGGTGAGATGTACGGCGTCCCGGGCCGCAACGTCGCCGTGATCCCGCCCGGCGTGGACCGCGATCGCTTCCGCCCGCGCGACCGCGCCGCCGCGCGCGCCGAGCTCGGCCTCGACGCCGACGCGCGCATCCTTATCGCGGCGGGGCGCATCGAGCGGCCGAAGGGCCTCGACGTGCTCATCAAGGCGCTCGGCGAGATGACCGAGCGTGACGGCGTGCAGTTGCTCGTCATCGGCGGCGACGACCGCTCGCGGATCGAGGTGGCGCGGCTCCGCGGCGTTGCTGCGGACGCGGGCGTGAGCGACCTCGTCCGCTTCGTCGGGTCGGTGACGCACGCCCAGATCGGCACCTACTACAACGCCGCCGACGTGGTCGTGATGCCCTCGCGCTACGAGTCGTTCGGGCTCGTCGCGGCCGAGGCGATGGCCTCCGGCGTGCCGGTCGTCGCCTCGCGCGTGGGCGGCCTCGCCTCGACGGTGGCCGACGGGCGCACGGGCTACCTCATCCCGTGGCGCAGCCCGGACCTGTTCGCGGAGAAGCTCGACCTGCTCCTTGGCGACGAGGCGCTCCGGCTCCGGCTGGGCGCGAACGCGGCCGAGGCGATGCGCGTTTACGACTGGCGCTCGGTCGCCTCGCAACTCGTCGATCTCTACACGCACCTCGTGCGAGACGCCGTCGCCGCGGCGGCGCCGGCCGGCGCCGCGACGTAGCCGGCGCGAGGCGATCTGCATGACCCCCACCGTCGAAACCGTCACCGCCGACGCACTCACAGAGAACATCGAGGAGCGTCGCGCGATGGTGCTCACCGCTCACCCCGACGACAGCGAGTTCATGTGCGGCGGCACGGTCGCGCTGCTCACGGCGGCGGGCTGGACGGTGGACATGCTCATCGCCACCAACGGCAACAAGGGCACGAAGGACCCGCGCCGCACCCCGCAGATGCTGGCCGCGGAGCGCGAGGAGGAGCAGCGCGAGGCCGCGCGCATCCTCGGCGCGAACGAGCCGATCTTCCTCGGCTTCGGCGACGGCGAGCTCAAGGCCGACGACGAGCTGCGCGGGCTGGTGGTGCGCCAGATCCGGCGGCTGCGCCCGATGGTGGTGATCACGTGGGACGGGTTCCGCCCCGGCTTCAACCACCGCGACCATCGCTTCGTCGGCCAGGCGACCTACGACGCGATCTGGCCGGACACCGACGACCGGCTGTTCTTCCCCGAGCAGATCGAGGAGGAGGGGCTGGAGCCGCATCGCCCGCAGATGATGCTGCTGGGCGGCGCGACCGAGCCCGACGTCTACCTCGACATCGAGCCGGTGCTCGAGACGAAGGTGCAGGCGGTGTCGGCGCATGTCTCGCAGGTGGGCCGGACGCCGGAGCAGCTGCTGCAGATGTGGCGCGAGCGTGCGGAGACCGAGGCACAGTCGCGCGGCGAGGAGACCACCTCGCTCCCTCGTTACCGCGAGGCGTTCCGCCGCATCGAGTGGCCGCGCCAGCCACGCCGCAGGCCACGTTTGAGGACGCGCCGCGCGCGTTGACACGAACTTGCGCGAGCGAGCCGTCCCGTGGCGGCGCGCTCGGCCACTCCGAGGAGGGCGGCATGGACAACGCTCCTGTTCAGCTCTTCGCCCTCGCGCAGCGCTATGTCTCGCGTCAATCGTCGTTCGATACACTGTTCGCTGCCGCGCTTGAGCGCGTCCTCACCGTCCAGCCCGAGAGTGCCGAGGCAGAGCTGGCGGCTCTGGTCGTCGCGGTCGAGGCAGAGCACGGCGCGGGCCAGTACTCGGCAGCCGAGGGGTACGGTCGCATCGCGGACTTCGTCGCCGATCGGAGACCGAGCGCCATCGGCGCCGATCAGGCGTAGGGCTCACGCTTCTCGTCAACGGTCGAGGTGGCGCCCGGCAGGTGCGAGATCCGCAGCCGCGAGGGCATCTGGAACCTTCAGGGCGTCGCGCCGCGCGCGTTGACACTGCATCGTGGGCTTCGTAGCATTCTTTGTTGCGCGCTCGGCCGCGCACACCCCGCGCACGGTCGGTTGGCCGATGCGGGTGAGGACCGGTGGCGGAGCACCGATGGTGCGGGCGCCACAAGGCTCACACCGCAGCCTGCTGGCCGTTTCTTGTGCCTCGGAACAGCCGCCGGGACGTGTGGATAAGGCGGGCTCGCTCGCGAGCCCCGGGAAACGTAATCGGATAAGGAAGCCACGTTGCCGACCATTAACCAGTTGGTGCGTAAGGGTCGTAAGCCGGTCTCGAAGAAGACCAAGGCGCCCGCGTTGCGCTTCCGCTACAACTCGCTCACCAACCGCATGACGCGCGGCAAGAAGGGCTCGCCCCAGAAGCGCGGCGTCTGCACCCAGGTCCGCACCGTCACCCCAAAGAAGCCGAACTCCGCGCTGCGCAAGGTCTGCCGCGTGCGGCTTACCAACGGTATCGAGGTCACCGCATACATCCCGGGCGAGGGCCACACGCTGCAGGAGCACTCGGTCGTGCTCGTGCGCGGCGGCCGCGTCAAGGACCTGCCGGGCGTGCGCTACCACGTGGTGCGCGGCGCGCTCGACGCCACCGGCGTCGAGGGTCGCAGGCGCGGCCGCAGCAAGTACGGAACGCGCAAGGAGTAGCCGGACGTGCGTCGCAACCGAGCCGAGCGCCGCCCCGTCGATCCCGACCCGCGATACCAGTCGCGGCTCGTCACCGCGTTCACCAACAAGGTGCTGATGAACGGCAAGAAGAGCGTCGCCGAGCGCATCGTCTACAACGCGCTCGACCGCGTCGAGGGGACCACCGGACGGCCGGGCATCGACGTGTTCGAGCAGGCCGTACGCAACGTCACGCCGGTCATCGAGGTCAAGCCGCGCCGCGTAGGCGGCGCCACGTACCAGGTACCGGTCGACATCCGTGCCGAGCGCCGCCAGGCGCTCGCTCTGCGCTGGCTGCTGAACGCGGCGCGCGGGCGCGGCGGCCGCTCCATGGAGGAGCGCCTCGCGGCCGAGGTCCTCGATGCCGCGAACAACACGGGTACTGCCGTACGGCGCAAGGAGGAGACGCACCGGATGGCGGAGGCCAACCGTGCGTTCGTCCACTATCGCTGGTAAGCGCCGGAACTCCGGCACGCACGCCCCCGGCAGGAGCCGGGGGCGAAATCATGCAAGGGACCATCGGACGGCCGGGCGGGGCCGTCACGTGTCGAGGGAGCAATCAACGACATGACTCGTGAGACCCCGCTGGAACGCGTCCGCAACATCGGCATCATCGCCCATATCGATGCCGGCAAGACCACCGTGACCGAGCGCATCCTCTACTACACCGGCCGCACCTATCGCATCGGCGAGACCCACGAGGGCACCGCGGTGATGGACTGGATGGAGCAAGAGCGCGAGCGCGGCATCACCATCACGTCCGCCGCCACCACCGCCGAGTGGCAGGACCACCAGATCAACATCATCGACACCCCCGGCCACGTCGACTTCACCGTCGAGGTCGAGCGCTCGCTGCGCGTCCTCGACGGCGGCGTGGTGGTGTTCGACGGCGTCGCCGGCGTCGAGCCGCAGTCCGAGACGGTGTGGCGGCAGGCCAACAAGTACCAGGTGCCGCGCATCTGCTTCGTCAACAAGATGGACCGCACGGGCGCCGACTTCGACCGCACCCTGCGCATGATCGAGGAGCGCCTCGGCGCGGTGCCCGTGCCGCTGCAGCTCCCGCTCGGCGTCGAGGACGCCTTCGGTGGGGTCATCGACCTCGTCACCATGCGCGCGCTGCGCTTCGGCGGCGACCGCGGCGAGACCGTGGCCGACGACGTCATCCCCGTACACCTCGAGGACGCCGCGCGCGAGGCGCGCGAGGCGATGGTGGAGCGGCTCGCCGAGCATGATGACCAGCTGCTCGTCTCCTTCCTCGAAGGCCACGGGATCGGCGTGACGGAGCTCCAGAAGGCGATCCGCCGCGCGACCATCAGCAACGCCATCACCCCGGTCCTCGCCGGATCCGCGCTGCGCAACAAGGGCGTGCAGCCGCTGCTCGACGCAGTGGTGACCTACCTGCCCTCGCCGCTCGAGGTGCCGCCGATCGTGGCCCACGACGTGAACGACGCCGAGGTCACCTACGAGCGCTCCGCCTCCGACGACGAGCCGCTGACCGCGCTCGCGTTCAAGGTGGTCTCGGACCCGTTCGTCGGGCGGCTCGTCTTTTTCCGCGTCTACTCGGGCGTCGTGCGCTCCGGCGAGCGCGTGCTCAACACCGGGCGCCACCGACGCGAGCGCTTCGGCCGGCTGCTGCGCATGCACGCCGACTCGCGCGAGGACGTCGAGGAGGTCTTCGCGGGCGAGATCGCCGCGGCCATCGGCCTCAAGGACACCTTCACCGGCGACACGCTGAGTTCGCCGGACCAGCCCGTGGTGCTGGAGGCGATCAGCTTCCCCGCGCCCGTCATCTCCGTGGCCATCGAGCCGCGTACGCGCGACGACCAGGACCGCCTGGGCGAGTCGCTACAGCGGCTGGCCGAGGAAGACCCGACGTTCAAGGTGCGCTACGACGAGGAGACCGGCCAGACCGTCATCTCCGGCATGGGCGAGTTGCACCTCGAGGTCATCGTCGACCGCATGCGCCGCGAGCACCGCGTGGAGGCCAACGTCGGCCGCCCGCAGGTCGCCTACCGCGAGACGATGCGGCGGCCGGTGCGCACCGAGGGCCGGTTCGTGCGCCAGACGGGCGGCCGCGGCCAGTACGGGCACTGCGTGCTCGAGGTCGCGCCGCGCGAGCCCGGCGCCGGGTTCAGCTTCGAGGACCGCACGGTCGGCGGGTCGATCCCGCGCGAGTACATCTCGGCCGTCCGCCAGGGCGTCGAGCGCGCGCTGACCACCGGCGCGCGGGCCGGGTTCCCGGTGGTGGACGTCGCGGTGGCCGTCGTGGACGGCTCGTTCCACGCGGTGGACTCCTCGGAGATGGCGTTCCAGGCGGCCGGCACGCTGGGCATGCGCGAGGCGCTCGAGAAGGGCGCCTCGGTGCTGCTGGAGCCGGTGATGAAGATCGAGGTGGTGACGCCGGACGATCACTTCGGTGACGTGCTGGGCGACATCAGCCAGCGCCGCGGCCACGTGCTGGGCTCGGAGCCGCGCGGCAACGCGCAGGTGATCGCGGCCCAGGTGCCGCTGGCGGAGACGTTCGGGTACGCCACGGACGTGCGCTCGCTGACGCAGGGCCGCGCGACGTACTCGATGGAGTTCGACCACTACGAAGAGGCGCCGGACCAGGTCGCCCGCGAGGTCGCGGGGGAGCGGTCGGGCGCACGGGCATAGCGAGCAGTCCGAGGGCCCACGCGGGCCAGCGGGGAGACGGGAGCGGGAGATGGCGCGAGGGAAGTTCGAGCGGACGAAGCCGCACGCGAACGTCGGGACGATTGGTCACGTCGACCACGGCAAGACGACGCTGACGGCG
>DAOULE010000003.1:0-10114 GCA_034420575.1 Dehalococcoidia bacterium
GAGATGCCGCGGTGCTTCGGGGCGTCCGGGTTGGTGCGGACGAGCGCGAAGATCGCCGTGGCCTGGTGGGCCGAGGATGTCCAGATCTTCTGCCCGTTCACCACGAACTCGTCACCGTCCCGCGTCGCGCGCGTCTGCAGTGAGCCGAGGTCGGACCCCGCGCCCGGCTCGGAATAACCCTGCGTCCAGCGGGTCTCGCCGGAGAGGATCGCGGGCAAGTACTTCTGCTTCTGCTCGTCCGTGCCGTGGACGAGCAGCGTCGGGCCGAGGAGCATGACGCCGCTCCCGCCGACAGGCGGGGCCATGGCCTTCGCCATCTCCTCGTTGAAGATGAACTGCTCCATGGCTGTCAGGCCCGCGCCGCCGTACTCCGACGGCCAGTGCGGGGCCACCCATCCGCGCTCGGACAGGGCGTCCGCCCACTCGCGCGCGGCGGTCTGCACCTCGGCGTCGTCGTTGTGGAGGTCCTCGTACCAGGTGTAGATGCTGACCGACTGCCTGGGGATCTCGGCAATGCGTTGCGGCAGCCGCTCGCGGATGAATCCGGCGACGTCCTCGCGGAAGGCCGCCTGCTCTGCGTTGTCGCTCCAGTCCATCGTCGTCCTCCTTGAGCGGCCGGCCGTACCCGGCCTGTGCCGCGACTATACGTGTCCTGCGTGCGCGCCGGACTACCCGCCGAGGCGATCCGCGAACTCGGCGGCGGTGAGGACCGTCGCCTGCCGCGGGAACACCTTCTCGGTGAGCACGCGGTGCACCTCTTCGTCGCCGTCGTCGCAGCCGTCCTTCACGACGACGAGGCTGTAGCTGATGTCCGCGCCCCAGCGCAGCGTCGACAGGACGCAGCCGCTGGTCGCGACGCCCATCAGCACCAGCGTGTCGCGCCCGTCCTCGCGCAAGATCGCGTCGAGGCCCGTGGTGGAGAACGAGCCGGCGCGCACCTTGCGGATCACCTGCTCACCCTCGACCGGCGCGACGCCGGGGTGGATCTCGACGTCCGGCGAGTCGGCCTCGAACGGCCCGCCGCGATGAACGATGTGGAACACCGGCACGCCCGCGCCGCGCGCGGCCGCCAGCACCGAGGCCGCCCGTTCGACGACCTGCTCGGGGTTGGCCGCGTACGGACCGACGATCCCCACCTGGAAGTCCATGATCACGACCGCCGTGCGGCCGGGATCGATCATCGTCTCTTGCGTCATGGCGCCTGCCTCCTCTTAGCTCGTGCGTCGCCTCCGCGCGCGCATCGCGCGCTCACCAGGCGAGTGTGCCTCCGTCAACCGTGCGGAACGTGCCTGCGTCGTCCGGTCCTGCGCCCAGCACGAGGTCGGCGAGTCGCCGCGCCGACTCCTCGGGCGTCAACGGCGCCGCCGAGCCGCCCATCGAGGTCGAGACCCAGCCGGGGCTCGCCGAGAATGCGACGATGCCGTCACGACGCACGGTCGCGGCGAGCTGCTTCGTGAGCGCGTTCTGGAGCGCCTTCGCCGGCGCGTAGTACGTCGAGCCCGCGTTCATGTCCGCGATGCTGCCGAGGCTCGACGAGACACTCACCGCCACCGCGCCCCGACCCATCAGCGGGAGGACGGCGCGCGCGACGCGCAGCATCCCGACGCCGTGCACCTGCAACTGGTACTCGAGGTCCTCGATCGACGCGGTCACGATCGAGCCCTCGCTGGCCCCAATGCCCGCGTTGTTCACCAGCAGGTCGACGCGGTCAAGGTGCTGCGCGCACCAGCGCCCAAAGGCGTCGACCGAGGCGTTCGAGGTCACGTCCACCTCGGCCGCGAGCACGTCCGCGTCCGATCCGGCCGCGTCGAGGAGTGCTTCGGCGGTGGCAGGGTCGCGGTAGGTGCCAACGACGGGCGCGCAGCCGCGGCTTCGCAGCTCGCGCACGAGCGCGAGGCCGATGCCGTCGGCGCGGTTGGCGCCGGTGACGACGGCGGTACGGGTGGCCGGTGCTGCCATCGGCGCCTCCGCGGGCAGTCTAGCGCGGGCGGAGGGCGGCGCGGGTGGTTCACGGGCCGGGCGATGCGTTTACCATCACGCGTGGTACGTTCGAGGCAGCGGGTGCGGGGGTCCCGCCGGGGCGGCGTGCGGGCGAATCCGGGACGCCGCTGCCGCAGCGACGGAGGGTGCGATGTCGGGGTCCCCGAGCTTCCTGTCCAGCGTCATGGAGCAGTTCGACCGTGCCGCCGGGTATTCGGACCTGCCACCCGGACTCATCAACCAGGTCCGCTCCTGCAACTCCGTCTACCACCTCCGCTTCCCGGTCGAACTCGAGGACGGCAGGATCGAGGTCGTCGAGGCGTACCGGGCCGAGCACAGCCACCACCGCCTCCCGACCAAGGGCGGCCTCCGCGTCAGCACGGACATCACCGAGGACGAGGTGACCGCGCTCGCGGCGCTGATGACCTTCAAGTGCGCCGTCGTCGAGGTGCCGTTCGGCGGGGCCAAGGGCGGGATCTGCTTCGACCCGCACGCGCCCGAGGCCGTGCGCCGCCGCGTCATCCGCCGCTACACCGCCGAGCTGATCGAGAAGAACTTCGTCGGCCCCGGCGTCGACGTGCCCGCGCCCGACTACGGCACCGGCGAGCAGGAGATGGGCTGGATCGCCGACACCTACCGGGCGCTCCGCGGCGCGGACCTCGACGCCTGGGGCTGCGTCACGGGCAAGCCGGTGACCCTACACGGCATTCCCGGCCGCATCGAGGCGACGGGGCTGGGCGTCTACTACGGCATCTCCGAGGTGGTGGCCGACCCCGCCGAGATGGCGAAGCTGGGCCTCACCGCTGGCACCGAGGGCAAGCGGGTCATCGTGCAGGGGCTGGGTAACGTCGGCTCACACGCCGCCGCCTGTCTCCAGGACGAGGGCCGCGCCATCATCGTCGGTATCGCGGAGATCGACGGCGGGATCTACAACCCCGACGGCCTCGACGTGGGCGCCGTGCTTGCTCACCACGCCGAGCGGGGCTCCATCCTCGACTTCCCCGGCGCGACGAACGTCCCGACGTGGCAAGAGACGATCGAGATGGACTGCGACATCCTCGTACCCGCCGCGGTCGAGGGCGCCATCACCGCCGAGAACGCGTCCCGCATCCAGGCGCGCATCATCGCCGAGGCGGCCAACGGCCCTGTCTACTCCGACGCCGAGCCGATCCTCGCCGAGATGGGGACGCTGCTGATCCCCGACGTCTGGCTGAACGCGGGCGGGGTCACCGTCTCCTACTTCGAGTGGCTCAAGAACCTCTCGCACGTCAGCTTCGACCGCATGTACAAGCGCTACGAGGAGATCTCGACGCGCCGCCAGCTCGAGGCGACCGAGCGGCTGGCCGGCATGGAGTTCCCGCCCGACGAGATGCGCATCCTGACGCGGGGCCCCTCGGAGATCGACTTCGTCCACTCGGCCCTGCAGGAGACGATGAGCGAGTCGTACCGCCAGATCTACGAGACGTGGCGGGGCCGCGACCTCCCGGACCTCCGCACCGCGGCATTCCTGATCGCGATCGAGCGCGTGGCCGCGAACTACCTCGCGCTCGGCATCTTCCCCTGATCCGAGTCTTCCGGCCGGGCAGCGAACGGCCGGGGCAAGCCCTCGGGCTGCTCGTCTGCCGCTGCGATCCACTCGCCCGTGGCGCCGGTCAGGTCTTCCGCGTTCGATGAGGCGAGCGCCTGGCTGATCTGCGTCCGGATCGCCGGCGAGTCGAGGCCGAGTGCGCGCAGCGTCCACGCGGACATCTCCGTGCCGCCCTCGATCTCCTCGCACACCACGTGGCTGGCCCCGAGCGCGAGCAGGCCGTCGCGCTCGGCGACGTAGCGGGTGCGCACGAGGATCGGCACGTTCGGCCAGTCCTCGCGCACCGCGACGATCGCACGACGCGCCGCGGGCGGGTCGTTGATCATCAACACCAACAGGCGCGCATGGCCGACGCGCGCGTGCGCGAGCGCCTCCGTGCTCGTGACGTCGCCGTAGTAGACATGCACGTAGTCCCGACGAGCCTCGCGGACCGTCTCGGCGTTGAGCTCCAGGACCACGTAGGGGATGCGTGCCTGGACGAGCGTACGGGCGAGCAGCTGACCCGCCACCCCGTAGCCGGCGATCACGACGTGGTCCGTCAGGAACTGGTCCTGCGCCGTGGGCTCATCGATGCCGCGCGCCCGGAGCAGGCGCTCGAGCGGCCGCAGCAGCGTCTCCCCCGCGTGCAGCCCGCCCGTCCAGTGCATCAGCAGCCGTGACAGTACGATGCTGACCACGCCGGTCGTGACCACCAGTCGCAGCTCATCGGAGCTCACGATGCCCTCGCTCGCGCCGAGCACGAGCACGATGTAGCCGAACTCCCCGAACTGCGCCAGGTAGACGCCGGAGCGCCACGCCACACTCGCGGGGTTGCGCATCGCGAGCGCGGCCAGCGACGCGATGACGGCTTTGCCGAGTACCAGGCCCAGCACGATGAGCACGGCGATCACCGGCTCCTCGGTGACGACTCGCCAGTCCACCAGCATCCCGAGCGAGATGAAGAAGAAGCTCGTGAACGCGTCGCGCAGCGGGATGATGTCGCTGGTCGCGCGGTGCGTGTAGTCGGTGTCGGCGAGCAGCATCCCGGCGAGGAACGCGCCGAGGGCGAACGAGAGCCCGATCTGGTTCATCAGCCACGCCGAACCGAGGGCGATCGAGATCACCGACAACAGGAACACCTCGCGCGTGCGGGTGGCGTCGACGGCATGGAAGAAGCGCGGGATGAGGAACCGCGCGACGAGGAGCACCGCGCCGATGGCGAGCGTTGCGCGCGTCAGCGCCCACGCGATCTCGACCGCGAACCCGCTGCGGTCGCCGCCCGCGAGCACCGGCACCAGCAACGTGAGCGGGACGACGAGCAAGTCCTGGAAGATCAGAGCCCCGACAATGAACCGCCCGTGCGGCGCGTCGAGCTCGCCGCGCTCGTCGAGCACGCGAAGGACCACCACCGTGCTCGACAGTGCAACCACTAGCCCGAAGACAATGCCACGTTCGATGGTGTCGCCGGCGAGCACGAGGATCGCGAGCGCCGCGGCCGTCGTGACGCTGACCTGGAGCGAGCCGCCCACTGCCACGGCGCGCCAGATGAAGCGCAGCCGTTCGAGCGAGAACTCGAGGCCGATCGCGAACAGCAGCAGGATGACGCCGACCTCGGCGATCTGCTCGATGTGCTCGGTGTCGCCCACGAGCCCGACGCCGTGCGGCCCGGCGAGCGCGCCCGTGGTGAGGAAGCCAATCGTAGCGGGGAGGCCGACGCGGGAGAGCCCGACGGTAGTCACCACGGCGAGGCCGCCGATGACCGCCAGCTCGCCGAAGAGCTCCTGTTCAGCCACTACCCGCCCCTACGAACGACGCCCGCGCCCATCCATCCGGACGGGCGCGGGCGTGAAGTCAGGCACCACGCGTCGGCGGTGCGTCGCGCCTAGCCACACCCCGATTCGTAGAGCGCGCGCTCGATCGCCGCGAGTTCGTCGTTGAGCCTGTGCTCGCGGGCCGGCAGCGCGATGCCGACGTCGCCCTCGGACAGCGCCTCGATGCGCGCGAGCTGGCTGCGGGCCGTCTCGGCAGCGTGGCGCAGCCGCTGGCAGTACTCATCGCGAGCGACCGGGTTATCGGGCGCGCGATACGCGATGACGTGCTCGACCGGGATCTCCAGGCGGCGCTCCACCTGGTGCGCCGTGTCCATGCGGACCCAGCGCGACATGCCCGGCGGGAACGTGCACAGGATCACCGTGTCGTAGGTCTCCGGGTGCGCGTGCAGCTCGTCCTCGATGGCCAGCAACGGCGTCGGGTCTCCTACCTTGGCGTCGGCGAGGTTGATGCCGGCGTCCCGAAGCACGGCCCGCGTCTCGGCCGCGGAAGACTCGGCACTGCCCATGTGGTCGTCCGACTCACCCAGCAGGCCCGACGAGTGCGTGGCGGGAATGAGCAGCGTGAAGTTCGCGCGCGAGTCCCGCTCGGAGATCGCCGCCAGGTGCTCGCGCAGCTCGACGCTGCGGGCAGTGTCATGCGCGACCACCAGGTAGTGCGCACCGGGGTGCACCACCGAGCCCTGGTGGACGACGAAGACCGGGATACGCGCCTGACGGATCACCTCCTCGGCGACGCTGCCGCCGAGGACGCGCCGCAGGCCGGTGCGGCCGTGCGTACCGATCGCGATCATGTCGGCGCCGTAGTCGTCGGCTGCTTCGAGGATCGCCTGGGGCACATCCTCGGAGCCCTCGATCTCCACGTCGAACGAGCCCTTGAGGTGGCGCTCGCCGAGCGATCGCAGCGAGGCGATGCGCTCGTTGCGGATGCGCTGGATCATCTGTCCGCGCCGCTCGGTCCGTTGCTGGGTGTAGTCGACCGGAGCCCGGGCCCAGCTGTCGGAGGTCACGACCGGGTCGGACACGATCAGGTCCGGCGGATGGGTCGGCGACTCCGGGTGAACCTGCCTCGAGTCCCACACCATCATCAGGCGCGCCTCGGCGCCCGCGGCAGCCAGCCAGGGGGCCAGGGCCTCGACGACCTCATCGGCAAGTTCACTGTCGTCCAGTGCAGCCAGTACACGCATCAGTGGCCCTCCTCTCGTAGTCGTTCTCCCGGCGAACGGTGCCGGTACCTCCATGGTACAGACTGCCCGCCTATCGAGGCAGACGCACGGGCGGAATACCGGGGGATTCCGGGGCTTGTCGGTGCGGAGCGCGTTGCCGTCTCCGCGACTGCGCCCGTACTATTGGTGTCGGTCCGGCGGAAGTAGCTCAGTGGTAGAGCGCCTCCTTGCCAAGGAGGAGGTCGCGGGTTCGACCCCCGTCTTCCGCTCCATCCCACCACCATCGCAGCACTCCTCGAGGGCGCCCGCTTGAGGGCGGCGCCTCGTCGCGCGATGCTGGGAGCACGCCGAAGTGGCGGAATTGGTAGACGCGACGGTCTCAAACACCGTTGGGGTTCACCCCCCGTGTGGGTTCGAGTCCCACCTTCGGCACCAGTATTTTCAACGGTTTTTCGGGATCGGCCCTCCCCGATATGTACTCAACAAGGTGATCAGTTGTGGCCATTTGATGGCCATCTTCGGAGTTCAGGCTCGCGCCGCGCGAATCCTCTCCGGGCGCTGAACGTGACCGCGTCGCCGGCGACCGGCCAGCTCTGGCTGGCGAGGATCGAGACGGACAGGGGTCCGTGGGAGGCGTCGGTGGACGCGGCTCTGGTCCAGCCGGACGGACCCGCGCCGACCCGGGGCCATAGCCCGGCCCTCCCGCTGCGCTGCCAGCAGGCGATCCTCGCGGCCGGACTGGTGGCGGATGCAGCGGTAGCCACTCCGTCGTCCCCGGCCCGCCGTTGGTGGCGACCTGACGCCGGGTCCCGCGAGTCTCGCCCCTGGATCGCAGTCGAGCGCCTGGATCGCAGTCGAACGCCTACACCGAGAGAGCGCGCCCGCGCGAGCGCGGTGGAAGACCCGCGCTGTGCAACCTCGATCGGAGTCGGCGTCGGCACGGCAAGAGGGGCGCCTTCGAGGGATAGTTACAATAAGTTACACGTAGAGGCACCATCAGTGACGGAACGGTTATACATCAAGTGGTATTTTCGCACATGTGTACACCGGCAGCAGTCGCGATGCCACTGATGGTCGACACTGGCTCCGGCGTCGAGGGCTTCGTCGCCTGCAGGCGCGCCCGCACCATGACGGCGCTCTACCTCGTCCAGGGCGGCGCGTAGACGCGCCGTCCCTCGGCAAAGCGCCGCAGTTCGTAGACCTCCACTCGGACGGGCAGATCGCCGGGTCGCACTCCCAACATCGCGCCGCTCATCGCCACGAGCGAGCGAGAGGCGCTCGCGTTGGCACGCCACGGCGACGTGGCCGTGGGCGACTGATCGGCGCGCGATGAGCAGGCTGGTCACGGCGCGGCCCTACGTCACGATCGGCGCCCTTGTCGCCATCACCGTGGTGCTGGGCGCAGGCGTGGCGCTACGCGCCGAACTCGACGAGACAGACGGGTACTTCCCGCATGACAGCGCGGTGGCTCGTGCGCTCGATCAGATTGACGAGCTCTTCGGCGAGTCGGGCGAGATCAGTCTGGTCACGCTGCTCTTCAAGGGAGAGGCGCTCACTCCTGAGGGTCTCTCCCAGATGGCCGACCTCATCGACGAGATCGCGGGCGACCCTGCGCTGGCGGCCTTACTCGCGCCAGGCGACCCGATCGCCGCGCCCTCTCTGATCATTCAAGCCGCGCTCCAGCTGGACGGCCTCGAGTCGCTCTCGCAAGCCCAGGTCGACGCCGCGCGGAGTGTGCCGGAGATCGGGCGCGCTCTCGACGCGATGACCGGGGCCGACACGGACGGCACATCCGTAGCCATCGCGACGCTCCGCCTTCGGGACACCGGTGGCCAGCAAGTCCGGGATGCCGAGCGCAGGGTGTACGACATCGCGGCCGCCGATGAAGGCCCACTGCTCGTGAGCAGCGTGTCGAAGGCTGTGATCGAGGATGAGTATCAGCGGTCGTACAGGGAGGACATCAGCCCGCTGATTGGAGCAGCGTTCCTGCTGATCGCGGTGCTGCTCTTCCTCCTGCTCCGGTCGCCGTCCGATCTGTTGCTATCACTGGCCGGCCTGTTCATGGCGATCATCTGGATCGTCGGGTCGGAGGGCTGGTTGGGGCCGAATGGTCTCGGCCTCCTCGGGCGACCGAGCGGGATCTCGGTGATCATCCCGATCGTCATCATCAGCCTCACCGTGGATTACGCGATCCAGGTCGCGCTCCACTACCGCGAGGCGAGAACCCAGGAGTCGTCGGCGCTGGCTGCATCCCGCTCCGGGCTGCGGACCGTGACGGTTCCCGTCGCCCTGGCAGCACTGACGACGATCGCCAGCTTCATGGTGGGGCTGTTCTCCCCCATCCCCGCGATCGGTGACTTCGGCGTCGTCGCCGGACTCGGCGTGGGGATGAGCATGGTGGTGATGCTCACGCTGCTGCCGGCCGGCCGGCTCATCGTGGACCGGCGGCGCGAGGCACGCGGCACCCTGGCTCCGCCCCGGTCGGTCTCGGAGGGACTGCCGGGCGTCGAGCGTGCCGCGGATGTGCTGGGGCGAAGCGTCGCTCGCAAGCCCGCGTTCTATCTCGTCTGCGTACTCGTCATGTCGGCCGGCCTTGGGGCTGCCTCCACGCGGGTCGAATCCAGGTTCAGCATCCTCGACATCCTGCCCCGCGACGGGAGCGTCAAGAACGACCTCGAGACGCTGAATGCCGCCGTCGGCGGCTCACCGGAACTGGCCGATGTGCTCCTGCACGCCGAGGCCACGCAGACCCGCACGCTCGTGAACCTGCACGACCTCGCGATGGCGTTCGAGGACGAGCACCGGCGACCACAGGCAGCGGCGGGGCCGATCGTGGCCTCCTTCGAGCTCCTCGCGCGGGACTGGGTCGATGACTCCTCCGAGCCGGGCGACAACTACGACCCTGAACTCGCCGCGCTCTTCGAGGAGGCGACCGCGGGGGTGCGTTTCGACCCGGTGTTGATGCAGGAGTTCCTGGACAAGTTCGAGGCGCGCGAGCCTGCCGTCTCACGCCTGCTCGTCAACAATCCTCAGGGCGTGGACGCGATCCTGCTTCAGTTTCCTACCTTCACCAACGACCCGGACAAGACCGAGGTCCTGCAGGAGGAAGTGGAACAGATCTGGTTCGGCGATGACGACGCCATCACGGTCACGTCGGAGAGCGTCATATCCGTGACCTTGACGGAGGAAATGACGAGCAGTCAGACGCAGGCAATAGTGACTGCCGTCGCTGCGGCCCTGGGCATCCTGTTCGTCTTCTACTGGATCACGCTCCGCCAGCCGATCCTCGCGTTCATCGCCATCGGGCCAATCGTGCTCGTCCTGTTCGGGATCATCGGCACGATGGCGCTGCTCGGCATTCCTTACACCCTGGTCACCGCAACCATCACCGCGCTCTCAGTCGGAATCGGCGTGGATTACACGATTCACATCATCCACAGGTACAGGGAAGAGTACGCGCGCATCCGCAACCCCGAGATGGCCGCGACCTACACCCTGAGGACAACCGGTTCTGCGCTCCTCGGTTCTGCGCTGACCACGGGTCTCGGCATCGGCATGCTGATCTTCTCGCC
>DAOULE010000004.1:0-3816 GCA_034420575.1 Dehalococcoidia bacterium
TCACGTCGGCCCCGAGGTCGGCCAGGTTGAGGCCGCAGTAAGGTCCCGCGACGATCTGCGAGACCTCGAACACCTTGATGCCATCCAGCGGACCCGGCATGTACGACCCCTCCTCATGCGCGGCGAACCCACGCCCTGCGGGCACTTGCCCCGACTCATGTACGCGAGGGCGCAAGCATACGCAATCGCGGGGAGGTCGAGGGGGTGACGGAGGCTCGGAAGGGGCGCCGGTCAGGCAGGCGTTGAGGTCTGCGCGCCTCTGCTCGCTGCACGCTTCTCGAAGCGATCGAGAACCCGCTCCGCCATCTCGGCAAGGTCGTAGAAGTAGCGTGCGTGTGTGCGGCGCAGGTCGTCCTCGGACTCACCGTAGAACAGCACGACCTCGTGACTGCTGCCCAGCGCTTCACGCTCGCGCTCGGAGTACGCATCAAGGGCCTCAGCCGTCTCGGTGATAGGGGTAACACTCACGTCACGGGTGTCGTGGTCGTAGTCCAGCAGGAAGTACTTCATCTGGCTCTTCCAAGTAGCGAATCGACGGCGTCACTCACGACCCGTCGCTGAGCGTCATCGAACGCGACCTCGAATTCGTCCGGCAGTGTACCAGAGGGGATGTCCTCCAGTGCCCGCAATTGGAGGGCCATGGCGACGCCCCTCAGTAGCACCTGAAACGCGTTTCCAAGATCCGGTGTGTCGGGATCAGAAGTGTCCTCACCACCGGCGAGCCGAGCGTCCAGCCCGTCGCAGATCAGGGATGCGTTGTCCAGGATCTCGCGCGCTGCTGGAGGGCCCCCTCCGTACTTGATATCGGGATCGACGCTGTTGGCGAGCGACTCGGATGCGTTTGCCCAAGCGTCCTCCAGCATGGTGCGAACCTGCACTTCGACCGGCCGGCCGTGCACCCGTACCACGATGTGCAGTGCTCGGTATCCGTCACGCGGTGTCGCCTGGTAGTCGCGCTCTCGCATGACCTCCCAGGTAGCGCGGATCCGATCGAACACCTGGTGCTGCTCGACCAGCGTCGGCAGCACGACGCGGCACCCTGCGATGTCCTCAAGTCGGGACAGGTCAGTCGGTGAGCGGCGGAGTTTCTCCACGACTGTCTCGAAGCGTTTCAGTCGTGAGTGGATCGGGGCGCCGTCGGCGAACCTCGCGAGAGTGTCAGCGACCTCACGCAACGGCTCCTCGAACATCTCCCGGTAGTCCGCGTAGATCTGGCGATCCGCCTCGCTCGGCGTCTCGGCCCGGCGCAGACGGTCGCCCGCGCGTCTGATCTGGTTGCGGCTGAGCATGGTCGTACCAGCGTCGCACACGACCGGGAGGAGTGCCCGTCGTCGGCCCTGCTGCGGGCGCTACGGGCAGTAGCCAGCGTTGTCGAGCAGCTCCGCCTGCCGGAACGCGAGGTTGATCCACTCGTTCACCGTGACGTTGCTGAACGCGATCTCCTCGGTGGTGTCGGCGGCCTCGATGATCACTTCCTGGTCGCGCAGCGCGTCTCGCAGTCCCTCGTAGGTCTGGCGCAGCAGCTCGTGCAGGGCCGCCGTCCGCTCGGGCGGCTCGATCAGCCCGAGCGCGTCGAGGGCCGCTTCGACGGCGAGGAACTGGCCCGGGAAGATCGAGTCCGCCCGTGCCTTGCGCTCCTCGATCGAGAGTTCCTGAGGGTCGCGCGGGTCGCCGCTGGCGAGGAAGTCCTGAGCGAAGGTGCGCGCGATGGTGCAGATCCTCGCGCCCCAGAGCGCGACTTCGCGGTCCTCGCCCTGCAGGCCGGGGTCGATGGTGGCGGTCGGCGTCGGGGTCTCGGTGGTGAGGCCGCTTGCCGTGGCGGCTGGCGCGGGGGTGGCGGTGGCTTCCGGTGCGTCGGCGCCGTCGCCGCCGCCGCAGGCTATCGCCGCGGCTCCAACAATGAGCGTGATGAGGAAAGCGAGCGTGCGAGGAGACGGCGCCCAGGGTGGCCTGGAGATCATGGGTGGCTACCTTCGCCGTCCCGTGGCGGACCGCATTGCGGGTGGGAAGCGGGTGCGCTCCAGCCATTCTAACCCGGCGCGGCTGTCGGTGGGGGGAGGTGGCGAAGCGGCGCCCGCGAACGGAAACATGCTCGCAATACCGGCGCAAGAAATGCGTCACCCACTCTTCATCGAGGCGACACCGACGCGTAACGGCGCATTCCTAGTGTCACCCTCGGAAAGGGGGGCATGTACGTATGAGAGTGCGCTATCTGGGCCCTGCAGCGGTAGTGATAGGCGGCGGGGCAGCACTGGTCGCCGGGACCGGCGTCGCGGCCGCCGAGGATACGGTCGAGAGCCTCGCCGGGGCGATCGACATCGCCTGGCTGCTCATCGCCGGCATCCTGGTGCTGTTCATGCAGGCCGGATTCGGCCTGGTCGAGTCGGGGTTCATCCGCTCGAAGAACGTCACCAACATCCTGATGAAGAACGCGCTGGACCTCTCGTTCGGCGCCGTCGCCTACTGGGCGGTCGGGTGGGGCCTCGCGTACGGCACCACGGAGTTCATCGACATCAAGTTCTTCGGCGGCGGCAGCTTCTTCTACGGAGGGGAGGACGCCGACTACGCCGGGTTCTTCTTCCAGTTCGCGTTCGCCGCCACGGCGGCCACCATCGTCTCGGGCGCGGTCGCGGAGCGGACGAAGTTCGCCGCGTACCTGGTCTACACCGTGGTCATCACCGCGGTGATCTACCCGGTGGTCACCCACTGGGCGTGGGGCGAAGGCTTCCTGAGCGCGTACGCCGGGGACATCGTGTTCGGTGACAACGGCATGATCGACTTCGCCGGCTCGACCGTCGTCCACTCGGTGGGCGGCTGGGCCGCGCTGGTGGGTGCGATCATGGTCGGTGCGCGCCGCGGCAAGTTCGGCGCGGACGGAACCGTCCACGCACTGCCGGGTCACTCGATGCCCCTGGGCTTCCTCGGCGTCATGATCCTGTGGATCGGCTGGTACGGGTTCAACGCCGGCTCGACGCTCGGGCTGAGCGGCGGCTTCGCCGACCTCGCGGCCCGCGTCGCGGTCACCACGACCCTTGCGGCCGGCGCCAGCGCGGCGACGGCGATGTTCATCTCGCGGCTGCGCAGCGGCCACTCGGACCTCTCGCTGACGCTCAACGGCGTGCTGGGTGGCCTGGTCGGTATCACGGCCGGCTGCGCCACGGTGGAGCCGTGGGCGGCGGTCGTGATCGGCATCGTGGCCGGCATCATCATCGTGCTGGGCGTCGAGCTGCTCGATACCCTGAAGATCGACGACCCGGTGGGCGCGGTGCCGGTGCACCTGTTCAACGGGATCTGGGGCACGCTCGCGGTGGGCCTGTTCACGACCCAGGCGAACCTCGCCCCCAACTACGCCGACTCGGCCAACTACGGCCTGCTGGTCGGCGGCGGCATCGAGCAGTTCCTGTACCAGGTCATCGGCGTGGTGGCCGTGGGTGTCTGGACGGTGGTGACGTCGGTCATCATGTTCGCCATCATCAAGGCCACGGTCGGCCTGCGCGTCTCCGAGTCCGAGGAGGAGAGCGGCCTGGACGTGGCGGAGCACGCCATGGAGGCGTACCCCGAGTTCACCGGTGGTCGCGACCCGTTCGGCCTGCACTTCGGCGCACCCGCGCTGCAGACCAGCGGTGGCGCGCCCACTGCAGGCGGCGCTCCCATGCCCGCGGACGACGAGGGGTAAGGGGGAGACAAGATGCAAAAGGTTGAAGCGATCATCCGCCCCGAGAAGCTGGAAATCGTCAAGACCGCACTCGAGGAGCTCGACCACGCCGGTATGACGCTCACCGAGGTCCGCGGCCATGGCAAGCAGCGGGGCGTGAC
>DAOULE010000005.1:0-8893 GCA_034420575.1 Dehalococcoidia bacterium
CACATCGCGCCCTCGGCGGCGTACCTCGGGACAATGGTACGAGGGGCCGAGGAGGTGGGGCTGCCAGCCGAGTACGTCGCGGCGCTGGAGGCCGTGGCGCGGGCGCGATAGTAGTAGTCCCGGGCGAACGCTTGATTGTGTAAGCAGCCCCTCACCCGACTCGACGAGGCACGGCGATGGTACGCTCAACGTCATGAAACACCGCACTCCGGCCGACGCCATGCGCCTCGCGCGCGACATCTACGCCCGCGAGATACGCGACAAGGCGGAACAGGCGCATGACGGCGAGTTTGTCGCGATCGACGTCGATAGCAGCCGGTGGAGATTTGCCGACAGCGAGTTGGCTGCAGTTCGTGCCCTGCGCGCCGAGGTCCCTGAAGCCGTCGACGTGTGCGTACTCCGCGTCGGCTATCGCGCCGCTGTCTCGCTCGGGGGCGGCACTCTGCGGTCCGGCTCGTGATCGAGGGTGAGGTCAACGCCGCACGTGAGGTCGTGGTCCCGATCCACATTGACCGAGCGGAGGCCGGTGCCCGCACTATTGAGGCCGTGATCGACACGGGGTACGGCGGATTCCTCACCTTGCCCGAGCAGGTCGTCGACGAGCTGGCCCTCGCCCTCAGCGACTTCGTCGAGGTCGTAGTCGCCGACGGCCGCGTCGTGCCGGTCGCGGCTCACGAGGCGGTCGTGCTGTGGGACGACCAGCCGCGTGAAGTACTGGTCCACGTGCTCCCAGGCGCACCGCTCGTCGGCACAGCCATGCTGGATGAGCACCACGTTTCATTCGACATGAGGCCCGGCGGCAACGTGAGCATTCGCCGTCTGAGCTAGGTCCGACCAGGGCGGAATGTTCATCCGTCGGCGGCGCTCGCCTCCAGCAGCTCCTGCGAGAGTCCGGGGGCGACCATAGCAGCGATCACGTGGAGCGGGCGGGTCCGAGTCGTCGTGACCTCGTCCCGCCGATTCTGCAGTTCGCCCAGCGTAGCGAAGGTGCTCTCCAGGCAGAGCAATCGAGCGCGTCCGAGGCTCCGCGTAGGCGTTCCCGCTGATAAACTAAGGGAACTCCCCGGAGCCGTCCGCACGCTCCCCTGAACCTCGAGGCAGCCCACTGGTCCAGGACACCTCCGACCGCATCCAGACCACCCGCATCGAAGACGAGATGCGGGACTCGTACCTCGACTACGCGATGTCGGTCATCGTCTCGCGCGCCCTCCCGGACGTGCGCGACGGGCTCAAGCCCGTACAGCGCCGCATGCTCTTCGGGATGTCCGAACTCGGGGTCGGCCCGGCCTCGGCCTTCAAGAAGACGGCGCGCATCGTCGGCGAGGTGATGGGCAAGTTCCACCCGCACGGCGACGCCCCCATCTACGACACGCTCGTGCGCCTCGCGCAGCCGTTCACGCTGCGCTACCCGCTCGTCACCGGGCAGGGCAACTTCGGCTCCATCGACGGCGACCCGCCCGCGCAGATGCGCTACACCGAGGCGCGCCTGGCGCCCATCGCCACCGAGATGCTCGCCGACCTCGACCGCAACACGGTCGACTTCCAGCCCAACTTCGACGACTCCGTAAACGAGCCGGTCGTGTTGCCGTCGCGGCTGCCGAACCTGCTCCTCAATGGCTCGACGGGCATCGCCGTCGGCATGGCGACCAGCGTGCCGCCGCACAACCTCAACGAGATCTGCGACGCGCTCATCCTGCTCATCGACGAGCCCGGCGCCACGGTCGAGGACCTCATGCGGCACGTGCGCGGGCCGGACTTCCCCACGCGCGGCCGCATCTTCGGCCAGGAGGCCATCCGTGAGGCCTACGCCACCGGCCGCGGCAAGATCACGATGCGCGGCGTCATGCACCACGAGGAGACGGCCAGCGGCCGGCTCCAGATCATCATCGACGAACTGCCCTACCAGGTGAACAAGTCCACGCTCATCCAGCGCATCGCCGACCTGGTCCGCGCACGGCGCATCGAGGGCATCTCCGACCTCCGCGACGAGTCCGACCGCGACGGCATGCGCGTGGTCATCGAGCTGAGCCGAACCGGTTCGGCCGCGACGGTCGAGAACCAGCTGTTCCGCCTCACCGCGCTGCAGTCGACCTTCGCCGTGAACATGCTCGCCCTCGACGGCGGCCGCCCGCGCACGGTGAACCTGAAGGAGGCCCTCCAGGCGTTCATCGAGCACCGCCGCGAGGTCATCACCCGCCGCTCCGAGTTCGACCTCGAGAAGGCGCGCGACCGCGCGCACGTCCTCGACGGCCTGCTCAAGGCGATCGACCGGCTCGACGAGGTGATCGCGGTGATCCGCAACTCCGAGTCGACAGACGCGGCGAAGACCGCGCTGATGGGCGGCGAGTTCGACTGGCGGGCGGTACCGGCCTTCGCGGACGCAGCCGATGACATCGAGCCCTTCGACCTCTCCGACCGGCAAGCGCAGGCCGTGCTCGACATGCAGCTACGCCGCCTCGCGGCGCTCGAGCAGCAGCGCATCGTGGACGAGCACGCAGAGCTCATGGAGCAGATCGCCTACCTCGAAGACCTGCTCGCCAACCCGGAGAAGATCGACGCGCTGATCCAGGACGACTGCCGCGAGCTCAAGGCCGACTACGGCGACGAGCGACGCACGCAGGTCTTCACGCCACCCGTCGACGAGATCTCGGACGAAGACCTCGTCCCGCACCAGCAGGTGGTCGTGACCATCTCCGACCGCGGCTACATGAAGCGGGTCCCGCTGGAGACGTACCGGCTGCAGGGCCGTGGCGGGCGCGGCGTGACCGGCGCCCCCACCCGCGAGGAGGACGCCGTCAACCACCTCGTCGTGTGCGACACGCACGACTCGCTGCTGCTGTTCACACAGCGCGGCCGCGTCTACTCGCTCAAGGGCTACGAGGTGCCGGAGGGCAAGCGCCAGGCGCGCGGCATCCCGGTGGTGAACCTCGTGGAGCTCGAGGACGTGGACCACGTCACCGCCATGGTGGTGGTCCACGACTTCAGCCGCGACTCGATGGTCGTCGCCACCTCGCTGGGCGACGTCAAGCGCACCCCGCTCGACCAGTTCGAGTCGGTGCGGCGCGCGGGACTCATCGCCATGAACCTCAAGGACGGCGACCAGCTGGTCGCGGCGCGCGCGGCGGGGGACGACGACACGGCCATCCTCGTCAGCAGCAGCGGCCGCGCCATCCGCTTCCGCGTCGACGCGCTGCGCGTGGCGTCGCGCGTCTCCGGCGGCGTCCGCGGCATGCGGCTGCCCGATGGCGAGCAGGTCATCGGGCTGGTCATCGACTGCGACGGCGAGGACCTGCTGGTGGTGTCGCAGCTCGGCATCGGCAAGCGCACCGCGATCGAGGAGTACCCGACCAAGGGCCGCGGTGGACAGGGCGTCGTGACCTTCCGCGTGACCGACCGCAGCGGACCGCTCGCCGTGGCGCGCGCCATCCACGCCCACCAGGAGGTGATCCTCATCTCCCGCGAGGGCATCGTCATGCGCACGAGCGCCGAGGCGATCAGCCGCCAGGGCCGCGGCACGCAGGGCGTCGCCGTCATGAACATCGAGGAAGGTGATGCCCTCGCCGCCATCGCCCAGATCGACCTCGACGAGCCTAGCCCGACGAGTGCGCCGGAGGCGGGCCCGGACGACGAGCCCGAGGCTCCGCCGGCGCCGTCCGCCGAGGCAGAGCCGGCCGCTGAGCCCGCGCCCAATGAACCTGCGTCGACGGACGAGGGGGATCTGCCGGCGCGGCGCGCCCGTGAGATCGGCGACATCGAGCCGGAAGAGATGCAGGCGGCGATACGGTCAGCCGTGGTGGCGGACGAGTGGACGGCGCACGAGGACGCGCTGGTGGCGGTGGCGCGGCAGCTACGCTTCCGCCAGCTCTGGCAGGGCGTACGCGGGCCACTGGAGCGCGCCCTCCACCAGGCCATCCGTGACGGCGTCCTCGAGGAGAATGCGAGCCGGGAGCTGCGGCGCATCGACTCCTGAGGCGCCGAACGGCACACGCCCTCCCCCCGCAGTTTCGTGCGGGGTGCGCATCACGGGCCGTGTCTCCTCCCCCGGTCATGGGACCGGAATATGGCTCGATTGGGGGAGTTTCGCCCCATACCATTTGGGGATACGATACCTTCGTCGACGGTGGAATCTGCGACCAACCTCATCCATGGGCGAGAGGGCGGCGCGTGTTCCGTGGTGAGGACGGGGTGAGTGCGGGTCTGACGGTGACGGCCACACTCAACGCCCGGGTTCGGAACGAGAGCAGCTTCTAGGGGGGCCTCATGCAGGATGGCGACCGCCAGGCATTGATCGATCGGCTCATCGACGCAGCCGAGTACTTGAACCGCCGGACGCTCAGCGAGCGACTGGAAGCGTGGGCCCAGCTAGGCATGACCACGCCCCAGGTCAAGACGCTGGTCTTCCTGGACGAGCGAGGGCCGGCGCGGATGGGCATGATTGCGTGCCACCTGGGTACGTCGCTCTCGGCGACTACGTCGGTGGTGGACCGCCTCGTCCAGAAGGACATGCTCGAACGCGCGTCGGACCCGAGCGACCGCAGGGTGGTGATCTGCGAGTTGACCTCGACGGGGCGGGACGCGGTGGACCGGTTCTGGCGGCTTGGCGAGGATCGGCTCATGCCGGTCGCCGCGCTGCTCGAGGGCCAGGACCTGCAGACTGCCGTGCAGGGCCTGGAGCTGCTGCGCGGTGCTGCGGAGGCCGTGTACGAGCAGGCGGTCGAGGAGCGGGCCGACAGCTAGGCCCTGACCCTCACCACTCGCCGGCCGCACCCGTGAGCCGACCGGTCGGCGGCATGCGCGCACGACGGTGCGCCCGCTCCGCGCGCTCTGGGTGCGCCACGAGCGCCGTAGACTGCCGTCATGGACATCGAAGCCCTCGGTGAGTTTGGCCTGATCGACCGAATCGTTGCGCGTCTCGGCGACGCGGCCGCTCACGAGATCGTTGTGCCGCCCGGCGACGATGCCGCCGCGTGGACCGTCGACGCCGGCCTCGCGGTCGCGACCGTCGACACGCTCACAGACGGAACGCACTGGCGGCGCGACACCATGTCCATGGCCGACGTTGGCTGGCGCGCCGTCACGACATCACTCTCCGACCTCGCGGCGATGGGCGCCGAGCCCGGCTACGTGCTGATCGCGTTCGACCTCGGCCCCGACCTCGGGCTCGACGATGTCGACGCATTCGCCGACGGGGTAGCGGATGCGTGCCGACGCTACGGCGTCCGTGTCGCCGGCGGGAACGTTGCCGCGGCGCTCGCGACCAGCGTGAGCACCACCGCCCTGGGGACCGCCACGACGGATCATGAGCACGCCCCCGCGCTGCTGCGACGTGACGCCGCGTGCGCGGGCGACCTCGTCGCCGTCTCCGGCACGCCCGGTGCGTCGGCGGCGGGACTCACGCTCATCGAGTCCGGGCGTGCCGACGCGCAGGGCGGAGCACCACTGGTGCGAGCGCACCGCCGGCCGCCGGCGCGGCTGGCGCTGGGGCGGGTGGCCGTCGAGTCCGGCGTGCGCTGCGCCATCGATGTCTCGGACGGGCTGCTGCAAGACCTCGGTCACGTGGCGCGCGCATCGCGCGTCGGGATCGAGGTCGATGTCGATGCGCTTCCGCTGCACCCCGCCGCCGTCGAGCTGCTCGACGCCGGGAACGCGCTCGAGCTCGCGTTGCGCGGCGGCGAGGACTACGAACTGGCGCTCACCGCACCCGCTGCTACCCTCGGCGCGCTGCCGCCCGCGGGGACGACCACCACCACCATCGGGCGCGTCGTCGCCGCGCACCCCGGCGAGGTCGTCGCCCTGGGCGCGGGCGGCCGGCCGTTGGCGCAGCCGTCGGGCGGCTGGGACCAGCTGCGCAGCACGCGAGGCTAGCGAGACGCCCGGAGGGCGACCGTGCACACCGCGAACCGGATGCTCGTCACGACGAAAGGCGCCGCGCGCACGCGCGCCTTCGGCAGGCGGCTCGCGCGCCTGCTCCGCCCTGGCGACGTGGTGCTCCTGCAAGGGCCGCTCGGCGCCGGGAAGACGACGCTCGTGCAGGGGGTCGGCAGCGGCCTCGGCGTGCCGGGACCCGTCGCGAGCCCGACGTTCGTGCTGCTCGCGCGCCACGACGTGCCCGACGAGGAGATGCGGCCGGAGAGCCCTCGGTCGCTCTACCACGCCGACCTCTACCGCCTCACCGACCTCGAGGAGGTGCGCGAGCTCCAGCTTGCCGAGCAGTCCTCCGACGGCGCGCTCCTCATCGAGTGGCCGGAGCGCGGCCTCGACGTGCTGCCCGAGGAGCACCTGCTCGTCGTGATCGAGCCCGACCCGAAGGCGCCCGAGGAGCGACGCTTCACCATCGTCGCCATCGGCGAGCGCTACCACCGCATCGTCGACGGTCTCGGCGGGCGCGGATGAGCGCGCCGGACGGCCCGCACCTCGCGATCGACACCGCCTCGGCCGAGGCGGTGCTCGGCGTGGTCGACGGCGAGGCGGTCCGCGCCGAGCGGCGTTGGACCGTCGAGACCAACTACTCGCGCGAGCTGCTCGCGGGCATCGACGCCGTGCTGCGCGACGCCGGCGTGGCGCGTGACGACCTCGCCGCGATCGTGGTCGACGCCGGACCCGGCGGGTACGGCGGGCTCCGGAGCGGCGTCGCGACCGCGCAGGGCCTCGCGTTCGCGCTCGACGTGCCGCTCGCCGGTGTCTCACGGCTCGAAATCGCCGCCTTTCCGCACCTCGACGGAGCGCGCCCGACCGTCGCCGTGCATGCGGCCGGCGGCAACCGCGTCGCGTGGGCGTCGTACCTCGCCAGTTCCCTCGCGCCGACGCCGCTCGACGGGCCGCGCCTCGAAACCATCGAGGACTGCGTGCGCGACGCGCCGCCCGGCTCGCTGTGGTGCGGCGAGGTGACGGCCGAGCTGGCCGCCGCGCGGGACGCCGCGCGCACGGGAGACGCCGACGTGCCGCCCGACGATAATGTGCGCCGCGTCGCGGACCTCGTGCGCCTCGCGCGGCTGCACGAGGCCTACGGCGACCCCGCGCTCGTCGACGTGGTCTACCTGCGGCCGCCGCCGATCACACGGTCCGCGCGTCGCTGAGCCGGGCGAGCCCGGAAGAGGCATAGAACGAGCGAATCCGCATCGGACGTATCGAAGGGAAGGCGCCGTGGAGCGCACGCTGATCCTGGTCAAGCCGGACGCCGTACAGCGAGGACTCATCGGAGAGGTGCTCGGTCGGCTCGAGGCGCGCGGCCTGCGCATCGTCGGGCTGCGGCTCATGCACGTCGACGAGTCGCTGGCGCGCCGGCACTACGCCGAGCACGACGGCAAGCCGTTCTTCGCCGGGCTGGTCGACTACATCACGTCGAGCCCGCTCGTCGCGGCGGTGCTCGAAGGCCCCGGCGCGATCGCGGCGGCGCGCCAGACGATGGGCGCGACCCGCCCGACGGAGGCGGCCCCGGGCACGATCCGCGGCGACCTCGGCCTGGAGGTGGGGCGCAACCTGGTGCACGGATCGGACGGTCCGGAGAGCGCTGCGCGCGAGATCGCGCTGTTCTTCGGCGAGGAGCCGCTCCCGAGCTGGGACCGCGACACAGACCGCTGGATCTTCGAGGACGACTAGGACTCCTCGCGCTCCTGGCCCTCGTCTTCGTCCATGCTGTTGTATCCGCGCTCGATCTCTTCGAGCATGACCTCGATGTCGGCCGTCGGGGCGTTGTGGCGCGATGCTCTGGCGATGACACGAAGCCTCGCCCGGATCCGCTCGTCCTTGGCCTCTGTGGAATCCATGACGCCCTCGGCGGTGCGGCGATCCGGGTGGAGGGCTACTCATCTGGCGCGCCGATCGCCCCGAGCGCCAGTGAGGATGGTGTGTTCGAGTGTCCGCAGGGGCCGGTCGCCCGTCAACTCTCTTCTCAGACGCTGTAGCATCTAAGCATGACCACCGACCAGCCCGCCCCCACAGCACTCGAAGAGTTGCGGCTCCCCGTGCGCGGCATGACCTGCGCCTCGTGCGTGCGGCGCGTCGAGCGCGCGCTCGTCGCGGTGCCGGGCGTGGAGTCGGCGAGCGTGAACCTCGCCACCGAGGAGGCCACCGTCGCGGTCGCGGCCACCCCGCTCGTCGCGCTCCGCGAGGCGGTCTCCAAGGCCGGCTACGACGTGTGGTTGCCCGGCGAGGGCCTCGACGAGGATGAGGCGCGTGACAGCCTCGAAGCCCAGCGTCGCGCCGAGTACCGCGAGCTGCGCGCGCGCACGATCTTCGCGGGCGTCATCGCCGCGCTCCTCATCGGCGCGATGGGGTACACGCGGCTGCCGGGCCTCGACGCGGTCCCCGACCGCGTGTGGCATCCGCTGTTCTTCGTCCTCGCCACGCCGGTGCAGTACTGGGCCGGGTGGCGCTTCCACGTCTCCGCGTGGCGCACGGCGCGCCACGGCGCCGCCGACATGCACACGCTCATCGCCATCGGCACGTCGGCGGCGTACTGGTACTCGGTGCTCGCCACGTTCGCGCCCGGCCTGTTCGCGCCGGAGGCGGGACTGCGCGCCAACGTCTACTTCGACACGGCCGCCGCCATCATCGCCCTCGTGCTCCTCGGCCGGCTGCTCGAAGCGCGCGCCAAGGCGACCTCCTCGGACGCCGTGCGCCGCCTCATCGAGCTGCGCCCGACGCTCGCGCGCGTGCTGGAGGAGGGCGAGGAGTACGAGATCCCGATCGCCGCGGTGCAGCCCGGCGACACCGTCATCGTCCGCCCGGGCGAGCGGCTCCCCGTGGACGGCGAGGTCATCGAGGGCGCCTCGGCGGTAGACGAGTCGATGCTGACGGGCGAGTCGATGCCGGTAGCGAAGCGGGCCGGCGACACGGTCTACGGCGCGACGATGAACACTACTGGCGCGCTGCAGGTGCGGGCAACGGCCGT
>DAOULE010000006.1:0-10537 GCA_034420575.1 Dehalococcoidia bacterium
GTGTCGGCGGCGATGGTGAGGTCGCAGATGACGTGCAGGACGTGCCCGCCGCCGATCGCGTAGCCGTTGACGAGCGCGATCACCGGCTTCGGCATCGAGCGGATGTAGCGCTGCAGCGGCAGCACGTTGAGCGTCGGCACGCCGTCGTCGCCGACGTAGCCGCCCTCGCCGCGCACGCGCTGGTCTCCGCCGGTGCAGAACGCGCGGTTGCCCTCGCCGGTGAGCAGCACGACGCCGATGTCGGCGTCCATGTGCGCGTCCTCGAAGGCCCATGCCATCTGGTCGAGGGTCTGCGGGCGGAAGGCGTTAAGCACCTCGGGCCGGTTCATCGTGATCTTCGCGATGCCCTCGGCCTTGTGGTAGAGGATGTCGCTGTGCTCGCCGATCTGCTCCCACTCGATGCCCTGGCTGCCGTTCGTGGTCATGGTCATTCCCAATCCGTCTTCGCGTGTCAGGCCTTCGCCGCGGTGCGTGCGCCCGGGTAGGCGCGGCGCAGGAACTCGAGCAACGGGCGCTGGAACGCCTCGGGACGCTCGAGGTGCGCGGCGTGCCCGGCGCCCTCGATCGCATGCATCGTAGCGTCCGGCATCGTGCGCGCCATATCCCGGGCGATCTCCACGTACTTCGCGTCGAGTTCACCCGCGATCAAGAGGGTCGGCACATCGATCGTTGCGAGGCGATCCAGCACCGGATCCTGCGCCCCCGCGCCCATCCCGCGCAGCGAGTTGGCGAGCCCCGTCGCGGTGTTCGCCGTACGCGTCGCGCGGATCGCGGCGCGCGTCTCGGCCGGCAACGCGAGCTGCGAGGCGAATAGCGGCACCTGCTCCCACGTATCGACGAACGCCTCGACGCCGTCGCGCTCGATGCGCTCCGCCATCGCCTCGTCGCTGCGGACGCGCGCGGCGCGCTCGTCGGCGTCGGCAATGCCGGGCGAGGCGCCTTCGAGGATGAGCGCGTCGACGGCCGCGGGATGGTCCGCTACGACCTGCAGAGCCGTGCGTCCTCCGAGGGAGTAGCCCAGCCACGCCGCACGCTCGTGCCCGAGCTGCCGCACCAGCGCGACGAGGTCCGCGGCGGCGCGCGGCATGTGGTAGCGCTCGACGTCGGCTGGGGCGTCGGAGCGCCCGTGGCCGACGAGGTCGGGCGCGATCACGGTGTAGTCGGGGGCGAGGGCGGCGGTGAGGCCGGACCAGGTGTCGGCGGAGCCGGTGAAGCCGTGCATCAGCACCAGCGGCGGCCCGGTTCCGGAGACCTCGGCGTGGAGTCCCAGGCCCTCGACGTCGAAACGCGGCACGGGGCGGCTACCGCGCGCCCGCTGTGGCCGGCGGCGTGGACTCGGCTTCGGCGTCGCGGAGCGCGGAGTCGACGCGCTCCCAGGCCTCGCGGTGCAGCGCGACGTTGCGCGCACGGTCCGTGCGTAGCTCGACGACGGTGAGGCCCGGCATGCTGGCGGCGCCTCGGAGCGCGGGCATCCACTCGGTGGGCTCCGGCCGCACCAGCCGCCCGCCGAACGTGCCGATCGCGCCCGAGAAGTCGAGCCCGTGCGGCGTCCCGAACCACTCCTCGAACTCGCCGGCGGCGAGGTCGGCCTGCGGGAGGAAGTGGAAGATGCCGCCGCCGTCGTTGTTGACCAGGGCCACGAGGAGCGAGAGGTGGTGGCGGCGCAGCGCCCACAGCCCGTTGAGGTCGTGCAGGAACGAGAGGTCGCCGACCAGCGCCGCGACCGGACCCAGCCCCGCCGCCGCCGCGCCGACCGCGGTCGAGACGACGCCGTCGATGCCCGAGGCGCCGCGCGTACCCAGGAAGCGCAGCGCGCGCGGCTGCACCGGCAGGAACGAGTCGGCATCGCGGATGATCATCGAGTTGCCGAGGATGATGGTGGTCACGTCCCGCATCGCGCTCGCGAGCGCGACCGGCGCGTATCCCTCGAACGGCTCGGACCCGTCGAGCAGCAGCTTGTCCAGCGCAGCCCGCGCGGTGTGGCTTGCGCCCGTCCAGTACTGCAGCCACGCCGGATCGGCGTGGTACGGCGCCCCGACCCGCGCGGGGTCGTTGGCTGCCCCGGTGAACGCCGAGGGCCTGCGCGCGCCGAGTGCGTCCACCACCGCGTCGCAGAGCGCCCGGGGCTCGGCGCGCATTATCACCGACGCCGCGGCGTCCGGGTCGCGCCACCCGCCCGCCACGTCCACGACGATCTGCGGGACGCCATCGAGCGAGGTGAGGAACTGGTTCAGCACCTTCGAGGTGGGCGCTGCCCCGAAGCGCACGACCACCTCGGGCGCTGCCTGCGAGGCGAAGCGCTGCGAACGCAGCAGCGCGTCGTAGGTGTCGATCACGCGCACCATGCTGTGGCGGCCTGAGCGCACGCCGGAGAGCGGATCGGCGAGGATCGGCCAGCCGAGCGTCCGCGCGAGGTTGTCGATTGCCTCGGCTGGGAGGGCGTCGGTCTCCGGGCCGCAGACGATGATCCCGCGGCGACCGAGGACCATCTCGACGAGGCGCGCGGCGGCCGTCCGCGCGTGCTCGTGTGGGCGCGTGACCTTGGGCGTCAGCACCGGCGCGTAGGGCCGCCGGGGGGGCGGCCGCTCGAATGGCGCGATCGGGTTGGGCGAGACGTCGACGGGCACGGTCGCCGCGCCCTCGTCGAGCGCGCGCTGCCAGCCGGCCTCGATCAGCGGCTCGCGCAGCGGCACGTTGACATGCACCGGCCCGGCCGGGGCCTCGGCGGCCGTCGTCACCGCGCGGGCGGCGATGCCGCGTGCGTAGCCCTCGAGCGCCTCGCTCCCGTCGGTCACAGGCAGCTCGACGGCCCAGCGGGCGTGGCTGCCGAAGAGCCCCGTCTGGTCGATGGTCTGGTTCGCGCCGATGTCGCGCAGCTCGGGGGGCCGGTCCGCCGTCAGCGCGATGAGCGGGACGCGCGACAGCGACGCCTCGACGATCGACGGGAGCAGGTTCGCGGACGCCGTGCCCGAGGTGGTCACCACCGCCACCGGCTCGTTGAGCTGGCGTGCGAGGCCGAGCGCGAAGTAGCCGGCGGCGCGCTCGTCGAGGTGCAGCCAGGTCCTGATCGAGGCGTGGTGGTCGAGCGCCAGCGTGAGCGGCGTCGAGCGCGAGCCGGGCGCGATCACGGCGTGGTGCACGCCGCTGCGCGCCAGCTGCGCGATGAACGCGCCAATGTAGCGGTACAGCCCGCTCGCGCCCTCGGTCGTCACAGCTGGCCTCCGCCGAGGGCGGTGGTGAGCGGGCTGAACTTGAGCTCGATCTCGGCCAACTCGGACTCCGGGTCAGAGTCGCCCATGATGCCCGCGCCGGCGAACAGCCACGCGCGCGCGCCGCGCACGAGCGCCGCGCGCATGCCGACCGCGAACTCGCCGTCGCCGGCCGCGTCGATCCAGCCGATGGGTCCCGCGTACCAGCCGCGGTCGAAGCGCTCGTAGCGGTTGATGACGGAGCGGGCGATCGGCGTCGGCCACCCGCACACGGCCGGCGTCGGGTGCAGCCGCTCGACGATGTCGAGCAGGTCGACGCCCGGGCGCGCCTCGGCGGTGATCTCGGTGGCGAGGTGCTGGATGTTGGCCAGGCGCCGCAGCACCGGCTGGTTGGGCGCGTGGAGGTCGCTACCGAGGTCGGCGAGCCCCTCGCGCAGCGCCCGCACGACGATCGTGTGCTCGATGCGGTCCTTCACGCTGTTCAGGAGCGCGTTGCCGAGCTCTTCGTCCTCCTCGGGCGTGGGTCCGCGGCGGATGGAGCCGGCGAGGCCGAGCGTGGTGATGCGCCCGTCGCGGAGCCCGGCGAGCTGCTCCGGGCTGGCTCCCAGGAAGATGCCGTCGTCGGCGCGGTAGCTGAAGAGGTGGCAGTTCGAGTAGCCCTCGCGCAGCCGTGCGAGCGCCACGCCCGGCTCGATGGGGCGGCCCGCCTCGAGCTCCCGGGTCGCGGCGAGCACGGCCTTCTCGTACTCGCCCGCGCGGATGTCCGCTGCGACGCTGGCAACGCCCATCAGGAGGGCGGGGCGGTTCACGTCCCAGAGCACGCGCAGCGAGGTCTCCTCGGCGTCCTCCTCGTCGTGGTCGTCCGGGTCGCGGGCGGCGAGGTCAGCGAGGAGGCTGTAGAGCTCCTCGCGGTCCACGTCGGGGGCGATCACGACCCCGCACACGCCGCCCTCGCGGATGAACAGCAGGCGCGGCAGCAACAGCCATCCGGCGTCGAAACCGGCCCACTGAGCGCCGCCCGGCGCGGTGTTGTCGAACGCGAAGCCGCCGAGGAGCCGGGGCCGCAGCGCCTGCCGGTTCGGCCCGTCCCAAGCGGCGAGGAGCTCGCGGGCGGGCTCGCGGAGCGCGGTCGCGCCGCGGCCGGCCGGAGCCGTGACGCGCGCGGCCACGCCGATACCCGCGAGCACGAGGTCCTGGTCGGGGCGCTCGTAGTACGCGTCCACCATCGATGCGGTCGCGCCGCTGAGCAGCACCCGTGGGTCGAACCGCTCGGGCAACTCGACGACGTGGAAGCGTCCCGCCGCGGCAGCCTCGGGCTCGGTGTCGCGCGACGGCATGCCCTGCGGGTCGGCCGGGCGAGTCACGGGCTGCCCGGACCGGCGCGGTGTTTCGCGCGAGGCGGTAACACGCCGGGATGACCCGTCCGGCGGGCGTTGCGAGGCATCGTCGATTCCGTGTCCCGTCACGGGCCCAGTATAGGTCGGCGCGGGGCTACCAGCGCCGAGGCGAGGCGGCAGTCGTGCCGTGGGTGGTGGCATACTGCCGGGGTGCTGGACCGCCAGATCCTGGTCATGACGGTGGTGCTGTCGCTCGTGGCGGGCGTGATTTCGTTCGTCTCGAGCGGTGGCGACTGGCTCACCGTCGCGGTCTCGATGCCGCTCTTCGTGACAGCGAGCTTCTGGTCGCTCCAGCTCTCGCGCTGGATCGCGCGGAAGATCGTGCCGCAGCCCGATCCCGTCGCGCCTCCACCTCCCACCGCCCCGACGACCGCGCGCCCGCAGCACGCGCAGCGCAGGCGCCGGCGCCGCAGGCAGCGCGGACGTCGCCAGTAGCGCTCAGGCGCCCCGGTCCGCCTCGTCGCATGCGGCGACGAGGGCCAGCGCCACGTCGGCGTAGCGCATCTGCACCTCGGTCGGGCCGTGCAGGCCGTTGGTGACGTACGCAACGCCGAGCCCGCGGGCCGGGTCGGCGTAGCCGATCGTGGACTGCTGGCCCGAGTGCCCGAAGACGCCGCGCTCGTTGTATGGCTCCATCACCCCGCCGACGAGGAACCCGAGGCCGTACGACGAGGGCAGCATGAACGTGCGGTCGAAGCCCGATCGCCACTGCACTGTCGTCGCCTCCGTGGCGGTCTCTACCGAGAGCAGGCGAGGGCGTTCCGAGCCGTCTCGCGGGCTGCGGCAGTCGAGCATGGCGTCGTAGAAGCGGGCGAGCGCCTCGGCGGTGCCGATTGCGTTTGCGGCGGGCATCTGCGCACGCAGCGTCGAGTCGAGCCGGAAACGCCGCACGATGTCCGAGGTGCGGCGCTCGCTGCCCGTCGGGTCGAGCATTGTGATCTCGGACATCGCCTCGACGGGGACCACGTCGCCGACGCGCTCCTCCGCGACGCCCAGCGAGGCGTCCATGCCGAGCGGCCCGAAGACCTCGTCGCGCAGGAAGTCGCGCGGAGAGCGGCCGTCCACGCGGCGGATCACCTCGCCGAGGGCGAAGCCGTACGTGACCGGGTGGTAGCCGGTGTCGGCGCCCGGCTCCCACTCCGCCTCGATCGCCGCGGTCACGGCGCAGACGGAGTCCCAGTCCTCGATGTGTTCCCAGTCGTAGTCCCAGGGGAAGACGGGGAAGCCGCCGCGGTGCGTGAGCACGTGGCGGACGGTGCACGACGCCTTGCCGCCCGCGCCGAACTCGGGCCACAGCTCCGCGATCGGCGCGTCGAGGTCCAGCGCGCCTCGTTCGGCCAGCATGAGCACGGCGACGGCGGCGAGGGGCTTCGTGGCGGAGAACCACAGCATCCGCGCCTCCGGCCGGGCAGCAGCGCCCAGGCGCAGGTCGACCTGCAGCTCGCCGTCGCGGTAGACGGCGAGCTGCGCGCCCGAGTGCAGGCCGAGGTCGAGGTGACGCCGCGCGGCTGCCTCGACGCTCGCGCGCCCGGCGGGCGTGAGGCCGCGCGGAGTGCTCATCGGTCAGTCGGCGATGTGGAGGACGATCTTGCCGAAGTTCGCGTTGCTCTCCATGTAGCGATGCGCCTCGGCGACCTCCTCGAGCGGATAGACGCGGTCGACCACGGAAACGAGGCGTCCCGAGGCGAAGTGGTCCAGGTGGCGGCGCGCGAAGGTCTGGGTGAGCGCAGCCTTCTCCTCGAGCGGGCGGGCGCGGAGCACAGTGCCGTGCACGCGCAGTCGCTTGCCCATGAGCAGGCCGAGGTTCGTCTCCAGCCGGCCGCCGCCCATCGTCCCCACGAGCACCATGCGGCCGCGCACGGCGAGCGAGGCGAGGTTGCGCTCCCAGTACGGCGCGCCGATGACATCGAGGATGACGTTGACGCCCGCGCCGCCCGTGTCCTCCGCGATGACCTCGGCGAAGTCGGCCTCGTGGTAGTTCACGCCGACGTCGACGCCGAGATCGGCGGACTTCGCGAGCTTCTCGGCGCTCCCGGCGGTGCCGTAGACACGGCACCCGGAGACCGAGGCGAGTTGCGTCGCGGCCGTGCCGACGCCCGAGCCCGCGGCGTGGACGAGCACGGACTCGCCCGGCAGCAGCTCGCAGTGCTGGAAGAGCGCGTCGAAGGCCGTCAGGTAGACCTCGGGGATGGCCGCGGCCTCGTCGAAGCTGAGGTTGTCCGGCACGGCCATCACCTGGCGCTCGTGGACCGTGACCTTCGAGGCGTAGCCCGCGCCGCCGAGCAGCGCCATCACGCGGTCGCCCGCCTCCCATGCGGTCACGCGCTCGCCGACGGCCTCGACGACGCCCGCCATCTCCAGGCCGGGCACGTCGCCGCGGATGCCGGGCGGGGCGGGGTAGCCGCCGCGCCGCTGCATGAGGTCGGCTCGGTTGAGCGCGCTGGCGTGTACCGCGACGAGGATCTCCTCGGGGCCTGGCTCCGGGTCCGGGAGCTCCCGGATCTCGAAGACGTCGGGGTCACCGGGCTCGCTGATGACGGCCGCTCGCATGGCTGGTCCTCTCGTGATCGCCCACGCGTCTCGACCGCGGGATGCTAGCACGGCGCACACTGGACAGCGTGCTACGCTCGATATGCTCGCTGGACAAACAGTGCAGCGCCGGGGGAGATCGCACGATGGACGAGCGCATGGGCGCCCTTGAAGTGGCCGTGGAGGACCTCACGGCGCGCTGCGATCCCGAGACGCTCCCCTTCGACAGCACCGAGGAGCTGCACACGCTCGACGCCGTCTTCGGGCAGGAGCGCGCGGCGCGCGCGATCGAGTTCGCGCTGGGGATGAAGGCACACGGCTACAACCTCTACGCCTCGGGGCCCGACGGCATCGGCAAGTCCTCCATCATCGAGGCGTTCCTGCGCCACCGCGCGGGGAGCGAGCCCGCGCCGCCGGACTGGGTGTACGTCCACAACTTCGAGGACTCCGACCGCCCGGTCGGCATCGAGCTGCCGCCCGGCGAGGCGCCGGGATTCGCCTCGTGGGTGCGACTCACCGTCGAGCGGGCGATCGAGGACGTGCGGGAGGCGTTCGAGGCAGACTCGTACGTGCGACGCCGCGCCGACGTCGGGGGCGGCTCCGACCAGCGCCGCAACGAGCTGATGCAGGCCCTCCAGCGCCGCGCCGCGGAGATGGGGTTCGCGCTGCAGATGACGCCGCAGGGGATCATGTCGGCGCCGCTGATCGACGGGCGAGCCGCCTCGGACGAGGAGTTCGCCGCGCTCCCGCAGGAGCAGCAGGACGACTCCATGCGCCGCGCTCGCGAGGAAATCGAGCCGATGGTGCAGGACACGCTGCTCCAGGTCCGCGGCCTCGAGCGCGAGGCCCGCGAGGCGCTGGGACGCCTCGACGAGGAGGTGGCGGCCGAGGCGATCGAGGAGGGCTTCGCCCCGCTCAGCCGTGCGTACCCGGACAACGAGGCCGTGGCGGCGTTCCTCGGCGCGGTGCAGGCCGACATCGTCCGCCAGCGTGACCGCCTGCGCGCGCCCGCGCAGGGTCAGCGCCCCGCCGGCGACGCCGCTGATCAGCAGCGCGATGCGCTGCTGCGCCGCTACCAGGTCAACGTGCTCATCACCAACGATGCGGACCGCGGGGCGCCCGTCGTCGTCGAGACCAACCCGACGTACCAGAACCTCCTCGGGCGCATCGAGTACATCGGGCAGGCGGGGATGGTGGTCACGGACCACACGATGATCCGCACCGGCTCGCTCGGGCGCGCCCATGGCGGGTACCTGATGGTGCGGATGCGCGACCTGCTCTCGAACGGCGTCGCGTACGACGGCCTCAAGCGCGCGCTGCACTGCCGCGAGCTGACCATCGAGAGCCTGCAACAGGCGCTCGGCCTCATCCCCACCGCCGGGCTGCGCCCGCAGCCGATGCCGCTCGACGTGAAGGTCGTGATCATCGGCGACGCCTCGATGTACCCGTACCTCTACCGCCTCGACCCGGACTTCCGGGAGCTGTTCCGCGTGAAGGCGGACTTCGAGGTCGACTTCGAGCGGAGCCGCGAGAACATGCTCGGGCTCTCCTCGGTGATCCACAGCCAGTGCGAGCGCGCGGGCATGGCCTGCTTCTCCGACCACGCCGTCGCCCGGCTCATCGAACACTCCTCGCGGCAGGTCGAGGACCAGCGGCGGCTCTCCGCCAACATCGGCTCGCTGCTCGACCTCGTGCGCCAGGCCGACTACTGGGCCGGCCAGGACGGCTCCGGCGTCGCCGAGTTGCACCACGTCGAGCGTGCGCTCGAGGAGAGCGAGTACCGCTCCTCGCTGGTGCGGGACCGCATGCAGCAGCTCATCGACGAGGGCACGGTGTTCATCGACACCGAGGGCGAGCAGACCGGCCAGATCAACGCGCTGTCCGTCTACAACCTCGGCGACCTCACGTTCGGCCGGCCGTCGCGCATCACCTGCGTGGTGTCGGCCGGTCGCGGCACGATCGTGAACATCGAGCGCGAGAGCGACATGGCCGGGCGGACGCACAACAAGGGCTTCCTGATCCTGCGCGGCCTCCTCGCCGACCGCTTCGGGCAGGACATGGCGATGGCGCTCCACGCCAGCCTCACGTTCGAGCAGCTCTACAACGACATCGACGGCGACTCCGCCTCCTCGACGGAGCTGTACGCGCTGCTCTCCGCGCTCGCCGAGGCGCCCATCCGGCAGTCGATCGCCGTGACCGGCTCGCTCAACCAGCGCGGCGAGATACAGCCGATCGGCGGCGCGACGGCGAAGATCGAGGGCTTCTTCGAGGTCTGCCGCGCGCGAGGGCTCGACGGCACGCAGGGCGTGATGATCCCGCAGTCCAACGTCCCGAACGTCGTGCTCCGCCCCGACGTCGCCGAGGCGGTCGAGCGCGGCGAGTTCCACGTCTGGGCCATCGAGCGCATCGAGCAGGGCATCGAGTTGCTCACGGGCGTCCCCGCCGGCGAGCCGGGCGAGGACGGCACGTACCCGCCCGATACGATCTTCGGGCGCGTGCAGACGCGGCTGCGCCGCTTCGCCGAGGCGCTGCGCGGCGGCGCGGTCCCCGGCGTGGACGTGGCCGTGGTGCCCTCGGCCCGCATCGCCGCGCCGCCGCATCCGGGCGTCCCGCCGCAGCCGCCGCCCGAGCCGCCGATCGAGGTCGAGCCGCCACCGACCGGGAGCGGGAGCGCGTGACCACCGACGAGCGCGAGCACCTGCCGCTCCTGACCCTCGACCTCGACGGCGTGATCTGCGGCCCGCCCTTCGGGGGTGAACGCGGCCTCAACCTCGGCATCAGCCGCAAGTTCCTCGACCCGCATGAGCGCCCGCACCGCGCGGTGGTGCCGCCGAAGTGGCTGTCGTGGCCGATCGACCACCTGCGGTTCGACTTCCGCCGCCCCCTCCCCGGGGTCGAGGAGGCGCTGGCGCGCCTGTGCGAGGTGCGACGCCTCGCCATCCTGACCGGGCGGCGCAGCTCGCCGGTCCACTGGCTGCGCTGGCATGGCTTCGAGCCGTACCTGGACAACGCCTACTGGAACATCACGGGGCTGCCGAGCCCCCACTTCAAGCTCGGCGCGCTCCTGGTCCTCGAGGCCGACGAGCACATCGACGACGACGGCCGCACCGCCCAACTGATCGCCGAACGCTCCGAGAAGCGGCCCTTCCTCCGCGACTGGCCGCGAAACCGCGACCTCCCGTACCACGAGCGCGTCGAGCGCGTGCAGGACCTCGGCGGCCTCGCCGACCTGATCCTGGCCGAGGAGTCGTCGAACGCGGAACGCCCCAGCTAGATGTAGTGCCTACAGACCTGCGAGACACCTGATCGCAAAGGGGCCTCCGACGAGACTTGGGATTGAACACCGCCCAGGTCCCGAAGGAGGTCCCGATGCATGATGCCACCAGTCGCCCCAAGCGGATG
>DAOULE010000007.1:0-12305 GCA_034420575.1 Dehalococcoidia bacterium
CGAGGATCTCGAGGGACTCGAGCACGTCGACAAGGTCGTGGTCATCGACCAGACGCCGATCGGGCGCACGCCACGGTCGAACCCGGCGACGTACACGGGGCTGTTCACCATCGACCGCGAGGTGTTCGCGACGGTGCCCGAGGCGCGGGCGCGCGGCTACAAGCCGGGGCGCTTCTCCTTCAACGTGAAGGGCGGCCGCTGCGAGGCGTGCCGCGGCGACGGCTACAACCAGATCGAGATGCAGTTCCTCCCCGACGTGACCGTGCCGTGCGAGGTCTGCCGCGGCGCCCGCTACAACCGGGAGGCGCTCGAAATCCAGTTCCGGGGCAAGCACATCGCCGAGGTGCTCGACATGACGGTCACCGAGGCGCTGGAGTTCTTCGATGCGTTCCCGCGCGCGAAGCGCAAGCTGGAGACCCTGCACGACGTGGGCCTCGGCTACATCCGCCTCGGCCAGCCGGCGACGACGCTGTCGGGCGGCGAGGCGCAGCGCGTGAAGCTCGCGACCGAGCTGTCACGGCGCGCCACCGGCCGCACGGTCTACATCCTCGACGAGCCGACGACCGGTCTCGCCTTCGCGGACATCGAGTCACTGCTGGGGGTGTTGCAGCGCCTGGTGAGCCAGGGCAACACGGTGATCGTCATCGAGCACCAGCTCGACGTGATCAAGAACGCCGACTGGATCGTCGACCTCGGCCCGCACGGGGGCGAACGCGGCGGGCTCGTCATCGCCGAGGGCACCCCGGAGCACGTCGCCACCATCGAAACCTCGGCGACCGGCCAGTTCCTGCGCGAGACGCTGGGGCTCGGCGCGCCGGGTGCGAATGGCGCCGCGCCCGCGGCGAACGGCGCGAAGCGTGCGAAGGGGCGACGGCGGACGAAGCGAGCCACGAGCGCTACCTAGAACAGAAGCCCGCGCGCACCGTCATCGCCGTCGGAGGCAACTGCCTGCACGGGAACCACAAGCGATTATGTCGAACCCGGTCGGCGCTCGGTCGCGCCGACAGCGGGTCCCGCGACTCGCCTCGTCAGGCGCTGGTCGCTACCAGAACTTCCACCACGGCTTGCCCGCGCCCACCGACACCGCGCTCGCGGTGAGACGCGCCGTGCCGACGGAGTGCTCGACCGCCTCCTGGCTGGCGCGAGGCACGTTCTCGACGTGCCGAGGGATCAGTTCGTACAGCACGTCCATGTCCTCGGGCGTGAAGCGGTCGCGCGCGACCGTCTGGACGAGCGCCGCGTGGTGCATCGCCATCCCGCCCGGGACGCGCTCGAACGCCTTCTCGTAGGCGTTCGCCACGTCCTGTGCGCGGCCGAGGTTGTCGCCCGCGAGGCTCATCCATGACCGCAGGCGCGCTTCGGTGAAGTCGGCCAGCGGCTCGTCGTCGAGTGTGTACTCGGCGCGAATCATCGATTCAGCCTGCTGCTCACGCGCCCCCTGGTCGAGGCCCGCCAGGGCATCGAAGCGCGTTTGCATCTCAGAGACGCGAGCGTCTCCCTCCGAGTCCACCAGTTCGGACCACGTCATGTCCGGCTGCACTTCGTTCGTCATGGCCTCTTCCCTCCCGCGCGGGCGGAACGCGGTACGCTCCCCGGGGAGCGTACCAACCCTGCCGACTGGGGGAAGGTAACAAATGGCGACCTTCCAACTCCACCTCCACGACGCACACCTCGTGGCGCTTGCGATCACCTACCACCTCGGCAGGCCTGGTTCAGAGACGGATGCGGCTACGTTGCAGCGTCACTCGCTGGGCCTCGGGCCGGTGCTGGAGGCGCTCAATCCACAGCTCGACGGCCCCGCGACGGGAGACCCGGCGCTCGTCGAGCTCGAGCTTTCCGCGTACCAGGTCACACGCCTCGGCGCGGCGCTCCACGGCACGGTCAACGAGCTCAAGCAGTTCGGGATGGCGGGTGGACGCTCGGCCGTGCCCGGCTTCGCCGAGGCGTTCGAGCGCCATTTCCCGGATGTGGCCGACGGCGGAGCGGCCGACGCGATGGACCTCGTGCCGGACGCGGTCGGCCTGCGCCGCCGCTTCGACGCGGCCATCCGCGAGGCCGAGGCGGAGGTCGAGGCCGCTCGCGCGGCCGCGCTGGCAGAGGCAGAGCGGGAGCGGCAGGGGCGGTGGCGGCGACTCGCGGGCCGCGTTACCGGGATGTTCCGGGCTCGCCACGAATAGCCTCGCCGTCGGCGCTTGTTCGCCAGTCCGCCCGTATCTAGACTGGCAGCGCGCGGGGGAGCGCCGCGGATCTTGGATGAGAAGGGACCGCCAGCCGGATGACCTACTACATCACCCAGCCGTGCATCGACGTGATGGACCAGTCGTGCGTGGACGTCTGTCCGGTCGACTGTATCCACTTCGAGGAGGGGGTCGACCGCATGCTCTACATCGACCCCGACGAGTGCATCGACTGCGGCGCGTGCGAGCCCGCATGTCCGGTGAACGCGATCTACGCCGAGGACGACCTCCCCGACGACCAGTCCGCGTTCGCAGAGATCAACATCGTCTGGTTCCAGGACCGCGACGACGCGCGCTCGAAGGTGCCTGCCTGAGCCGCCGACCGCCCGGAACCACACATACCGAAGCGCCGCTCACGCGGCGCTTCTTGTTGTCCGTCGCCCGGCCGACGGGGCACGAAGGCGTACGGCTACTGACCGTCCAGGAGCGGCAGGTCGTCGTGGTGGAGGAAGTCGCGGTGCTCCTGCACGGGGTGTGACTCCAGCCGCACGCCGCCGTGCGGCTCGAGGTACACGAGCAGCACAGCGCCGCCGGTCTTGCCGGCCAGGCCGTCCGGGGCGCCCGAGTACGCGGCGACGGTGTTGTCGCCGGCCGCGACCCTCGTCTGCTGCTCCCAGTGCCCGAGCGCGATGTAGTCGTGGTCGAGGACGGCCAGGTGCTCCTCGTAGATGTGGTACGAGCTATGTGACCCCGACTGCGGGTGCAGGAAGTGGCCATGGCCGATGCCGATGTGCCAGTCGGCGTCGCCGCGCAGCGGGGCGTCGCCGAATGGGCTGAAGTCCGCATCGAGGTGGCTGCGGCCCCAGAACTCGACGCTCAACTCGGGAAGGTGGACGGTCTCGCCGTCTGGGTCGCGCATCAGGATGAGGTTCGGGGCCATGTGCGTGAGGTCGAGCCGGTCGTAGACCGAACCCGGCCCGACGTGGTCGTGGTTACCGGGCAGCAACACGACCGGACCCGGCACGCGGCGAAGCTGCTCGGCCGCGAACTCCATGGTGTCCGGGCGGACTCGCGCGTTATCGAAGAAGTCGCCCGCAATGATCATGAAGTCGACGTCGAACTGGAGCGTCAGGTCGACCACCGCCGCGAAGGTGTCGTGCATCTCCTGGCGACGCCGCACGGAGCGCTCGTTCTCACTGTGGTCGTAGGCGCCGAGGTGTACATCCGAGGTGTGCAGGAATCGCAGTGCACGCCGTTCCTCGCTGCTGCTCACGCGACCCCTCCGTCCGGCTGCAACTCGTCAATGCGCCCCTGGAGCGCGTCCACCAACCCGCTGATAGGTACCCGGATCTGCGACATGGTATCACGGTCCCGGATGGTGGCTGCGTCGTCGTCGAGGCTATCGAAGTCGACCGTCACGCACAGCGGCGTGCCGACTTCGTCCTGGCGGCGGTAGCGGCGACCGATCGACTGTGCGTCGTCGAACTGGGTGCGGAAGTGCGGCCGCAGCGCGTCCCAGACGCGCCGCGCGGTCGGCGCGAGGCGCTCGTTGCGCGACAGCGGGAGCACGGCGACCGTGACCGGCGCGACGTGCGGCGCGAGCCGCAGCAGCACGCGCGTCTCGCCGCGGTCGTCGGTCTCCTCGTCGTACGCGTCGACGAGGAGCGTCAGCAGGATGCGGTCGACGCCCGCGGCGGGCTCGACGACGTGCGGGACGATGTGCTCCTCGCGCTGCGGGTCGAAGTACGAGAGCGTCTTGCCCGAGGACTCCGCGTGCGCGCTGAGGTCGAAGTCGCCGCGGTGCGCGATGCCTTCGAGTTCGCCCCAGCCCCACGGGTAGAGGTACTCGACGTCGGATGTCGCGCTCGAGTAGTGCGAGAGCTCGTCGGGCGTGTGGTCGCGCAGGCGCAGCCGATCCGGCCGCACGCCGAGCGAGCGGTACCAGTCCAGCCGCTCCTGCTTCCAGTACTCGTGCTGCGCGATCGAGTCCGCCGGGTCGCAGAAGTACTCCATCTCCATCTGCTCGAACTCGAGCATGCGGAACGTGAAGTGCCCGGTCGTGATCTCGTTGCGGAACGACTTCCCGACCTGCGCGATGCCGAAGGGCAGTCGCCGGCGGGTGCTCTGCAGCACGTTGTCGAAGTTCACGAACATGCCCTGCGCCGTCTCGGGCCGCAGGTACGCCGTCGCCGCCTCGTCCTGGACGGCCCCGACGAAGGTGCGGAAGAGCAGGTTGAACTGGCGCTCCTCCGTGAACCGGCCGACCGCGCCGCAGACCGGGCAGGTGTCGTCCTCGATGTGGTCGGCGCGGATGCGCGAGCGGCACTCGAGGCAGTCGACGAGGGGGTCGGAGAAGCCGTCGACGTGGCCGGAGGCCTTCCAGACGGCGGGGTTGGTGATGATCGCGGCCTCGATGCCGACGACGTCGCTGCGCTCCTGCACCATCCGCCGCCACCACAGCTCGCGGATGTTGCGCTTCATCTCGACGCCGAGCGGGCCGTAGTCGTAGGTGGAGGCGAAGCCCCCGTAGATCTCCGCCGAGGGGAACACGAAACCTCGCCGCTTCGCGAGCGAGATCAGCGTCTCCAGTTCGACGTTGGCGGCCGCAGCCTCCACGGGAGCCTCAGTCACGCCTCACCTCGCGCTATCGTCGCAGTGCCCGTCCGCCTCACCGAGGCGGCCCAGGCGTCGAGTCGTTGTCGTTCGCGTGAGCCGGGAGCGGCCCCGCGTGATCATACGTGGCGCGGATCGTAGCCGCCGGTGCTAGCATGATCGATAGCGAACGCTTCCCCGGATCCGGAGTCCGCCATGCTACGCCTCATGATGTTCCTGGTGCTCGGCATCGCCGTCGGTCTGGCCGCCGCGCTGTACATCTCCGCACGCGACGAGCTTGAGGCTCACGCAACAAGCGAGGCGGGCGACTAAGCCCGCCTCACCCGTACTGCTTCGCTCCGGCCCGGCGCCCCGCGGCGTGCGGGGGCCGGATCGATTCGCTCGTTGCCGCTCTAGATGAAGAGCGGGCCGAACACCACCGCCACGATCGCCATCAGCTTGAGCAGGATGTTCAGCGACGGCCCCGAGGTGTCCTTGAACGGGTCGCCCACGGTGTCGCCGATGACCGCGGCGGCGTGCGCCTCGGAGCCCTTGCCTCCGTGCGCGCCGGCCTCGATGAACTTCTTCGCGTTGTCCCACGCGCCACCGGCGTTCGCCATCATCAGCGCGAGCAGCGCGCCCGCGGCGATCGAGCCGGCCAGCAGGCCGCCGAGCGCCTCGGGGCCGATGAAGACGCCGACCCCGACCGGGACCACCACGGCGATGGTGCCGGGGATGATCATCTCGCGGAGCGCGCCCTGGGTGGCGATGTCGACCGCGCCGGCCGAGTCCGGGTCCTCGGTGCCGTCCATGATCCCCGGGTGCTCGCGGAACTGCCGCCGCACCTCGTTGACCATCGCCATCGCGGCACGGCCGACCGCGGCCATCGTCAGGGCCGCGAAGAGGAACGGCATGAGCGCGCCGATGAGCGTGCCCACCAGCACGGTCACGTCGAGGAGGTCGAAGATGAGCGTCTCGCCGCCGCTGATCACCTGCTGGTAGGTGAACATCAGCGCCATGGCCGTCAGCACGGCCGACCCGATCGCGAAGCCCTTGCCCGTCGCCGCCGTCGTGTTGCCGAGGCTGTCGAGGGCGTCGGTGCGCTCACGCACCTCGGGCGGGAGGGTGGCCTGCTCGGCGATACCGCCGGCGTTGTCCGCCACCGGCCCGTACGCGTCGCTCGCGAGCGTCACGCCGAGGGTCGAGAGCATGCCGACCGCGGCCAGCGCGATGCCGTAGAGGCCCGCCAGCTCGTAGGTGATGCCGATCGCGATCACGATCGTGAGCAGCGGGATCGCCGTCGACAGCATGCCGAGGCCGAGCCCGCCGATGATCACGGTGCCCGCGCCGGTCTCCGCCTGCTCGGCGAGCTTCTGCGTCGGTGAGAACTCGAACGCCGTGTAGTACTCCGTCGCCGTACCGATGATCTGACCGGCGACGAGGCCGACGAGGACGACCCAGAACAGGTCGTACTTGAGCTCCATCACCGTCACCGCGATCGCGGTGCCGATCAGCACGAGGCCGCCCGCCGAGAAGATGCCGGTGCGCAGCGCCCACAGCAGCCGCCCCATGGTCGCGTCTTCGCTCGTGCGGACGAGGAACGTGCCGATGATCGAGGAGGCGATGCCGATCGCCATGACCAGGAACGGCAGGACGAACGCATCGCCGTCGGACGCGGCAGTCGCGTCGCCGGCAAAGACGATGGCGACCGTCGCAAGCGACATCGTCGCCACGACCGAACCCGTGTAGGACTCGAAGAGGTCCGCGCCCATGCCGGCCACGTCACCGACGTTGTCGCCGACGTTATCGGCGATGGTCGCCGGGTTGCGCGGGTCGTCCTCAGGGATGCCGGCCTCGACCTTGCCGACGAGGTCGGCGCCCACGTCGGCGGCCTTGGTGTAGATGCCGCCGCCGACACGCGCGAAGAGCGCGATCGAGGAGGCGCCGAACGCGAAGCCGGTAAGCGGCCCCACGTCCTGGAAGATGAGGTACAGCACGGCGAGGCAGCCGAGGCTGATGCCCACGACCGTCATGCCCATGACCGAGCCCGACGAGAACGCCACGCGCAGCGCCGGGTTCAGCCCCTCGCGCGCCTTTGCCGTCGTGCGCACGTTCGCGCGCACCGCGACGTACATCCCGACGTACCCCGCGGTCGCCGACGCGATGGCGCCGACAATGTAGGCGATGGCGAAGCGCGGGAGGTCCGTGAGGTTCCCGCTGCCGCTGTCGAGCTTGTCGAGCACATCGAGGTCACGGAACACGAGCAGCACGACCGCCACCACCACCACGAAGGCGGCGATGAAGGTGTATTCGCGGCGCAGGAACGCCGCGGCTCCGATCTGGATCTGCTCGGCGATCGAGCGCATGGTCTCGTCGCCCTCGTCTTCGCCGAGGAGCCGTTGCGTTGCCACTACTGCGAATACCAGCGCGACGAGCGCAGCGACTATCGCGACCCAGAGGATCTCCATGATTCGTTCCCCCCGTGCACAGGATTCCCGCGGAAATCTGCGAGCAACACTGACGCCGCGATACTAAACGGGCCCGCCCGCGCGCGCGAGCGTACGACCCTCCCAAGCTCGCATAACGGGTCGGCCTTGCGCGGATCGTGCATAGCTGGGCTCGCGAGGCGTCAGTCGGTCACGGAGTCCGGGAGTTCGCCCTCACGCGCGGCGTCGATCATCTCGCGCGTATCGTCGGGGATGTCGAGGCCGTACTCCTCGAAGCGCTCCTCGACCCACTGCCCGATCTGACGCGGGTCGCGATACTCGCCACCCTCGGCGGGTGAGCCGTACTCGTCCACGACGTCCTGGGTGGTCTTCAGGCGCGCGACCTGCGAGATCGCCCGGCTGATGGCCGCCGAGCCGCAGTGCTCGCAGCGCTGGTCGGCCGAGACCTCCTGCCGCATCGAGCGCAGGAAGACGCTCGTGACGCCGTCGCAGTCGGCGCAGTTGTACTCGTATATCGGCATAGGCGATCGAGGGCGCGGCCGGGGCGGCCTACACCCCCTCCTCCGCCTGGCGCGCGCGCTCGGCCTGCATCCGGCAGTCCTCGACGCGGTGCTGGAAGGAGTGCCCGGCGCCAAGCCGGTCGACGGGGTCCTCGCCCGCCTCGGTCCGCTCGGCGAGTTCGCGGTAGTTGGTGCCCAGCGCCTCGTCGTACTCGGCGCCGGCGCGGCGCGCCCAGCGTGCGAAGCCCTTCTCGTCGCCGTCCTGCAGTGCGGCCTGCTCCGCTCCGACATCGATCTCCTCGAGGCGCTGCGCACCGGTGCGGTGCCGCGCGAACGTCGACATCACGCGCGTCAGCTTGGCGCTCCCGCACTGCGGGCACGACGCGGTGTCGATGCTCGCGGCCGAGCGGTGGAGCACCTCCACGCGTTCGCCGCAGCCCGAGCAGTCGTACTGGTAGATCGGCATGGCGGGAGTGTAGCCGGGCAGTCTCTGTCTTGCAGCCCCGCCGTTCACCCCTCGACGGCGCTCACGACGTGCTCGAACGACGCGACGGAGCCGTCCTCGCCGAGGTCGATCGCGACCACGTCGATGCGCTGCTGCTCGGGTAGCTCCGGGTGGTCGGCGGCGTATGCGAGCGCGAGGTCGCGGAGGCGGCGCTGTTTTGCCGGGCTCAGCGCCTCGATGGCCCGCCCGGCCTGGCCCGGCCGCCGCAGCTTCACCTCGACGAACACCAGCGTGCCGCCCTCGGCGGTCCCGTCGAGGGCGATGAGGTCCACCTCGCCCTCGCGGCGGCGGACGTTGCGCGCGACGAGCTCGTAGCCGTGCCCCTGCAGATAGTCGGCGGCCAGCCGCTCGCCGGAGCGGCCGAGGCGGTCGGTCGGCCGTGTCACCGGCTCACCAAGGGGTCTCAGGCGGCTCGACGCGCGTGGAGTGCTTCGAGAACGGGCGCGAACAGCAGGCGGTGCACGCTCGACGGACCGAGCTGGTGCAGGGCGCGGCGGTGGTCGGGCGTGGCGTAGCCCTTGTTGCTCGCGAAGCCGTAGCCCGGGAAGCGCTCCTCGAGGCGGTCCATCATCGCGTCGCGCGCGACCTTCGCCACGATGCTCGCCGCGGCCACGGAGGGGCACAGCGCGTCGCCGTCGATGACTGCCCGCTGTGGCGCCTCGCACTCCACGACCTCGCGGCCGTCGACGATCAGCGCGTCGGGTGGCCGGGGCAGCGCGAGCACGGCACGACGCATCGCGAGGCGTGTCGCGCGCGTCATGCCGAGCTGGTCGATGACGTGCGGCGAGACGATGCCGATGCCCCACTCACAGCGCCCGCGGACCTCGGCGGCAAGCTCCTCGCGCGTCTCAGCGTCGAGCACCTTCGAGTCCCGCAGCCGCCCGACCCAGCGGGCGCGCGAGTACGGCAGCACGACGGCGCCCGCGACCACCGGCCCCGCGAGCGGCCCGCGCCCGACCTCGTCGACGCCCGCGACGCGCGCGAGGCCCTCGCGCCAGATCGCGTTCTCGACCTGCCACGTCGGTTTGGCGGTCCGTCTGGGCTTGAGTCCGGGTAGCAGCTTTGTTGCGGTGACCACGCGGCATCCTAGGCATCGCTATACCGATCGGGCAAGTGAGCGGTTATCGCCGGGGCGTGCCACCCGTGCGCTGAGCGGGCGAACTTGGACCCCTCGATCCACACTCCGCCAACAGTCCGGCACAAACGGGGCCGGTGCTACACTGGATGCGAACCCGGTGGGGGATGCCACGGCGGACGCGGGGACGGCCCTCCCGCCGCGTGGGAACGACGGAGCGCGATGAACTCACGCTGGATGCGCAACTCCTTCATCTACCTGATCATCCTCGTCGCCGTCGTGCTCGTGGTGGTCATGTTCTTCCGCCCGTCCTCGAGCGCCCGCGACATCTCGATCACCGAGGTCGTCCACGCGGCGCAGCAGGGCGAGGTCGAACGCATCGTCGCCCGCGGGACGAGTCTCACCGTCCACCTGCGCACCCAGCAGGAGCCGCTCTCCTCGCGCATCGAGGAGAGCGCGACGGTCGAGGAGATCCTGCGCGAGAACGGCGTGCCGATCGGCGCAGCCGAGGGCGCGGTCGAGGTCGTCGTCGAGGGCCCGAGCCAGTTCGGCAACATCTTCGGGCTGCTCTTCAACTTCCTCCCGCTGATCATCTTCGGCGCGATCCTGATCTTCATGATGCGCCAGGCGCAGGGCTCCAACTCGCAGGCCATGTCCTTCGGACGCAGCAAGGCACGCATGTTCACGGGCCAGAAGCCGACCGTCACGTTCCTCGACGTGGCCGGGCAGGAGGAGGCGAAGCAGGAGCTCGCGGAGATCGTCGAGTTCCTCAAGTTCCCGGAGAAGTTCGCCGCCCTCGGCGCGCGCATCCCGCACGGCGTGCTGCTCGTCGGCAACCCGGGCACCGGCAAGACGCTGCTCGCCCGCGCCGTCTCCGGCGAGGCGGGCGTGCCGTTCTTCTCCATCTCGGGCTCCGAGTTCGTCGAGATGTTCGTCGGCGTCGGCGCCAGCCGCGTGCGCGACCTCTTCGACCAGGCCAAGCGCAACGCCCCCGCGATCGTGTTCGTCGACGAGATCGACGCGGTCGGCCGCCAGCGCGGCGCGGGCCTCGGCGGCTCGCACGACGAGCGCGAGCAGACGCTGAACCAGATCCTCGTCGAGATGGACGGCTTCGACTCCAACTCGAACGTCATCGTCGTCGCGGCGACGAACCGCCCCGACATCCTCGACCCGGCGCTGCTGCGGCCCGGCCGCTTCGACCGCCAGGTCACGCTCGACCTGCCCGACGTGAAGGGCCGGCGCGCGGTGCTCGACGTGCACGTGAAGGGCAAGCCGCTCGACTCCGACGTCGACCTCGAGTACGTGGCGAAGCAGACGCCGGGCTTCTCCGGCGCAGACCTCGCCAACCTCGTCAACGAGGGCGCGATCCTCGCCGCGCGGCGCAACAAGAAGCGCATCACGATGCCCGAGCTGAACGAGGCCGTGGACCGCGTGATCGCCGGCCCGGAGCGCAAGTCGCGGGTCATCACCCCCGTCGAGAAGCAGATCATCGCCTACCACGAGGGCGGCCACGCCGTGGCCGGCCACTTCCTGCCCAAGGCAGACCCCGTCTACAAGGTCACGATCGTCGCGCGCGGCATGGCGGGCGGCTTCACCCGCTCCCTGCCCTCGGACGACCGCCGCCTGCAGGACCGCTCGTACTACGAGGCAATGATGGCGCAGGCCCTCGGCGGCCACGTGGCCGAGGAGATGATCTTCGGCGAGCCGACGACCGGGGCGCACGATGACATCGGCAAGGTCACGCACATCGCGCGCGAGATGGTCACGCAGTGGGGCATGAGCGAGCGTCTCGGCCCTCGCACCTTCGGCCGCCGCGACTCGATGGTCTTCCTCGGGCGCGACATCGCCGAGCAGCGCGACTACTCGGAGCGCACCGCCGAGGAGATCGACGACGAGGTGCGCCGCATCGTCGAGGAAGCGCACGAGCGCTGCCGCGAGGTGCTCGGCAAGCACCGCGAAAAGCTCGCCGAGCTCGCCGACGCGCTGATGGAGCTTGAGACGATCGAGGGCGACGACCTCGTACGCCTGCTCGGCCCGGCCGAGGGCCGCGAGATGCCGCCCGACCCGGTCGAAGCGCCCCCGCCCGCGGAGCCGCCCGCCGCTTCGGCCGGCGAGGACGAGCCGGTGGAGGAGCCTCGCGGCCGGCCCGGCCTCGCGTGGGGGCAGTCCTCGGCGGCGCCACCCGCCGACGGTTCCTGAACCGCGTCAACGGCAACACACGAGAACGGGACCCGCTGGTCCCGTTCCTGTTGGTGCGGTAGGGCTGCCGAAGTTCTACGCGCCTCGCTCAGTCCCGGTAGGTGCGGCGCCCGCGGCCTCGGCCGCCTCGGCGTCGGCGGTCACGCGGCCGTAGGCGCGCGCGTACTCGCGGCGGAAGAGTATGTAGAGCGCGACGGCGACGGCCGCGAGGCCGAGGCGCAGCACCGGGTGCTGCTCGAGCGTCCCGTCCTCGGTCAGCACCGCCTGGCCGAGCAGCCAGCCCGCCCCGACCCAGCCGGTGTTGGAGATGACCGCCCCGAGGTAGTCGAGGGGTACCCAGACGCGCAGGGGTAGCCGCAGCGCGCCCGCGCCGACCGCGCCGATCGCCCGTGTCCACGGGCTGAAGTGGTAGAAGGGGATCAGCCAGCGCGCCCGGCCCTCCATCACCGCACGCCCCGCGCGGAGGTGCGTGCCGAACCTCGACGCCTCGATGCGTCCGCCGCCCCACCGGCCGATCGCGTACGAGATCGTGTCGCCGGTGATGGTGCCGGCGATGGCCAGCACCCACACGAGCGCGACGGGCGTGCCGTGGTCGTCGGCGAAGGCGCCACCGAGGAAGATGAGCACGGTACCCGGGAACACCCAGCCGAGGCCCACGGTCGCCTCGACCGCCGCGGCGAGGTAGACCATCGGCGAGCCGTAGCGGTCGTAGAGCGCCTTCATCGCGAGGAAGCCCTGATCGGCGATCCAGTTGAAGAAGTCGTAGGGGGCCGTGATGACGTCGACGAATTCCACGGTCGTCCTTCGGGC
>DAOULE010000008.1:0-12740 GCA_034420575.1 Dehalococcoidia bacterium
CGAGAACCTCGATCTCTCCGTGAGCAGCCGCTCCGCGGTCGATCTTGATCACGCGACTGAGAAGTGGACGCAATTCTACCTCTCCCCCTCCGAGCTCTCACTCGTCCGCGGTATCGAAGCATCCGGCGAGTTCCCCTCTCTCGGCGAGTTGGCATCCGTCGACGTGGGGATAGTCACGGGCCGCAACGAGTTCTTCGTCCTGAATGCGGAGGAGGCGCAGGGCCTGGAACCGTGGTGCCGTCCCCTTGTCGGCCGCACCGCACAGATCCCTGGGGTGGTTCTCCGGGACCACGAGTGGCGTTCGCTCAAGGCGTCTGGCGGCAGGTGCCTCCTCCTCGACCTCGGCCCGACCGACCGCGCCCAGCTCGAACCGCCCGCCCTCCAATACGTCGAGTACGGCGAGAGCCGCGGCCTCCACCTTGGCTATAAGTGCAGGATCCGCGAGCCACGCTGGTGGGCGGTGCCTTCCACCTGGAAGCCCGATGCCTTTCTGCTCCGTCAGATCCATGACGCACCTCGGATTGTGGACAACCAGACTCGCGCGACGTGCACGGACACAATTCACCGTCTACGGATGCTCAACGGTACGTCGAGTAACTGGCTCGCCTCCTCGTTCCTCAATTCAGTCACGGCAGCTTTCGCCGAAATCCGTGGTCGCAGTTACGGTGGCGGAGTCTTGGAGCTCGAACCTCGTGAAGCAGAATCGCTACCTATCCCGCCGCTATCAACCACCAGTCCGTCGCTCGACGAGGTCGACGAACTGGTACGCCTTCAGGGCATCGTGGCGGCAATGGACACCGTGGACGAAGCCCTTAGCAACTCAACAGGCCTCACCAGCTGCGACTTGGCCGCCCTCCGGTCAGTGTGGCGTCGCCTTTATGAACGCCGTCGCGACCGCCGACGGCGCTCCTCGATATGAGGTGGCAGGCCTTTGTACCGCCCCCAATAGGTGCTCTCGATGCTTCGCGCGAAGGTCCGGAGCCCTAGCGACGCATCTGGCTCAGGGGACTCCTCATGAATCGTCCCGGTGTCAGGATCCCAGAGCACAAGCGCCATTGCTTCAGCAACGTGCGGCGGCTCATCCACGCCATCCCGACCATTTAGCCTCTCGAGTGTGGCCATGAGTGTCGATCGCTGCGGCTCGACTAAGCATGGCTCGGGTACCGCCACGAGGAACGCGACCACCGCGTAGGGGTACCGCGTATGGACCGTCGCCGCCTCAGTGGCGAGGTCGTTGATCATGTTCTGGTAGTTCTTCCGTACGCTAGACAGGCTATTCAAGGTCTTGCTGTCAAAGACGAACCGTGGGCCGTCGGGGCGGTATCCTACATCGAAGTTCTGGGCCCGAACTCCTCCTACAACCTTCGTGTCTCCGAGCTCTACGCAGTCCGGCTCGGCAGGTGCAATGTCGTTCTGATTCGGCGTCACAATCGGGATCCCGCCCAGCATGATCGCCAGCGCATCCGCCACCGCCCGATCGAACACCTTGCCCAGGCGCTCCTGGTCTTGAGTGGGAGGCTCCCGTCGCAGAGACGCCATTTCCGTCCAAGCCGCTCAAGGCGCAGCTCATTGACTTCAACTGGGCCGATGGGCTGTAGGGACGCCATACTCCGATAATGCAGCATGCCTGCTCATCTTGCGACCCAGCGCCTGCACGTCGAGTTCGAGGGCGACGAGGAGTGCCCGGTCGCCTTCGGCGGTGACCCCACGATCGTGCTGTTCTTCGCGTCATGGGCGTACTCGGTGCGCTTCGGCGGGCAGCACGAACTGGCGCAGGCGGCGATGCGCATGCAGCGCCGCTTCAAGGTCGAGCTGCGCCCGCTGCTCCGCTACGCCGACCGTGACGTCGCCGATGCGGCCGACCAGCGTGAGCTCGACCGCGCCTGGCAGGACGCGGCACTGCTCGCGGAGTGCTGCCGCGCCATCACCGCGGCGATCGGCGGGGGCGACGAGGAGCTCGACGGGCTGCTCGAGGGTTACGACGACCTCGGGCCGCGCCTCGGTGAGCTGGCCGCGATGTGCGACTGGGCGGCCGGGGCCGAGGCGCGCGTCCGCCTCTCGTTCGACCTGCGCACCTCGGAGGATTGAGCCGCCTCCGCGCGCGTGCCACCATCACCCCCGTGACCTCCCACTCCAACGAGCGCACCCGTCTCTCCGAGTACAACCGCTGGCTGCGCGTGCCCTCGCCGAGCGGGGTGCTGATGCGCTGGTTCCTCGCCGAGCGCGGCGCGTTCTTCGTGAACGGCCCCCTGCTGCGCCTCCCGGCCGAGCTCAACCTCACCGGCGCCGAGCGCACGCTCGACATCGGCACGGGCCGCGGCGCACTCCTGCGCCTGCTCGACCGCCAGCTGCCGTTCGAGCGGGACCCCGTGGGTCTCGACTTCTCGCGACCCATGCTCCGGCTCGCCGCGGACGATGAGGCGAGCGCGGGCCGGCCCAGCGCGCTGGTGCAGGCGAGCGCGGCCCGGCTGCCGTTCGCCGACGGCAGCTTCCAGCTCGTGCTCTGCGGCCACCTGGTCAAGCACCTCGACGACGACGGGCTGCGCGACCTGCTGGACGAGGTCTACCGCGTGCTCTCACCCGGCGGGCTGGCGCTGCTGTGGGACTTCGCGCCGACGGGGTTGCGGCTCCTCGACGCCTTCAACCAGCTGTTCATCACCTCGCACGTGAAGGAGCCGTACCTGCGCTCGGCGGCGACGCTGATGCGGTTCGCGGACGAGGCCGGCTTCCCGTTCGTGACCGACGCGCTGCTGCGCCCGTTCCTGCTCCCGCCGATCCCGCGTGCCTCGGTGCTCATCGGCAGGCCGCCCGAGGAGGTCCCTACACCGCCGGGCTAGCTATCCCGATACAGTCCCAACTCGTCGATAACGCGCCGCACCTCCGCGGGTAGCGCCGGTCCGGTCGGCTCCCCCCGCGCAATCCGCGCACGCAGGTCGCTCGCCGACACGTCCAACGCCGGCATCGGCACCACGTCGACGCGGTCCGCCAGCCCCGGCAATGCCTCGAGGGTGCTTGCGGCCGGTTCAGCGCCGGGACGCTGCGCGAGGCCGAAGCGCACGCGCTGCACCAGCCGCTCGGGCTCGTGCCAGTGCGGGAGGTCGGCGAGCGCGTCCTCGCCGAGCAGGAACCACCACGCGGCATCCGGCTCCGCCGCGGCCAGCTCCTCGAACGTATCGAGGGTGTAGGTGGGGCCGTCGCGCTCGACCTCGATGGCGCTGACTTCCGCCCACGGCAACGCCGCGGCCGCCGCCTCGACCAGTCGGAGGCGCGTCCGTGCCGGCGTCACGTCGCGGTCGGCCTTGCGCCACGGGTCGCCCGCGGGCACCAGCACGACGCGGTCGAGCCGGAGCTCCCGCCGCGCGGCCGCGGCGAGCACGAGGTGCGCGAGGTGCGGTGGGTCGAAGGTCCCGCCGAGCACACCCACCCGCGGCGACCCGGCTACTCCCACGTGATCTCCGCCTCACCGATGCGCACGCGCTCGCCCGTCCGCACGCCGAGACGCGTGAGCGCGCGCTGCACGCCCAGCCGCCGTAGGCGGTCCAGGAGTTCCTCGCGCGCCTCGGGATGCTCGGCATCCAGTGTCAAGGCCAGCCACTCCGCCGTGCGCCCGTGCACCACCGCCACGCCGTCGGCGGCCCGCTCGGCGCTGACCCGCTCGCGTACGCGCGACTCTGGCTGCAGCAGCGGTGGGGGCGCCTCGACCTCCTCGCGTTCGAGTTGCTCCTGCAGCACCTGGAACGCGCGCCGGGCGAGCGCCATCGTGCCCTCGCCGCTCGCGGCCGAGATGGCCAGCCACGGCAGTTCGAGCGCCTCGACCTGCTCCTCGAGCAACTCGACGTGCGCCGCGGCGTCCGGGTCGTCGATCTTGTTCAGCGCGAGCACCTGCGGCTTCTCGGCGAGCCCGTGGCCGAAGCTCGCCAGCTCCTCGTCGATGAGCTCGCGGTCGGCCAGCGGGTCGTCGCGGGTCATGTCAAGGACGTGAACCAGGACGCGCGTGCGCTCGACGTGGCGCAGGAACTCGTGCCCGAGGCCCACGCCCTGGCTCGCCCCCTCGATGAGCCCCGGCATGTCGGCGGCCACGAAGCTGTCGTAGCCCAGCTCGACCACCCCCAGCTCGGGTTCGAGCGTGGTGAACGGGTACGGCGCGACCCGCGGGTGCGCCGCCGACCACGCCCCGAGCAGCGTCGACTTCCCGGCGTTCGGGAGCCCGACCAGCCCGATGTCCGCGAGGAGCTTGAGCTCGATGCGCAACATCCGCCGCTCACCCGGGGCGCCCTGCTGCGCGAAACGCGGCGCTCGCCGCGTGGGGGTCGCGAAGCGCTTGTTGCCCCAGCCGCCGCGGCCACCTCGCGCCACCACGACGCGCTCGCCGTGCTCTGTAAGGTCGGCCAGGCGCTCCTCGCCATCCCAGACGATGCTCCCGACCGGGACGAGCAATTCGAGGTCTTCGCCGGCGGCGCCCTTCCGCAGCGACGAGCTGCCCGCGCGCCCAGCGTGCGCCACCCGCGGCCTGCCATCCCGGTACGCGCCGAGGCCGGCCACCTTGCTGTCCGCGACCAGCACGACGCTGCCGCCGCGGCCGCCATCGCCACCGTCAGGCCCCCCGTGCGGCACGAACTTCTCGCGCCGCATCGAGACGATGCCGCTACCGCCAACGCCAGCCTGGACCATGAACTCGACTTGATCGATCACACGTCACTTATCCCATGCGTCCCTGTCGGGCGGTCACTCGGGAAACCTCGTGTATCCAGTGTAGGAGAGCGAGGGGTCGTCGTAGTGGTAGAGCTGTGGGCGGTGTGGGCAACTCGCCGGCAGGCAACCGGGGCAACGCCGACGGGGCGTGGGTGAGGGTGCGGACAGGTCACCGATGCGACGTGGGATCGGGCACGGCTGGCGGGATCGGTGGCGCTCCGGGACTCCCGGGCGCGTGCGTGCGTCCACGGTGCTGCCCACGGAATCCACGTCGGAGCACGGCGCTTACCCACGGGCGAGCAACAGATGTGCATGAGACGGCCGAGGGTGCCGTGAGGGCGTGCCGACGTGGTCAGGCGGCCTGGCGCGCGCGCTCGATGAGTTCGCGCAGGGTGGTGACGTCCTGGCGCGTCTCGGGCTCGATCTGCAGCGAGCGGCTCATCTTGCGCCAGCCGTGGTGCACCGTGGAGTGGTCGCGGCCACCGAGGGCGGCGCCGATCTCCACGAGCGAGCGGTGCGACATCTCGCGGATGAGGTACATCGCGAGCTGGCGCGGGTAGGCGACGCGCTTCGCGCGGCTCTTCGACAGCAGTGCGTCGCGGCCGATGCCGAAGTACCGGCACACCACGTCGATGATGACGTCCGGCGAGGGCGGCAGCTGCGGCTCGGCCGGGTCGAGCGAGGCGAGCGCGGACTGCACGAGCGAGGGCGAGACGGGCTCCTCGACGAGTCGGGCGTAAGCGAGTACGCGCGTGAGCGAACCTTCGAGCTCGCGGATGTTGTGCGTGTACCGGCGGGCGATCACGTGCAGGGAATCATTGTCGAGCTGGATGTGCTGCTCGTCCGCCTTGGATCGCAGGATGGCGATGCGCGTCTCCACGTCGGGCGCCTGGATGTCCGCGATCATGCCCCACTCGAAGCGCGAGCGAAGGCGCTCCTCGAGTTCCGGGATCAACTGCGGGCTCTTGTCCGAGGTGATGACGATCTGGCGGCCGGCTTCGTAGAGGTTATTGAAGGTGTGGAACAGCTCTTCCTGTGTCGCCTCCTTGCCGCTGACGAACTGGATGTCGTCGATGAGGAGGGCGTCGGCGTGGCGGTAGCGCAGGCGGAACTCCTCCTGCTTGCGCTGTTGGATGGACTGGATGAGGTCGTTGGTGAACTGCTCGGCGGAGATGTAGAGCAGGAGCTGCTTGTTATCGAGCAGGGCGTGCCCGATGGCCTGCAGCAGGTGCGTCTTGCCAAGGCCCACAGCGCCGTACAGGAACAGCGGGTTGTGGAGGTGTCCCGGGGACCGCGCGACGCCCTCGGCGGCCGCAACGGCGAGGCGGTTGTTGGGCCCGACGACGAACGAGCGGAACTGGTACTGCTCGCGCAGCCGCGGCCGGCGGTAGCCGTCCGGGCTCGCGCGCCCGGGGTCGCCGCCGCGCTGGAGGACCGGCGCCTCGTCGTCCGGGGTGCGCAGCGGCTCGAAGACGATGTCGAGCGGCTGATCGCCGAGGTCGGCGAGTGTGCGCCGGATCAGCGGCAGCAGCCGCTGCTGGAGCCACTCGGTGATGAACTCAGAGCGCGTGCCGACCACGAGCGTGTCACCCTCGAGGCGGACACCTTCGGTGGGAGCGAGCCAGGTTTCGTAGTTGGCGTCGGAGACGTGCTGCCGAAGCGAGCGACGTGCGATCTCCCATAGCTCGGCGGGATCGTTGGACACCGCGTGGCTCCAAAGCGAGGCCGGGCACGGCACTGGGAAACCCACAGTTTGGGATAACTGTGGGTAACTATGCGGAGGACTACGGCCGACCCGCGAGCGGGTTCACCCCACCGGCCGCGTTATCCGTCCCCGCGAGCGCCGCCCGGTGGCCCGCTGCAGGAGTGATAGTGAAAGCTGGAACGGAAGGTAAGCGGAAGGGCTCCGCGGAGGCAACAGCGCTATGTCGCCAGACCGAGCCGAACGCGGAATTTGGGATTCTCTGTGTATAATCCGTCGCGATACCGGACCGGTTACGGGCGCCAGGCCACCAGCACGACTCCGTCCCGCGGGTGCGCCGACAACTATCGGGGGCGTTCGTGCTTCTCGCCATCGACATCGGCAACACCAGCGTGGCCGTCGCCGCCTTCGACGGCGCCACCATCGCCGCGCGCTTCCGCCTCGCCAGCGAACGCGACCTGCCGCCCGAGGGATATGCGGACCGAATAGAGACCGAGCTGCGCCGGTGTGGCGTCGATCGGCACTCGGTGGACGGGGCGGTGCTGTCCTCGACGGTCCCCGTGATCGCCGAGGCAGTGAGTGCGGCGTGCGGGCAGTCATTCGGCGTCGAGCCGCTCGTCGTGAGCGCCGAGCTCCAGGCCGGCGTGCCCATCCGCTACGACGATCCGTCCGCGGTCGGCCCGGACCGGATCCTGCACGCCGTCGCCGCCGTGCACCGCCATACGCCGCCCGTGGTCGTCGTCGACTTCGGCACGGCGCTGGTCTTCGACGCGGTGGGGCGCGACGGCGACTACCTGGGGGGTACCATCGCCCCCGGCATCGGCATCTCCGCGCAGGCGCTGTTCGACGGCGCCGCCATGCTGAACCGCGTCGACGTGACCGCGCCGCCCTCGGGCAGCGTGATCGGGCGCAATACCGTGGACGGGATGCAGGCAGGCATGTTCTACGGGTACGTCGAGATGGTGCGCGGCATGGTGCGACGCTTCAAGGAGGAGATTGGCGATGACGCTACGGTGATCGCCACGGGTGGATACGCGAACGAGATCGCCGCGGCCGCGGGCTGCGTCGACGCGATCGAGCCGGACCTCAACTTCGAGGCGCTCCGGCTCGTCTATGAGGCCAACACATGAGCGAAACACCAGGACCACTCTCGGGACGCACGATCGTGCTCGGCGTGACCGGGTCGATCGCCGCGTACAAGGCCGTCGAGGTGGCCAGCCGGCTCGTGCAGGCCGGCGCCACGGTGCGGCCCGTCATGACCCGCGCAGCGACCGAGTTCGTGGGCCCCGCGACGTTCCGCGGGGTCACGGGCCACGAGCCCCTCGTCGACATCTGGGCGCCCGACGGCGAGCACGCCGAGCCGCACGTCGCGCTCGGCCGCTCGGCCGACCTCATGCTGGTGGTCCCGGCCACCGCGTCCGTGATGGCGCGGATCGCGCACGGCATCGCCGACGACTGCGTCACCCTCGCCGCGCTCGCCATGCGCGGCCCGCTGCTGGTGGCGCCGGCAATGGACGCCGGGATGTGGGCCAACGCCGCGACGCAGGCCAACGTCCGGACGCTGCAGGAGCGCGGCGTCACCTTCCTCGGGCCGCTCGAGGGCCGCCTCGCGTCGGGCGAGATCGGCGCGGGACGGCTCATGGAGCCGGTCGCCATCGTCGACCACCTCAAGGCCGCGGCCGGGCGGCTCGACGGGCCGCTGGCCGGCGCGCGCATCGCGGTCACCGCCGGCGGCACGCGCGAGCCGGTCGATCCGGTGCGCTTCGTGGGCAACCGCTCGAGCGGGAAGATGGGTTACGCGGTCGCGGAGGCCGCGCGCGACCGCGGCGCCGACGTCGTGCTCATCACCAGCGCCGAGCTGGCCGCGCCCGCAGGCGTCCGCATCGCGCCGGTCGAGACCGCGCAGGAGATGCTCGAGGCTGTCGAGGAGCATGTGCCGTCGTGCGACGCGCTGATCATGGCTGCCGCCGTGGCCGACTACCGTCCCGCCGAGGCCGCGCAGGAGAAGCAGAAGCGCGGCGGCCGCGAGACGTGGGGCATCGACCTGATCCGCAACCCGGACATCATCGCCACCGTGCAGTCGGACGGGCTGATCAAGGTCGCGTTCGCCGCCGAGACCCAGGACATGGTGGACAACGCGGCGAAGAAGCTGGTCGAGAAGAACGCCCACCTCATCGTCGCCAACGACGTCTCCGCGACCGACGCCGGCTTCGCCGTCGACACCAACCGCATCACGATCCTGGACCGCGAGGGGAGCCGCGAGGACCTCCCGCTGATGTCGAAGTACGACTGCGGCGTGCGCATCCTCGACCGCGTACGGGAGCTCATCGCCGCACGCGGGTAACGCCGGCGGGGCGACAGACGCGGAACGGCCCGGGCGAACCCGGGCCGTCGTCGTGTGGCCTTCGAGGAGCCGCTACCCGGCGCGGTCGAGCACGTACTCGACGAGCGTGCGGGTCGCGGTGCCGGAGTTGCCCTTCACGAACTCGCCGCGGTCGCGCTCGACGTCCATGACGCCCGCGATGTCGAAGTGGGCCCACGGCGTGTCGTGGGCGAAGCGCTGCAGGAACTTCGCCGCCGTGATCGACCCCGCCCCGCGCCCGCCGGTGTTCTTGATGTCCGCCACGTCCGACTTGATCTGGCGGTCGTACTCGTCGTCCAGCGGGAAGCGCCAGATCGGCTCGCCGGCGTTGTCGGCGGCACGTTCGAGGTCACGGTAGAGCCGGTCGTTGTTGGCGAAGACGCCGGTGCGCACGTTGCCGAGCGCGATCATCATCGCGCCGGTCAGCGTCGCCACGTCGATCAGCGGCGAGCAGTTGTGGGCGCGCGCGTAGCCGAGCGCGTCGGCGAGGACGAGCCGGCCCTCGGCGTCCGTGTTGATCACCTCGACGGTCTGGCCGTCCATCGCGTAGAAGACATCGCCGGGCTTGGTGGCGCTTCCGCCGGGCAGGTTCTCCGTGCACGGCGCGATGCCGGTGACGTTGATGGGCGGGGCGAGCCGTGCGATGGCCTGCATCGCGCCGAGCACGGCGGCGGCGCCGGTCATGTCGCCCTTCATCCGCTCCATGTTCGCGGCGGGCTTGATGGAGATGCCGCCCGAGTCGAACGTGATGCCCTTGCCGATCAGCGCGACGCTGCGCCGCCCGCGCGCGCCGCGGTAGCGCAGCACGATGAACTTCGGCGGCTGGTGCGAGCCCTGCGCGACCGAGAGGTACGAGCCCATCCCGAGCCGCTCGGCCTCCTCGCGCTCGATGATCTCGCACTCCAGGCCGGTAGCCTCGGCGATCGCCTGCGCCTTCTCGGCCATGTGCGTCGGCGTCATCAGGTTCGCGGGCTGGTTCGCGAGGTCACGCGTGACGTTCGCGCCCTCGCCCATGATCTGGCCGCGCTCGGCTCCGTTGCGCAGCCGCGTCGCGCGACGCTCCGAGGACTCGACGATGCGGACCGAGGCGACGTTGCCGCGCGGCCGGTCCGCCTCGCGCGTGTGGTGCTCGTCGAAGCGGTAGAGGCCGAGCGTGAGGCCCTCGGCGATGGACTGCCCGCCGCGCTCGACGTCGCTGCCGACCCAGTCGGGATGCGCCCAGAGCGCCACGCTCCCGGCGTCGGCGCCGCGCAGCGCGCGGGCCAGGTCACCGGCCTGCGAGCGCGTCTGGCGCGGCGTCAGCTTGGAACGGTCGCCGAGCCCGTGGACGAACACGCGGCCCGCCCGCACGTCGCCGGAGACCGGCACGGGCGTGAGCGTCCCGCTGCCGAGACGGATCGCCCGCGAGCCGATCATGTCGCCGATCGTCCCGCCAAGCGCGGTGTTGAGTGCTCGAGCCGCCCCGGCCAGTCGCCTCGATCCCTCGGGCAGCGACACCACGACGGTGTCGACGTCCTGCTCGGCGAGTTCGCCGCTCGTCACCTCGATCTGCATGGCTGTGTCTCCTTCGCGCGGCCGCGAGCACAAACGTGGCCGGGTGAGTACGTTACAATCTGCGGACCCAAGACGCCGCAACTCGCCGCGATGGAGCGCCGCTCCCGTGCCTCGTGTTCCCCGCCGCCTGGCCCGTTTCCTCTTCTACTCGACGAATCCCGAGCGCACGGGCGTGACCCGGTGGGACATCTCGGAACTGCTGCTCCTCGTCTTCGCGTTCCTCTGCTACTTCTTCGTACGTGGCGCCGTGGTGGACCGTACCTCCGAGGCGATCGCGCACGCGCGCTGGATCATCGACCTCCAGATCAACATCGGCGTCTTCGTCGAACCCGCGTTCCAGCGCTGGGTGCTGGACTACGACCTGCTGAGCCGGTTCCTCAACTTCGTCTACTTCTGGCTGGACTTCCCGCTCATCGCGGTGGTGGGCCTGGTGCTGTTCTGGAAGCACCGCCGCGCCTACACCCTGACGCGCGACTCGATGCTCATCTCGGGCGGCATGGCGCTGGTGCTGTACTGGGCGTACCCGGTCGCCCCGCCGCGCTTCCTCCTGGAGTGGGGCTTCGTCGACACGCTCGAGGTATTCGACAACCTCTCCTACCAGGCGCAGTCGATGCAGCCGTTCGTGAACCCGTTCGCGGCGGTGCCGTCGTTGCACGTCGGCTGGTCGCTGCTGCTGGCCGCCGGTGTGTTCGTCTCGACGCGCAACCTGATCCTGCGCCTGGCAGCGATCGTGGTGTTCGTGTTGCAGTCGGTCTCGGTGGTGGGGACGGGCAACCACTACATCTTCGACGGTGTCGTGGGGCTCATCGTCTGCACGGCCGCGCTCGGCGTGGCCGTGTGGCTGCAGCGTCGCGGCTACCCGGCGCTCGGCGCCGTGCTGGCCCGGCGGGCCGGGCTGCGCCGCCCGTCCGACGAGCCGCACACCGAGCGCGCCCCGACGCCGGGCCGCACCCGCCGCCCGACGACTGCTTAGCGAGTGGCTGCTACCCGCCGCGCGGGCGACCCGCCACGCCGGCGGGCCCCCGGCTGCCGGGGATAACTTCGACCGGCGACGGGATGAGCCACTCGTTCCCGTGCTTGACCGCTCCCTGTACTCGCCCCTCGCGGGCCAGCTGACGCACGCGACGCTCCGATACGCCGAGCTCAGCCGCAGCGTGCCGGGCGGTCAGGTTCACGACATCGTCGTGCGGGGGTTCGGATGCGAGCTCGAACTCGACCGGGCTGTCTTGCCGAAGCGTGCTGACCTCGTGGATGAGGAAGCCGATGACCTCACCATCGTCGTCGAGGCGCTTGAGGACGCGGTCGTCGCCGGTGGGGGTGAAGTAGCCGTCGCGGAAGGCCCAGAGCACCTCCAGCATGTCGCTCTCGCCGTCGTACCAGACGGAGACCTTCGTGTCTGTCATGCCGGCACCCCTTCGGTTGGTCTCCAATCAGGGTAGGCGGTGACGATGGAGCAGAGCGAGGTAGGCCTCGCTTATCGGCGGTTGGCCGCCATCACACCCTGTGCTAGCGTGATCGCGTGGCCGCACGGCGCGTGCGCGCGCCGGCCCGCCGAACCACGGCGCTGCGACCACCGCCCGGTCCAGGGAGGACCCAGGCGCTGAGTGTGTAGGTGGCAATAGGCAACAGGAACAGGACCAACTCGCATCGCCTCGCTCATCACCGCGGAACGCCGGCAAGAGATCGTCCACGAATACCAGACCCACGAGGGAGACACCGGCTCCCCCGAGGTCCAGGTCGCGCTCCTGACCGAGCGCATCCGGCGGCTCACGGACCATCTCCGTGAGCACTCGCACGACTACGACACGCGTCGCGGGCTACTCAAGCTCGTCGGCCGCCGCCGTCGGCAACTCCGCTACCTCAGCAAGAAGGACGTGGAGCGCTACCGCGTGCTCATCCAGAAGCTCGGACTGCGCCGCTAGTCGCGCACGCCGCTTCCGCATCCCTTCGTACCTCCCGACCGCGCGACACCAAGCCGGAGCGCACGCCCGTAGCAGGCGCGGCTCCGCGAAGCGCACGAGGGAGTGAGAAGCACACATCGACCACCCCACCAACCGGCCGCACATCCCCACCGGCGGCCCGGACCGTTCACCCATCCAACCCCAGCACCAGGTACGGGCGTCCGTGACCGCGCGCGCCCCGGAGAGGCGATAGCCAGATGACACAGACCCCCCTGACCCAAGTACCGTCCGCGCCCCGTATGGACGTCGAGGAGCGCACCTTCAGCACGGAGATCGAGGGCAAGACCCTCGAGATCGGCGTCGGGCTGCTCGCCCAGAACGCCACCGCCGCCTGCACCATCCGTTACGGCGACACCGTGCTCCTCGCCACGCTCACCGACGGCGAGCCCCGCGCGGGCATCGACTTCTTCCCGCTCACCGTGGACTTCGAGGAGCGGATGTACGCCATCGGCAAGATCCCCGGCTCGTT
>DAOULE010000009.1:0-1702 GCA_034420575.1 Dehalococcoidia bacterium
GCGCGGTGTGGAAGCGCGTCGGGTCGTTGCGGTCGTTGCTGTAGGAGCAGAAGCCGTCGATGTCGCGGACGTCGATGCCCGCGTCTTCCGCGGCCGCGAGCACCGCCTGGAGGCCGAGCTTGAACTCGGCGTCCTCGGCGCCGCCACGCTTGTAGTAGGTCGTCTCGGCGAGGCCGACGATCGCCGTCGTGCCTCGCATCGTCCCCGCCATGGATCCTCCTTCACCTGCCGCCGCCGTGATGCGGCGTGAGGCGTCCGGTCGCCCGATTCTAGCGAGCGCCGCTACCTGAGCGCGCCGCTCTCGGCGAAGCGCGCGACATCGTCGGAACTCGCGCCGAGGAGCTCGGTGAGCACGTAGTGCGTGTCCTCTCCCAGCAGAGGCGCCGCCTTGCTGAGCCGTCCGGGCGTCACCGAGAACCGCGTCGCGAGGCCGTCGTACGGCGTCGGCCCCATCGCCGGGTGGTCCAGCGTGACGAAGAACTCGCGGTGCTCGAGCTGCGGGTCTGTGTAGAGGTCGGTCACCCGCTGCACGGCCGAGGCAGGGACGCCCGCATCCGTCAGCTGCGAGGCGATCTCCTGGCCGTCTCGATCGGCGCACCAGGCTGCGAGTGCTGCGTCGATGCGCACGCGGTCTGCCTGGCGGCCCTCGTACGTCTCGTACTCGGCGCCACTGAAGCCCTCGATGCCCGTGACATCGCGTAGCGCGTGCCACTGCTCCGTCATCGCGCACGAGATGGCGACGTAGCGCTCCGTGCCGCGGCAGGCGTAGACGCCGTTCGGCGCGTCGGTCATCGAGTCGTGGCCGGCGGGGCCCGCGACCCGCCCGTTCGCGGCGTAGTCGACGACGAGCGGTGCGACGAAGTGGATCGCGGCCTCGGCCTGCGAGAGGTCGATGAGCTGGCCCTTGCCGCTGCGCCGCCGCTCGTACAGGGCCGAGGCGACCGCGAGGAGCCCGAAGCGGGGGTTGAGGAAGTCGGTGTATGCGCCGTACGGGCCGATCGGCGCCCGGTCGGGCCAGCCGGTGACCGCGTGGATCCCGGCGAGGGCGGAGCCCTGCGTGCCGAATCCAGTGAAGTGGCGCTCGGGCCCCGTCTGCCCTCGCAGGCAGGTGCGCACCATCACGAGGTCGGGATGGTCGGGACTGAGCGTGGCCCAGTCAAGGCCATGGCGCTCCATGGTCCCCGGCACGAAGCTCTCCACCATCACGTCGGCCCACTCAGTCAACTCATGAGCGATCTCGCGGCCCTCCTCGGTCGAGAGGTTGATGGCTGCGCCGAGCTTCGAGGAGTTGTAGTTGGCGAAGAACTGCGCCTTGTTGATGTCGTTCTCACCATCCTTGAACGGCGGAGCCATCCGCAGCCCATCGACGCGCCGCTCGGACTCGACGTGCACCACGGTCGCCCCGTGGTCGGCGAGCCCCTTCGCGATCAGGGGTCCCACGCCGTACCAGGCGAAGTCGACCACCTTCAGCCCCTCGAAGGTCCGGGAGCGATGCCCGTTCGAGCGGTCCGGCGAGCCAGCGCCGTTGGGCGCGGGTGCGCGCGGCGCGTCAAGGAGTGCTGCGCCTTCGTTGAGGAGCGGGGGAGCCTCCAGCGAACCGATCGGGGTGCGCGAGAACCGCGCGAACGGGCCCGGCACCGTGTGCCCGCCAACCGGCTGCCAGTGCTCGCGCGCCTCAAGCTGAGGGTCTTCGGGCAGGTCC
>DAOULE010000010.1:0-11747 GCA_034420575.1 Dehalococcoidia bacterium
TCCGACGCGCCGTTCGACGGCGCGATACTGGCCCACGTGTTCACGGATCCCGGCTTCGAAGTGCTCCAGGGCACCCTCCAGCGTCGCGTCGATGACCAGATGCGCGCCGACCCGGACGCCCCGCCGGGCTGGGATGTCTCGCTGCGCTACGAGTGGCTCGACGAGGAGCAGCCGGCCTCGCGCCGCGGTATCCGCCAGGTCATCCCCGGCGGCCGGACGCTGGTGTACCTGTCGAGCGACGCGGCACAGCGACTCGGCGTCGAACCCGGCGACGACGCCGTGCTCAACGTCGGCGGCGCGCACGTCGAAGCCACCTACGGGGGATCGTTCGACCTGTTCCCGACGTTCGACGCGAACAGCCGCCTGGGATTCGCGATCGTCCACGCGAGCCGCCTGCAGGTGGACGCGAACGCGTCGTTGCCGAACTCGGCGCTGGGGTACAACAGCGCCTGGGTGGCCTCGGACGACCCACCGGCGAGCAGCGCGGCGCTGGCGGCGTACGATCCGCGCGTGCTCCTCGACGTCGAGGGGGAGCGTGCGCGGCAGGAGGAGGACCCGCTGATCGCGGCCGGGTGGGAGGGCATCCTCGCGATCTCGTTCGCGGCGGTGTTGCTGCTATCGGCGATCGGGTTCCTGATCTACTCGTACCTGACGGCACAGCAGCGGCGTCTGGAGTTCGCGGTGTTGCGTACGCTGGGGTTCTCGCGCGTGCAGGTCTTCGGCGTGGTGCTGCTCGAGCACCTCTTCGTGGTGCTGGCCGGGATGGGCCTCGGCACCATCGTGGGCCTGCAGGTGGGGCGGCTGATGATGGACTTCTTCGGGGTCGACGAGAGCGGCGCCGAGGTGCTCCCGCCGTTCGCGCTCGCCGTGTCCAGGTGGGAGATCGTGCTGGTGTGGGGCATCCTCGGGACGGTCTTCGTGCTCACGGTGCTCGCGGTCGTGCTGCTCTACGCGCGCCTCGCGCTGCACCGCGCGCTACGGGTGGGTGACGCATGACCATCGAGCCGACCGACCCGCGCGCCGGCGACGACGAGCAGCCCTACATCCACTGCGAGGACGTCTTCAAGATCTACAAGTCCGAGGACCTCGAGGTCGTCGCGCTGCGCGGGCTCGACCTGGAGGTGTACCGCGGCGAGATGATGGCGCTCGTCGGCGCCTCGGGCTCCGGCAAGAGCACCCTGCTCAACATCTTCGCCGGCCTCGACCAGGCCTCCGCGGGCCGTGTCGAGGTCGGCGGCCGCGACCTCCTGACGACGCCGACCGAGGAGCTCGTCGACTACCGCCGCACCGAGGTCGGCTTCGTCTGGCAGCAGACCGGCCGCAACCTCATCCCCTACCTCGGCGCGCGCGAGAACGTCGAGCTGCCCATGCTCATCGAGGGCGCATCGCGCGGCGCGGCGCGCGAGCGTGCGCGCGACCTGCTGGGGCGCGTGGGGCTGGCTGACAAGGAGCGCAACCGCCCGGACCAGCTCTCGGGCGGCGAGCAGCAGCGCGTCGCGATCGCCGTCGCGCTCGCCAACGACCCGCCGCTGCTCCTCGCCGACGAGCCGACGGGCGAGCTCGACAACGCGACGGCCGCCGAGGTCTTCGACGTCTTCGCCGACCTCAACGAGCAGACCGGCGTGACCATCGTGATCGTCACCCACGACGCCTCGATCATCGACCGCGTGCATCGCATCGTCGCGTTCCGCGACGGCAAGACGAGCGCCGAGGTCGTCCGCCGCGCCCGCTTCGCCCGCGACTCGGCCGACGAGGTCGACGAGTACGCCGTCGTCGACCGCAGCGGGCGGCTGCAGATTCCACGCGAGATTGCGGACCACCTCAGCCTCGGCACGCGCGCCCGCGTCGAGCTCGTCGGCGACCACATCGAGGTGCGCGCTGATGAGGGCGCCCCGGCCGGCCCGCCCCGCGAGTTCCCCAACGAGCCCCCGCCAGAGCCGCCCCGCGCGCCCTTGCGAGGTGCTCCGTGACGCCCGCACTCGTCGAGGTGCGCGACGTAAGCCGCACCTTCACGCTGAGCGACACGGCCGTGCATGCGGTCCGCAACGTCACGCTCGACGTCGCGGACGGCGAGTTCGTGGCGCTGCGGGGCCGCTCGGGCTCGGGCAAGACCACGCTGCTCAACCTCATCGCAGGCCTCGACCGCCCCGACAGCGGCACCGTGCACCTCGCCGGCGAGGAGATCTCGACGGCGAGCGAGACACGGCTCACGGACCTGCGTCGCCACAGCATCGGCTTCGTGTTCCAGTCGTTCGCTCTGCTGCCGCTGTTTTCGGCGCGCGAGAACGTCGCGCTGGCGCTGCGCATCGCGGGGGTACACGGGCGCGCCGCGATGGAGCGCGCTGGTGATGTCCTCGACCTCGTGGGCCTCGGTCCGCGCATGGACCATCGGCCCTACGAGCTGTCGGGCGGCGAGCAGCAGCGCGTCGCCATCGCGCGCGCGATCGCGAACCGCCCGCCCCTGCTCATCGCCGACGAGCCGACGGGCGAGCTGGACTCGGCGACGGGCGCGCAGATCTTCGAGCTGCTCCAGTCGATCAGCGCCGAGGGCACCACGGTCATCGCCGCGACGCACGACCCGCTGATGATCGAGCATGTCGGCCGGATCCTCGAGATGGTGGACGGGGAACTGGTCGGCGAGGTGGCGGCGGAGTCCGCGGAGGACTGGAGCGCGCCGGGGCCGGGTTCCCGCTAATCCGTATCGTAATATCCGATATTTTATATTACGCGGATTGCTATTGACACCGGCACGGCCGGTACGGCACGGTGAACCTGAACAAAGGGGCACCCTTCGTGACATCCCAGACGCGGCGGCTGCAGAAGACGGACTTCACCGAGCCACAAGCCCAGGCGATCGCCGACACCATCGATGACGCCACCCGCCATCTTGCCACCAAGGCCGAGCTGTACCGCGGGCTACTGCTCCTCGGGCTCGGCATGACCACGGTCAATGCAGCGATGCTCAGCGCCGCAGTCGCGGTCATCAAGTTGGCCTAGTCCACAGCCAGGTCCCGGACGATGCGTGACCAAGGCGCCCTGCACGACCTCCGCGCTCCAGAAGCAGACCGGGTAGCGAAGCTGATCGAGGAAGCCGTCGACCGCGTCGTCGACAAGCTCTTCGTCCGCCTCGGTGCATGGACGCTCGCCGTCGTATCCATAGCGACTGCCGTGCTGATCGCAGTGCTGGATTAGGCAACGCAACCTCGCGGCTACGCGCCGTCCCCGCCCTCGCCGTGCACGACCGGCAGCACCTCCTCGATGAGGCGGCGCGTCTGCTCCATGAGCTCGTCGTCGCTCTCGGCGATGGGGCGCACGACGAACTTGGTGACGCCCACCGCCACGTACTCCTCGACACGCCGCACGATGTCCGAGGCGTCCCCGACCGCGAAGTGGTCGCGCGGGTCCGGGCGGTCCTGCACGGCGAGGCGGCCGAATGCCGCCGTCGCGCGCTCGACCTCGGGCTCGTCCCATGACCCGAAGCGGTAGGTGATGTTCGCGCCGTAGTGGTCGTCGGGGATGCGCTTGCTCTGCCGGGCAGCCTCCGCGCGGATCGAGGCGACCACCGGCGCGACCTGCGCCGGGGTCTGCAGCCCGCCGAGCCAGCCGTTCCCGTAGCGCACCGTGCGGCGGATCGCCGCGGGGCTGGAGCCGCCGATCCACAACGGCATCGGCTGCTGCACCGGCGCCGGGGCGATCGAGGCGTCCGTCGTGCGGTAGTGCTCGCCCTCGAACGTCACACGCTCGCCGCGCCAGAGGGCGGTCATGATCTCGAGCGCCTCGTTCGACCGTGCGCCGCGGCCCGCCGGCTCGCGGCCGGTTGCGGCCCAGGCCGGCGAGGCGTTGCCGCCGACGCCGAATGCGGGCAGCAGCCGCCCGTCGCTGAGGAAGTCGATCGTGGCGCACTGGGCCGCTAGCACGACCGGGTCACGCAACGGCAGCACGACGACGTTCATGCCGAACTTGAGCCGCTCCGTGCCCCCGGCGAGCGCGGCCATCAGGCTCATCGTCTCCAGCTGCGGGCGCGGCGAGGCGTCGCCGGCGAGCAGGCGGTCGGACTGCCACAGCGAGTCCACGTCGCCGTCCTCGCACAGCTCGACCCAGCGCCAGAACGCGCGCGTCGAGGAGAACGGGAACGCGGCCATGCCGAGCCCGATGCGCACGCTCACGGTGTCCTCCTCGGCGGTTGGCTGTCGGGTCAGGCGGGCAGCGTACCCGGTGCGCGGCGAGGCCGCAGCGCGGCTACTCGCCAGCGGGGGGCTGCCAGCGCAGCACCGGGCGGCGCGCGGCCTCGGCCTCGTCGAGGCGGCCGATGGGCGCGGTCCACGGCGCGCCGTGCAGCGTCTCGGGATCCTCGGCGGACTCGGCGGCGATCGCGATCATCGCCTCGGCGAGGGCTTCGATGGCCTCGGGCGGCTCCGTCTCGGTCGGCTCCATCATCAGCGCCTCCTCGACGATGAGCGGGAAGTAGACCGTGGGCGGGTGGAAGCCGTGGTCGATGAGCCGCTTCGCGATGTCGTAGGTGCGTACGTCGTGCTCGCGGCGCTGGCGCGTGCCCGAGAAGACCACCTCGTGGAGCACGGGCCGGTCGTAGGGCAGGTCGTAGTGGCCGTGCATGAGCACGCGCAGGTAGTTGGCGTTGAGCACCGCCTGCCCGGACACGGCCCGCAGCCCCTCGCGGCCGAGCGCGCGCATGTACGCGTAGGCGCGGATCAGCACTCCGACGTTCCCGTGGAACTGCTGGAGCCGGCCGATGGTGCGCTCTGGCGTATCGAGGCGCACCACGCCGTCCCCGTCCTCGACGACGATCGGCGCGGGGAGGTACGGCGCAAGCTCGTCGGTGCAGGCGACAGGGCCGGCGCCTGGTCCGCCGCCGCCGTGCGGCGTGCTGAAGCTCTTGTGCAGGTTGAGGTGGACCACGTCGAAGCCGAGGTCACCGTAGCGCACGCGGCCCATGATGGCGTTGAGGTTGGCGCCGTCGCCGTAGAGGTAGGCGCCGGCGTCGTGGATGAGGTCCGCGACCTCCTCGATGCCCTGCTCCCACAGCCCGAGGGTGTTCGGCACGGTCACCATCACCGCGGCGACCGTCTCGTCCAGCTCGCGCTCGATCGTCGCGCGGTCGAGTGAGCCGTCGGCGGCAGTGGGGATCTGCGTGACGGTGAAGCCGGCCATCGCGGCGGTCGCGGGGTTGGTGCCGTGCGCTGAGTCGGGGACGAGGATGCGTCGGCGCGTCTCGAGGTCGCCGCGGTCCTCGAGGGCGCGCGTGATCATGAGCACGCCCGCCAGCTCGCCTTGCGCGCCCGCGGCGGGGGCGAGGCTCACCGCGGGCAGCCCCGTCACCTCGGCGAGGCCGTCGCGCAGCTCCAGCAGGATGCGCAGCGTGCCCTGCGCCTCCTCGGCGGGGGCCTGTGGGTGCGCGGTCGCGAACCCCGGCAGCGACGCCACGAGGTCGTCGACTTTGGGGTTGTACTTCATCGTGCACGAGCCGAGCGGGTAGGTGCCGGAGTCGATGCCGTAGTTCCGGCCGGAGAGCGCGGTGTAGTAGCGGACGAGGCCGCCCTGGCTCAGCTCCGGCAGCCTGACAGAGTCGCGCAGCAGGTGCGCGTCGGGCAGCGGGGTGTTCTCGCCTCCCCACGCGGGCACGTCGACTGCGCGCCGCCCGGGCGCGCTGCGGTCGAAGCTCAGCTGCGCCCCGAAGTCCTCGGTGGCCGGTCGCACGACGCTCACGAGGCCGCCCCGATCTCCGCGAGCGCATCGACGAGGGCGTCGACGTGTGCATCGGGTGTCGCCTCGGTCACGGCGAAGAGCAGCGCCTCGCGCGCCTCCGGCTCCAGCCGGCGCGACACGTCGAGCCCGGCGGTGATGCCGCGAGCGGCGAGCTCACGGTGCAGCGTCGCGGCAGGGACCGGACCGCGCACTAGGAACTCCTGGAACCACGGCCCCCGCTCGGGGACCTCGAAGCCCGGCAGCGCGGCGACGCGCGCCGCGGCGGCGTGGGCGCGCTGGTAGCACAGCTCGGCGGCCTCGCGCAGGCCGCGCGGGCCGAGCGCCTGCACGGTGATGGTGAACGCCAGCGCGATCAGCGCCTGCGCCGTCGAGACGTTCGAGGTGGCGCGCTCGCGGCGGATGAACTGCTCGCGCGCCTGCAGGGTGAGCACGTAGCCGGTGCGCGGCTCGCCGCCGCCCGGTGGCGCCTCGAGCTCCCTCGTGCGGCCGACGATGCGTCCCGGCATCTGCCGGAGGTACTGCTGCCGCGCCGCGAAGAGCCCGACCGACGGCCCGCCGTACGCGGGCGCCCCCGCGAGGTCGCGACCCTCGCCCGTGACGATGTCGGCCCCCGCGTCGCCGGGCGAGCGGAGCAGGCCGAGTGCGAAGGGGTCGGCGACGGTGACGAACAGCGCGCCTGCGGCGTGCGCCGCCCCGGCGAGTGGTTCGAGGTCGGCGATGGTGCCGAGGAAGTCGGGCTGTTGCGCGACGAGGCAGGCGTGCTCCTCGGTGGCGTCGCTGCCCGACGTCACCACGTCGACGCGGATACCCGCGCCGCGGGCGTAGGAGCGGACCACGTCGACGGTGCCGGGATGGATCGGTTCGAGGAGCGCGACGGCGCCGCGGCGCGTGGCGCGGGCGGCGAGCAGGCACGCCTCGGCGGTCGCGCTGGCGACGTCGTAAAGGCCGGTGTTGGAGACGTCCATGCCCGTCAGCTCGCAGACGACGGACTGGTACTCGAACGCCGACTGCAGCGTGCCCTGGCTGATCTCCGGCTGGTACGGCGTGTACGCCGTGACGAACTCCGAGCGGCTGGTCAGGTACCCGGCGATCGAGGGGATCGACCGCCGGTACGCGCCGGCGCCGAGGAAGTTCGGGCGGCCGGGGTCGGCGTTCAGCGCCGCGCGCTCTTCGAGCAGCGCGATCAGCTCGGGCTCGGTGAGCTGCGGTAGCAACTCGAACGCCGGGTCGCGGTAGGCGGCCGGCAGGTCGTCGAAGAGCGCGTCGACGCTCTCGACACCGACACGCGCGAGCATGCGTGCGCGGTCGGCGGCGGTGGCGGGGATGTATGGGTGGGGCGATCCGTCGGGTGCGGCCTCGAGCGGAGGGGACGCCAACGTTAGCCCGCCGGAAGCTGCGCGCGGTACGCGTCGGCGTCGAGCAGGCCGTCGAGCTGGGACTCGTCCGCGATGCGGACGCGGATCAGCCAGCCCTCGTCGTACGGAGAGTCGTTCACCAGTTCCGGCTGCTCCTCGAGGTCCCCGTTCGTCGCGATGACCTCACCGTTGATCGGCGCGTAGAGGTCGGAGACGGTCTTCACCGACTCGACCTCGCCGAAGCGCTCGCCCGCTGTGACCTCGTCGCCCTCGCCGGGGAGGTCGAGGTAGACGACGTCGCCGAGCTGGTCCTGTGCGAAGTCGGTGATGCCGATCACGGCCTCGTCGCTCTCGCCGTCGCGGCGCAGCCACTCGTGGTCGCTGGTGTAGAGGAGGTCGTCGGGTACCTGGTCGCCGCTCACCGTCACCCCTGCTTCCGGTAGAACGGGCGCCGCACGACCTCGACGGGGAGTGCGCGCCCTCGCACGTCCACCGCGAGCCTGACGCCGGGCCGGGCTAGCTGCGCGGGAAGGTAGGCCATGCCGATGCCGACACGCAAGCTGGGGCTGAACGCCCCGCTCGTCAGGTTCGCGATCGGGTCGCCGAGCATCTCACCGTCCTCGTCCGTCACGTGTACGCCGTACCCGGCGCGCAGCACGCCGCGCTCCTGCGCCACGACGTGGGCAAGGCGCCGCGTGCGCGCTGCCGCCTTCGCCTCCGCGAGCGCCTCGCGGCCCGTGAACGGGGCCTCGTCGTCCAGCGTGACGGCGAAGCCGAGGCCGGCCTCGAACGGGTGCGTGGTGGCGTCGATGTCGTTGCCGTGCAGCGGCAGCGCGGCCTCGAGCCGCAGGGTGTCGCGCGCGCCGAGCCCGGTCGGCGTCGCGCCGCCCTCGGTCAGCGCGTCCCACAGCGCCGACGCGTCGTCCGCGCCGACGATGCACTCGCCGCCGTCCTCGCCGGTGTAGCCCGTGCGGGCGACGAGCACCGGCACGCCGCCCCAGTCGAGGTCGGCGCAGTCCCGCGCCTCGAGGGCCGCGAACCCCGCGCCGAGCACGCTCGTGAGCAGCACGACCGCGTCGGGGCCCTGCACGGCGAGCATGACGGTCTGCGGGGTCTCCTCGGACGCCTGTTCGCCGGCGACCCGCTGGAGGCGCAGGAAGTCCATGTCGGCGTTCGCGGCGTTGTGGATCACGAGCCACTGGTCGTCGGGGAGGTGGTAGATGAAGACGTCGTCCTCGATGCCCCCGGCATCGTTGCAGTACAGCGAGTAGTGCGCCTTGCCCACCGGCACCGTGGTCACGTCGAACGTGGTGACCGAGCGCAGCAACTCGGCGGCCCCGGGCCCGCGCACCCACGCCCGCGCGAGGTGCGAGACATCGAAGACGCCGACACTGGTCCGCACGGCCTCGTGCTCGGCGACGATGCCCTGGTACTGGAGGGGCATCTCCCAGCCGGCGAAGGGAGCAAACCGCGCGCCGAGCGCCTCATGGCGCTCGCGCAACGCAAGCTGCCTCAGCCCCCCACGCCCCGCGTCGGGCGCCCCGTTCACGACCATGTATCGACTGTATGACGAGCCCGCGTCCTGAGGCCAGCCCGCGCCCTATTGCGCCTCGATCAGCGCCCGTAGGTCGTGCTTATGTCGCATGATGTCCGCCCACGGGTCCCCCACCTCGGCGAGTCGGGCGAGGGCGGTGTGGACCGTGAAGTCCGAGGGGTAGACGTCGTCGAGCTCGTCCCAATGGAGGGGCATCGAGACGGGGGCGCCGGGCTTCGGGCGGGGGGAGAACGCCGTCGCCATGTTCCTGGTGCGGGCGTTCTGGTTGATGTCGACGAAGATCTTGCCGGTGCGGCGCTGCGTCTCCCACTCCAGCGTGATCTCGGCCGGGTGGGCGCGCTGCAGGAACTCGGCGAATGTCGTGGCCACCGCCCGCACCGCCGGGTAGTCGAAGTGGCGCAGCACCGGCACGTGGATGTGCAGGCCCGTCGCGCCCGAGGTCTTCACGAACGACGACAGTGAGGCCGCGTCGAGCAGCTCCTTGAGCCAGCGGGCGACCTCCACGGTCTGCGCGAAGGCGCGGCGGTTGAGCTGCGGCTCCTCCCCGCTCGCCTCGTCGCCCGCGTAGATGTAGGGGTCGAGGTCGAACAAGACGAAGTCCGGGTACCCAAGAGCCGAGCGCTCGATCTGCGCCTTGGAGCCGGAGAACACCATCGGCAGGTGGTGGCCGTCGGGCTCCGGGCTCACGCGCGCGAGCGCGACGTGCAGCTCCAGGTCGGCGAGCTGGCCGAGCCAGAGCAGCGTCGGGAGGTTGTTGCAGAGCAGCGCCATCTCGTCGCCGCGCGAGGAGTCCACGTAGACCTCGGCGGTCTCGACGAAGGCGGGCGGGCGGTCGTAGTGCTTCTGGTAGAACGAGTTGCCGCCGATGCCGTCGGGATAGCGGGTGAGCGTGACGGGGCGGTCCCGCATGTGCGGGAGCAGCCACGGCGAGACCTGCGCGAGGTAGCGCAGCAGGTCGCGCTTGGTGACGGCCGGCGAGTCGCCGTGCGGCGGCCACATCACCTTGTCGAGGTTCGTGACGCGCACCTCGTGCGCCCCGACGGCGAGACGCACCTCGCTCCCGCCGCGATCGAGCTGCTCGACGACCGAGGCGATCACGTCGGCGTCGGTGGGCGCGGTCGCGGTGTGCGACGAGGCGGGCGGGGCCACGGCCGCGACGCGGCGCACGTCGGACGCGGGCTTGTCGGGGCGCAGCCGCAGGAACACGGGCGCGCGCAAGATGCCCTCGCGCGTCTCGTTCGCGTACGTGACCTCGGCGACCAGCTCCGGCCGCACGAACGTGACGCGCTCGACGTCGGGCGGCTCCTCGGCGAAGGGGTTGGCGTCCGTCTCGATGGCGTCGAGGCGCGCTCGTAGCTCGCGCATCATGGCGTCGTCGAAGCCCGTGCCGACGCGCCCGACGTAGCGGAGCGCGTCGTGCTCGTCGCGCGTGCCGAGGAGCAGCGCGCCGAAGGTGCCGGAGCGCGCGCCCTCGCCGCTGTGGTGGCCGCCGATGATGAAGTCGCCGGTGTGGCGCGCCTTCACCTTGAGCCAGCGCTGCGACCGGCGGCCCTCCTCGTAGACGCTGTCGCGGCGCTTCGCCACGACGCCCTCGAGGCCCAGCCTCCGGGCGGCCTCGTACGCCGCGATGCCGTCGGCGGCGAACGTCTCGACGCGCTGCACGAGCGGCCCCGGCAGCACCACGCGTGCGAGCACCTCGGCGCGGTGTTCGAGCGCCACCCGGCGCAGGTCGTAGCCGTCGAGGGCGAGCACGTCGAAGGCGAAGAACAGCACGGGCCGCTCCGCGTCGGCGACCGCGATCTCCTCGGCGTTCTGCAGGCCCATGCGCTGCTGTAGCACCTCGAACGACGGTGCGCCGCGCTCGTCGAGCGCGACGATCTCGCCGTCGAGGACCGCCGAGGCGACGGGCTGCTCGCCGAGCGCGCGCACGAGCGCCGGGTACTGCGCGGTGATATCGCGCCCGCTGCGCGCGCGCAGCGTGACGGCCCCACCCTCGATGGTGGCGATGGCGCGGATGCCGTCGAGCTTGGGCTCGAAGAACCAGCCGGGGTCGTCGAATGGCTCCTCGGCGAGGTGGGCCTGCATCGGCTTGAGGTCGCGCGGCGGCGTCCCTACCTCGACGCCCGGGAGGTCGCCGATGTGTGGCGGGGTGCCGCTCAGCGCCGGGTCGGGCAGCCGCCCCGCCTGGAGGTCGGCGATGGTGAGGCCGGAGATCACCGAGGCGGCCTCGTCGGTCAGCTCGTGGTCGGGGTCGGCAGCGACATCGCGGTGCTTGATGAGCAGCCAGCTGTCCTCGGACGCCTGCGTCTTCACGAACGTCCACGAGCCCTTGAGCTTGCGGCCGCGGAACGTGATCGAGAGCTTGCCGGCCTCGATGCCCTCGCGGACGCGCGCCTCTGCCTCCTCGCGGTCACCGAACGAAAGCCGGCCGTCCTCGTCGGGCGAGTAGGTGCCGTTGTCCCAGACGATGACCTCGCCCGCGCCGTACTGGCCCTTCGGGATCACGCCCTCGAACGACGCGTAGTCGAGCGGGTGGTCCTCGGTCTGGATCGCCAGCCGGCGCTCGCGCGGGTTGGTCGAGGGGCCCCTGGGCACGGGCCACGAGGGCATCACGCCGCCGACTTCGAGCCGCACGTCGTAGTGCATGCGGGTCGCGCGGTGCTGCTGCACGACGAACGTGAGCGGCCCCTCTCCCGTCGAGGGCGCGTGCGGCGCGGGTTCGGGGGTCTGCGCGAAGTCGCGCTTCGCGTCGTACTCGGCGAGGTGTCCGGCCGCCTCGGACGCCGGGGGCGGGGCTGCGCGCTCTGGGGAGGGCATCGAGGGCTGCTGCCGGGTGCGCCGCCGCGCGGGCCTAGCTCGCCCGCGCCTCGGCGGCGGCAGGCTCGGCCTCGGCCGCGTCGCCGGCGTCCTCGGCGTCGCCTCGGCCGCTGCTGGCCGCCTCGACACTGGCGCGGAGCGCGGCCATGAGGTCGACGATCTTGGCGGTCTCGGGCTCGGCGGCCTCGGCAAGCTCGACGCCTTCGAGCTTGGCGTTGATCACCGCCATCAGCGCCTCGCGGTACTCGTCGTGGTACTCCTCCGGCTCGAACGGCTTCTCGAGCATGCCGATGAGC
>DAOULE010000011.1:0-28507 GCA_034420575.1 Dehalococcoidia bacterium
CAGGCGGCGGCGATGGTGCAGAAGTGGGGCGGCGGCACCGGCTTCGACTTCTCGAGCCTGCGCGCCGAGGGCGAGCCGATCGCCACCACGCACGGCGCCGCCTGCGGCCCCGTCTCCGTGCTCCGCCACTACGACGACGTCTCGCGGCTCGTCACGCAGGGCGGGAAGCGCGACGGCGCCAACATGGGCATCCTGCGCATCGACCACCCCGACGTGCGTCACTTTATCCACGCGAAGGACGACGGCCTCAGCGCGCAGCGTTTCAACCTCTCGCTCGCCGTCACCGACGCGTTCATCGACGCCGCCGCATCCGGCGGCTCGATCGACCTCGTCGACCCGCATGCGGAGGCAGCGCGCGGCAGCGCCGACGCCGCCACGCTGCTCGACGAGATCGCGCAGTCGGCCTGGCAGACCGGCGACCCCGGCATGGTGTTCCTCGACACCGTGAACCGCTCGAACCCCACGCCCGCCCTCGGCGCCATCGAGGCGACGAACCCGTGCGGCGAAGTGCCGCTGCTGCCGTGGGAGGCCTGCACGCTCGGCTCGGTCCACGTCGCCCGCTTCTGGGACGGCGAGGCGGGCTCGCTGGACTGGGAAGCCCTCGACGAGACCGTGAGGCTCGCCGTCCGCTTCCTCGACAACGTCGTCGACGCGGGCTCGTACCCGCTGCCGGAGATCACAGAGGCCGTGCGCGGCAACCGCAAGATCGGCCTCGGCGTGATGGGCTTCCACGACCTGCTCATCGCCGCGGGCATCCCCTACGACTCCGACGAGGCACTCGACTTCGCCGAGGAGCTCATGGGGCGTATCGCCCGCACCGCCGACGCGGCCTCGGCAGCGCTCGGCGCGGAGAAGGGCGTCTTCCCGAACTGGGAGCACTCCATCTACGGCGAGGGCGGCGCGGGCGTCCGCTACCGCAACGCGACGCGCACGTGCATCGCGCCGACGGGGACCATCGCGATCATCGCCGGCGCATCATCCGGCATCGAGCCGCTGTACTCGCTCGCCCACACCCGGCGGATGCAGGACGGCACGCTGCTCGACGAGGTCTCCGAGGCGTTCGCCGAGGCGGCGCGCGCCGGCGGCTTCCACTCGCCCGAGCTGATCTCGGAGCTCGCGGCGGGTTCCGGGCTCGCGGACCAGGAGGCGGTGCCCGAGCGCGTGCGGCGGCTGTTCGCCACCGCTCACGAGATCGGCTGGGAGCGCCACGTCGCGATGCAGGCCGCATTCCAACGCCACACCGACCTCGCGGTCTCGAAGACGGTGAACCTCCCGCACTCCGCCACCCCGGACGACGTGCGCGCGGTGTTTCTGCGGGCCCACGAGCTGGGCTGCAAGGGCGTCACGGTCTACCGCGACGGATCGCGGATGCAGCAGGTCCTCGCATCGGGCGAGCGCACCACCTCGACGCCCGAGCCGCGGCGGCGGCTGCCGGACGAGCGGCCCGCGGTGACGCACAAGTTCCGGGTCGGCGAGCAGGAGGGCTACCTCACCGTCGGGCTCTACGACGACGGCTCGCCCGGCGAGGTCTTCGTCAAGATCTCGAAGGAGGGCTCGACGGTCTCCGGCCTCACGGACGCCATCGCCATCCTCACCTCGATCGCCCTGCAATACGGCGTGCCGCTCGACAAGCTCGCGGAGAAGCTGGAGCGCACGCACTTCGAGCCGGCGGGCCCCACGGCGAACGAGGACATCCCGTTCGCCACGAGCATCGTCGACTACATCTTCAGCTGGCTGCGGCTGCACTTCGGGGATGAGGCGGGGGTTCCCCGCGTCGAGGGCCCTGCGGGGTATCCCCGCGTCGAGGACCCAGCGGCAGGCGGCCCCCATGACGCATCGCACCGTGCGCCCATCGTGACCGCCTCGGGGCTGACGTGCCCGGACTGCGGCGCGCAGCTGGGGTACGCGGAGCGGTGCCTGTTGTGCCGGTCGTGCGGCTACACGAAGTGCGGGTAGCGGGAGCCGCGAGTCCCCTCACCGCCTCTAGTCACGCGTTCGGATACCCTCGGGGCATGGAAGCCATTGCAATCACTGTCGTCGCGGGACTCGTGTTGGTTATCATCACCGGCGGCGCTTCGCGGATCCTCGATTGGACAAGAGAGCGCCTCGGTCGGCCTCCCCTGAGTGCTCAACTACATCCCGATATTATTTGTGCACCGTCGTTCGGGATCTTCGGCGTAATACAGTCAAACACGCTGGCACGGGTTGGCTCTCGAGGCGATCTATGGAAAGCGATCGAAGAGCAACGGATCACCTACCTCAGCGGCACGCCTCTGACAATGCGTCTTCGCAACACATCCACTCCGCAGGACCCGCGGAATGCACTAATCAAGGAGATCAGTCTCACCCTGAGGTCCTACGAGCACCACGTCATCGAAGACTCCCACCTGGTGAATGGAACCCTCATACAGGCTGGGGGGCGTGGCTCTGAGGGAGAGTTCGTCGTCAAGCTATGTACGCAAGACCTCATCAATGTACCGATTCTCGCATCAGCGAGTGCGGAGACCCCCGAGACCGTCCATCGGCTCGAGATTGGGCCGGACCACCGTGCCGAGGTCAGGATCCAGATATGCCCAGCAGTTCCCGGACGGTACTCATTTGACCTCAGCGTCTTGGTGGAATGGAGGGGGCGAAATAGAGAGATCTCCGTGGCCCGCGGCCTCAATGTACTTTCAACCACCAGCTGGAGTTGGGTGAACAACCGAGTCGACTCTTTCGGTTGGAGCGAAGTTGTTTCGTCTCAGAATTGTCCTCGACAAGGGGAGGCACAGTACTACGCGTGGCTATCCGAGTTAGGCCCGCCATGCCCGGACGGCCGCAAAGTCGTAGTGCGAGGCGCGCTATCGCCGGAGGCGTGGGAATAGGCATCGGCAGGTAAGTGACCGTCCAGGCGACGAGCCATCGCTCGCCAGATGAACGACCACGCATTCCCCGACCGCCCTCGCGACAGACTGCTTGGGCTATGAGCGAGACGAATGAGGCACTGCGCGGCCCAGTACCTGCCCGCCCCGCCATGTCATAGGTTCGCAAGCATTGCCGTCGTAGGCATCGCGACGGCGTAGGTGCGATCCCCTACAGGCCTCGCTTCTCGACGCGTGGCGGCGCGGGCGGCAGGCCGGACGGGCCGGGCTTGTCACGCAAGGGCGGGTGCTCCGACTTCACGGCCGACTCGGACGTACCGCCGAGCACGCGCTTCACGACCGCACGCAACCATGCGATAAGCCCCGACGCACCAGGGTGTTTGTTCGAACCCATGTGCAAAGTGTACCAGCACCTGCGCCTTACCACCCTCGCGCACGGCACCCAACATCGCGACGACTGACCCCCACCGGCCCTCGCGATAGACTGTCCTCACTATGATTCGAGACGAACTGCGCGAACTCGTCCAACAGGCGCTCGCCGCTGCCCAGGAGGCCGGCGACCTGCCCGCCTTCGTCGCGCCCGACGTCACCCTCGAGCACCCACAACGCCCCGAGCACGGCGACTTCGCCGCCAACCTCCCGCTCCGCATCCAGGGCCTCGCGCGCATGAAGGCGCTCGACGTCGCAGAAGCGCTGCGCGGGCGCGTGCCGGCACACCCCGCGGTCGCCGAGGTACGCGTCGCGCCGCCCGGCTTCCTCAACCTCTACCTCGACCCCGCATGGGCTGCCGCGCAGGCACAGGTCATCGCCGACGCCGGCGAGGCGTGGCCGCCGCTCGACATCGGCGGCGGGAGCAAGACGCAGGTCGAGTACGTCTCCGCCAATCCCACCGGCCCGATCCACGTCGGCAACGGCCGAGGGGCGGCCATCGGCTCGACCCTCGCCAACGTGCTGCGCGCGACGGGACACGAGGTGCAGGAGGAGTACTACATCAACGACGCCGGCTCGCAGGTCGGCGTCTTCGCCCGCACGCTCTACGCGCGCTACGAGCAGCTCTTCGGCCGCGACGCCGAGATCCCCGAGAACGGCTACCCCGGCGAGTACATGCGCGACATCGCCGCCCGCATCCGTGACGAGCATGGCGACGGCTTCCTCCGCCCCGAGGGCGACTCCCCCGACCCGCAGTTGGGCGACGAGGGCATCCGCCTCATGGTCGGGCAGATCCGCGACGACCTCGCCGCGATGGGCGTGGAGTACGACCGCTGGTTCGAGGAGCGCTCGCTGCAGCGCGAGGGCGGCCCGTACGAGCACGTGCTGGCGCTGCTGCGCGAGCAGGGCCACATCGTCGAGCGCGAGGGCGCGGTGTGGTTCGCCTCCTCGCAGCTCGGCGAGTCGAAGGACAACGTGTTGATCCGCTCCGATGGTGTGCCGACGTACTTCGCCACCGACATCGCGTACCACTACGACAAGTTCATCGTGCGCGGCTTCGACCGCGTCATCGACGTCTGGGGCGCCGACCACCAGGGGCACGTCTCGCGCGTGAAGGCCGGCATCACCGCCACGGGCGGCGACGGCAACGCCCTCGACGTGCTGCTCTACCAGCTCGTGACGCTGAAGCGCAGCGGCGCCGTGGTGCCGCTCTCCAAGCGCGCGGGGGAGATCGTGACGCTGCGCGAGGTCGTCGACGAGGTCGGCCGCGACGCGGCTCGCTTCTTCTTCCTGCTCTCGTCGGCGGGCTCGGCGATGGACTTCGACCTCGAGCTCGCGAAACGGGAGACCGACGAGAACCCCGTCTACTACGTCCAGTACGCCCACGCGCGCATCGCCGGCGTGCTGCGCAACGCGGTCGAGCAGGGCCTGTCGGCGGAGGGCGCGGACCCCTCGCTGCTCGCGCACGAGGCGGAGCAGGCGCTGATCCGCAAGCTGCTGCTGCTTCCCGAGGTGCTCGAAGAGGTCGTGGAGGAGCTCGCCCCCCACCGCCTCCCGCACTACGCGCAGGAGCTGGCGCAGTCGTTCCACGTCTTCTACACGCAGTGCCGCGTGCTCGGCGACGACGAGGCATTGAGCCGCGCGCGCCTGCTCCTCCTCGAGGCCACGCGCATCACCCTCGCCCGCACGCTGGGGCTGATGGGGATCTCCGCGCCGGAACGGATGTAAGAACGATTGTGGACACAGGGACGCGCCAGTGACATCGCACACGTGGGATCCGATCGCAGACCTTCCCCAAGACTGGCACGAACTCTGTCGAGATGATCTGGCTGCGGTTCATGAGGAATGGGCCGAGCAGCGTCTCCTGCTCAAAGATCCACAGAAGCTTGAGCAGTTCCAACAAAGACTCATGACGCATTGGGCCATCGAGACCGGGATCATCGAACGACTCTACACAGTCGATCGGGGCGTTACGGTAGGCTTAGCAGAGGCTGGGCTCGATGCACTCGAACAGTTTCACGCGGAGGGCCGCATCTCCACGGAGGCCCGAGAACTAATCTCGGATCAGCGTGCGTCGCTCGAGATGGTGATGGATCTCGTAGGTGGTAGTCGGGAGCTCACAAGTTCGTACATCAAGGAGTTGCACCAAGGGCTGACTGAACACCAAGACGTTCGGGATGCCGCTGACGCGCAGGGACGGCTCTTCACCACGCCGCTATTGAAAGGCGAATGGAAAAAGCTCCCTAACAATCCGACTAGGCCGGATGGGAGTATCCACGAATATTGTCCCCCCGACTTCGTGCAGGACGAAATCGATCAACTCCTAGCGTGGCACGCTCAACACGAAGAGATGGGCGTCTGCCCCGAGGTCGAAGCCGCCTGGCTGCATCATCGATTCACGCAGATTCACCCATTCGAGGACGGCAACGGCCGCGTGGCGCGCGCGCTAACGGCAGCGGTGTTTTTGAAGAGTGACTACCTAGTACTCGTGATCCGAGACAATGAACACCGGGAGCGCTACCTCGACGCCCTTGAGTCGGCGGATGCTGGGGACCTCAAGCCCCTCGTCGATCTCTTCGCGGATGTCCAAGTGGCAGATCTCGGGGAGGCGATGGAGTTCATTCGCTCACTTCGCGGTGAGACGATTGTTAGCCTTGCAGAGTCCGTTGCTGTCCGCGCCAGGCGGCGCCAAGAGGCATTCCAAGCGCAAGCCGTAGCCCTCATCGACGAGCTATTCCAGATTGCCTCGGTCCGTCTCGAAGAGATATCCGCGGAAGTAGAGCGGCAATTCACACGGCAGGGCGTGAGCGTGCAAGCCCAGGTCCTTGTCGACGATCCAGAGAAGCAACACTGGTGGCGAGCGCAGATCGTGGAGACAGCCCGGCACTTCCAGTATTTTGCGGACCTCAGACAGCCACGGTGGCTCAACCTGAGGCTCCGACTCTTGGATCTAGAGCGTACGCAGACGAGGTTCGTTGTTTCGCTGCATGCGGTGGGTCGGGCCGCGGATCTGCACACGGCGACAGCCTTCCTGTCGAGTTCGCCGTCCGGCCCTAATGACGAGGAGTCTCGTGCGGAACTTGACATGTATGGCGAGTTCAACATCGCGTGCGAGCGTCCGTTCCGGTTCAGGACCGAGACCACAGACGTGGAGGGGACGAAGGACCGATTCCGAAAGTGGCTGGATGAAACGATAGAGTACGGCCTGAGCATTTGGGCCGAACGCTTCTGAGCGCTTCACCCTCCCCCGCACGCTTGGGTTGATGGTAATCTCAGCGCCGGACCGGATGTAAGCAGCCCCTCCGTCGGGACGACAATCGCTTCACGATCACCGACGCCTGACACATGATCGCGTGCGCCTATGTACTGTGACAGTGCAGAAGGAGCACCCATCGCCATCTTGACATGCACAGAGCGTCGTTCAGAATAGTGGCAGAGGTGGTGACGCATGGTGCTGGCGGACGCAGAGCAAGCTGCGATGGATTACGAAGAGACGACGCCGGGCAGTCGGTTTGACTGGTTCGCGGGAGGCACACGCGGAGCGCGCTCGTTCCCGACCTGCTCCCTGACGAAGTCCGGATCGATGACCCTCAACGATGTGGCAGTGCAGACGCTGGGCGATCCGCCGGCGATCCGCATCGGATACGACGCGGACCAGCGACAGATCGGGCTGCGCGCATCACTGAGGGATGAGGCGGGCGCGATCCTGCTCCGGCCGTCCCGCACCCCCGAAGGCGCCGACACCGGCAGCCGCTCGATGTACGCGCGTGCCGTCCTGCTCTACTACGGCGTGCTGCCAGCGGAGAACCATACCTTCCGCCTCGACGACGTCGGCGACGGCGTGTTCGCGCTGTCCCTCGATGAGCCGCTGCCGAAGAGCCGGTCGCGGGGCGGCGCCACGCGGGCCTGAGTAGCGCGGCCCCGCGGGCACTCTCGCCCCCTACCCCGCACCCCGCTACCCTCGTCGCCATGACCGGCAACGGCGACGACAGGCAGCGAATCCTGACCGGGGTGCGGCCCACCGGGTCGCTTCACCTCGGGCACTATGCCGGCGCGCTCGAGAACTGGATCCGGCTGCAGGACGAGTACGACTGCTTCTTCCTCATCGCCGACTACCAGGTCTCCGACCACGCCGACGACATCGACCGCGTCCGCGAGGCGGTCATCGAGGTCGCCACGGACTGGCTCGCCGTCGGGCTCGACCCGGAGCGCTCCCACTTCGTGATCGAGAGCCTCGTGCCCGAGCATGCGGAGCTCACCACGCTGCTCAGCTGGTTCATCGGCATGGGACGCCTCGAACGCAACCCGACGCTCAAGGCCGAGATGGAGGAGCTCGAGGAGCGCGGCATGTCGTTCGACGAGGCTCAGCGGGAGGGCAAGCGCACCGTCGTGCGCGAGCGCGGCGCGGTGCCCGTGGCGTTCTTCACCTACCCCATCATGCAGGTCGCCAACATCCTGATGCCCCGCGCGCACCTCGTGCCCGTGGGCGAGGACCAGCTGCCGCACATCGAGATGACGCGCGAGACGGCGCGGCGCTTCAACCGCCGCTTCGGCGAGGTCTTCCCCGAGCCGCGCGGCCTCGTCGGCCGCGTGCCGCGGCTGGTCGGCACCGACGGCAACGCCAAGATGAGCAAGTCGGTCGGCAACACCATCGACCTCAAGGACGACGCCGAGACGGTCGAGCGCAAGGTGATGCGCATGTACACGGACCCGACCCGGCTGCGCGCCACCGACCCCGGCCACGTCGAGGGCAACCCGGTGTTCATGTACCACGACGCCTTCAATCCCGACACGGCGGAGGTCGACGACCTCAAGGAGCGCTACACGACGGGGAACGTCGGGGACGTCGAGGTGAAGCGAAAGCTCGCCGCCGCGCTCAACGCCTTCCTCGACCCGATCCGCGAGCGCCGCGCCCACTACGAGGCGAACCCTCACGAGGTGCGCGAGGCGCTGGCGCGCGGCACGGAGCATGCCCGCGCGGTCGCGCAGGACACCATGACCGACGTGCGCTCAGCGCTGGGCCTCAACTACCTCGACGCGTAGCGCGCGCGAAAGTCTCCGCTGACGCGGCTGCAAATTGAAGCGAAGCCTTTAGTCCTCGTCGCCATCCCGGTCCCCGCGGGGCACGGTCTGGAGAAGCGCTTCGATCTGATCGAGCCGGGCATCGAGATCCGCACCCTCGAAGTAACCCCTGGTATCGGCATGGGAACCGATCGCCGCTGTCGCCTGCTCCTCGGTCAAGGGCGGTAGGAACTCGGCGATCGCAGCCGGGTTGGCCTCAAGAAAGATGCGGCCGCTTGTCGGCTTTGCGTAGATGAGCGTGCGTGCGCGATTCCGCTTGGGGACAGTCGCAGCAGCGACCTTGTAGGCTCGAACATCCAAGCCCGCCTGATCAGACATCTGCACGAACCGCTCGAACTGACCAGCAACGCCTGCCTCGACGGCGAGTTGCCTGATGTCATCGAGTGTGCGCCAGCGGCGTCGGCGGAGCGGAGCGCCTGTTTGCTCCTCCGTCACCTCGCGAATCAACAAACGGGGCCCGCCGTCTGGCTCGAACACCTCGAAGCTCACGATGCTAATCGGGACGCCGTACCCGAGAAGGTGATCAACGATGCGCTCGAGCCCGGCGTGGGCGCCGACGCCGGCGAGCAGCACGGCTACCTCGCGTGACCCTTCCTCGGCGTCCAGTTGCTGGCGCACCGTCTGGGCCAGTTCCTGCGCATCGCCGAACGCCGCGAACCCCGGCTGGAGCAGCGCTTGTAGATCCTCCCCGTCCATCGTCGCAATCGAGGACGCATAGTCCAGCGCCTGCGCGAGTGCGTCGCGGTACAAGCGCTCGCGCTTGAGTTCGATCACCGTCCAGCGGTCCTGCCCGTCGATCGCCAGCAGATCGAGCGGGCCACCTTCGAGCCTCACCTGCCGTCCAACGATGGTGAGCCTGTCCGCGAGCAGCGAGGAATCGTTCGCAATCCAGTCCTCGAGGTTACGCTCCAGACCGACACCCGACTTGCTCACGCGCCGCGGCGCGTCGCCGTCGACCGTCCATACGCCAAGGTCAGCCATCACGAACTCCTCGCCCCAGCACGTACGCGAGCGCGGAGTCTAGCAGGTGAGCGAATAGGACGCGGCTACCGAGTAGTTACGGACCGTTCGAGGTCTGTCGGCGGCCGGCTCAGGATCATCGACCGCAGTAGCAACGGAGTCGCTGCGCGCATGCACCAGCCGAGTGCCCGAGAGATATGTACGATGGCTACACGCGAAGGTGGGGTCCACATGGCCCGAGTAGAGATCGTTATCCCGGACGAGGATCACGATCGGTTCCTCTCACAGACCAGACACGAGGGGATGACGCTCAGCGCGTGGCTCCGCGCAGCCGCCCACGAGCGGCTAGAGTCGCGCCAAAAGGTGAAGCCGTTTGGCTCACCTGAGGAGGTCGAGGCCTTCTTCCGGGAGTCAGATGCAAGGGCCCAACCCGGGCGCGAACCGGAATGGGAAGAGCACCTGGCGACTATGCGCGAGTCGCAACTCCGAGGCATCGTCGACGAGTAGTCTTCGTCGGTGCCCCGACTGAGCGGGACTACGAACCGTTCGAGGGCTCGCCGGCCGGGGGCTCCGGGTCGCCGACGGCGGTGGCGATGAAGTCGCCGACCAGAGTGCGGACTTCGTCGGCGACTTCGGTCAGGGCGTGACCGCCGCCTTCGAGGATCTCGATGCGCTTCGGCTCCTGGGCCCGTCCGTAGATGTCCTCGGACGCCTCGGGCAACAGCACCCGGTCCGCCGAGCCGTGGACCAACAGCAGCGGCTTGCCCAGCTTCTGCACCTCCTGCGTTCCGTGGCGCTGCGGCGAGAGCGCCGCGACGGCGCTGGCGAGGGGCGCCAGCTCGCCCGCCTTGATCACCACCGCCCCACCGAACGAATGCCCCACGAGCACCGCGCGCTCCGCGCCGATGCCGCGCAGGAACGAGCACGCCGCGAGCGTGTCGAGCACGCACTCGGTGAACTCGCCCGGCTCGCGGTAGTGGATGCGCAGCGAGGTCACACCGCGCGCGGTCAGCTCGCGGCTGAGGCGCAGGTAGACCGAGTCCGCGGGGCCCTCGGCGTTGCCCTCGGCCGCGCCGCCGACGTAGATGGCGCAGCCGGTCTTGCCCTCGCAGGGGTGGAGCGTGCCGCGGATCTGGCCGCGCGTCGTCTCGATCTCGACGTTGAGTTCGCCCGGCGCCTCGCCGGGCTGCGCGTTGACGCTCTGGATCGAGAGGACGAGGTCGTCGTCGGCGCCCGGGGACGGCGGCGGGCCGCCCGGCGGCGGCGAGGTCACGAGGCTCCGGCCATCGAGCGGCGACGCGCGACGAAGCGCTCGGTGCGGTCCATCGCCTCGACGATGTCGTCGTAGTCGGCGGCGTAGCAGATGCGCACGAACCCCGTGCCGCTCTCGCCGAAGGCCGAGCCCGGCACCACCGCCACGCGCTCCTCCTGGAGCAGCGTCTCGGCAAAGGTGAAGTCGTCGAGGCCCGTCGAGCGGATGTCGGGGAAGGCGTAGAACGCCCCGCGCGGCTCGACCGTGTCGAGGCCCATCGCGTTGAGGCGGCCGACGACCATGCGGCGCCGGCGGTCGTACTCGGCGAGCATGCCGCGCACGTCCTCCTCGCCGCTGTCGAGCGCCTCCACGGCGGCGTACTGCGCGGCCGTGGGGGCCGACATCATGACGTACTGGTGCACCTTCATCATCGCCTCGAGGATGTCGGGCGGAGCGGCGACGTAGCCGAGACGCCAGCCCGTCATCGCGTAGGCCTTCGAGAAGCCGCCGAGCAGGACCGTGCGCTCCCACATCCCGTCAAGCGAGGGGAAGCAGACGTGCTCGATGCCATAGACGAGGCGGTCGTAGAGCTCGTCGGCGATCACGAACAGGTCGTGCTCCGCGGCGAAGCGGGCGATCGCCTCCATGGTGGGCCGCTCCAGCACGGCGCCCGTGGGGTTCGAGGGGTAGCCGAGGAGGATCGCCTTCGTGGCGGGCGTCAGGCGCTCCTCGAGCGCCTCGACGGTGACCACGAAGTCCGACTCGGGCTCGGTCGGCACGGGCACGTACTGCCCGCCGGCCAGCAGCACCACGGGCTGGTAGGCGACGTACGCGGGCTCGGGCACGAGCACCTCGTCGCCGTGGTCGAGGAGCGCGCGCATCGCGAGGTCGAGCGCCTCGGAGACGCCGGTGGTCATCATGAGCTCGCGCGCGGGGTCGTACTGGACGCCGTAGAGGCGGTCGAGGTGGGTGCTGAGGCGGGTGCGAAGCTCGATCAGGCCGTAGTTGCTGGTGTAGCCGGTGTGGCCGGCGAGCATCGCATCGGAGGCGGCATTGGTGATCTGCGCGGGCGTGGGGAAGTCGGGCTGCCCGACCGCAAGCGAGATGACGCCCGCGGTCTCATCGAGCAACTCGAAGAAGCGGCGGATGCCCGAGGCGGGGAGCGAGGTCACGGTCGCCGAGTTGTGTCCGCGCCGGGCGCGATGCTCCGGAGCGGGTACGTCGGCCGACTGCAGGGTGCGGGCGGGACTCGTCACGAAGCGCCTCCATCACCCACCACATTCCGGACAGTATCGCCCAACATCGCCGTAGGGGGCGGCCTGCGCTCGTGCCAGTCGGTCACCGCGGCGTAGGCGTGCGCCGCGCGCAGCAGCGTCGCCTCCGCGAACGGCGCGCCGATGAGCTGCAGACCGACCGGGAGGCCCTCGGAGAAGCCGCACGGCACGCTCAGCCCGGGGTTGCCGGCGATGTTCACCGGGATGGTGAAGAGGTCGTTGAGGTACATCGCCAAGGGGTCGTCGAGCTTCGCGCCGAGGGGGAACGCGACGCCGGGCGAGGTGGGCGTGGCGATGAGGTCGTGGTCCGCGAAGGCGGCGTCGAACTCGCGGCGGATGACGGTGCGCACCTTCTGCGCCTGGAGGTAGTAGGCGTCGTAGTAGCCGGCGGAGAGCGCGTAGGTGCCGATCATGATGCGGCGCTTGACCTCGTCACCGAAGCCGCGCCCGCGCGTCTGCTCCATCTCCTCCCACATCGACTCGCCGTCGTGGAAGCTGTAGCCGTACTTCACCCCGTCGTAGCGCGCGAGGTTCGCAGACGCCTCGGCCGGCGCGATGATGTAGTACGCCGACAGCGCCACGTCGATCGAGGGCAGCCGCACGTCGCGGTCGACCTGCGCGCCCGCGCCCTCCAGCGCGTCGACGGCCTGCTCGAACGCCTCGCGCACGCCGTCCTCGACGCCCTCTGCCATCGCCTCGGCGGGCACGCCCACGCGCAGGCCGTCGAGGCCGCGGTCGAGCGAGTCGAGGTAGTCGGGGACGGGCGCCATCGCGGTCGTCGAGTCGTTGGGGTCGTGGCCGGCGATCGCGCCGAGCAGGGTCGCCACGTCGCGCGCGTCGCGGCCGAACGGCCCGACCTGCTCAAGCGAGGAGGCGAAGGCGACGACGCCATAGCGGCTGACCCGGCCATACGTGGGCTTGAGGCCGAGGATGCCCGTCAGCGCGGCGGGCTGGCGGATCGAGCCGCCGGTGTCGGTGCCGAGCGAGATCGGCACGCCGCCCGCCGCGACCGTGGACGCCGAGCCGCCCGAGGAGCCACCCGGCACACGGTCGAGGTCCCACGGGTTCCTCGTCGCACCGTAGGCGGAGTGCTCGGTCGATGAGCCCATCGCGAACTCGTCCATGTTGGCCTTGCCGACGAAGACCGCGCCTTGCTCGCGCAGCCGCGCGGCCACGGTGCAGTCGATGACGGGCACGAAGCCCTCGAGCATGCGCGAGCCGGCGGTGGTCTGGACGCCGCGCGTGGAGAGCACGTCCTTGAGCGCGACGGGGATGCCGGTGAGCGGCGCAGCGTCGCCGTCACGGAGCCGCGCGTCCGCGGCGTCGGCCTGCGCGAGCGCTTCCTCGCGGGTGAGCGTGACGTAGGCGTTGAGCCCCGGCTCCTGCGCCTCGACGCGGTCGAGCGTCGCCTCGGCCAGGGCGCGCGCGGTGTACTCGCCCGCGCGCAGCGCGGCGGCGTGCTCGTGCGCGGGGCGGTCGAGGTCGAGGGGTGCTGGGTCGCCCGGATACTCGGAGCTCACGGCGCGTCTAGTCGAGCACCGCGCGCACGCGGAAGTAGTCGGACTCGCGGCGCGGTGCGTTGGCGAGCACCTCGTCGGTGGCCTCCGAGGACGCCGGCTCGTCGTCGCGCTCGACGTTGACGAGGTTGAACGACTGCGCGGTGGGCGGCACGTCGGCGGTGTCGACCTCGTTGAGCGCCTGGCAGTGTTCAAGGATGCTCGCCAGCTCGGCGCGGAAGCGCTCGACCTCCTCGTCGCTGAGCGCGACGCGGGCGAGCTGGGCGATGTGGCGTACGTCGTCGGTCGTGAGTTCCAGGGGGCACCTCGCGGCGTTACGGAGCGGAAACCGTACGCTCACTATATGTGCGGGATAACGAGTCGCACCATAGCCGCGTCGGCCCTCGCGTAGCCGCCGGTCAACGGCTACGATCGAAGCCACTCCCCCACCGCCCCACCGCCGGCCGGGAGCAGAGCGATCGCTGAGAATGCGCCACCGGTCACCCCTCGCGAGTCACCCGCCGCACCACCGGCGAGGGACCTCGAAGCGCCCGACGCGGCGCGGCTCGGCAACCCGAGCTTCGTCTGGCGTTCGGGCCAGCAGCGCCGCCTCGCGATGATCGAGCGCCACGCCCCGCTCGCTGGAAGGCGTGTGCTGGACCTCGGCTGCGGCGTCGGCGAGTACGTGCGCGCGTTCGCGCACGCGGGGGCCTCGGCGTTCGGCTGCGACATCGAGCGCTCACGCCTCGCCGATGGGCGCGCCCGCGGGGCGCGCGGGCTCGTCGCCGCGGCGGGCGAGACCTTGCCGTTCGCGGACGGCTCGCTCGACATCGTCGTGCTGAACGAGGTCATCGAGCACGTCGCCGACGAGGTCGAGACACTGCGCGAGGTCGCCCGCGTACTGGCGCCGGGCGGACGCGTCGTGATCTTCGCGCCGAACCGGCTCTACCCGTTCGAGACGCACGGCGTGTTCTTCCGGGGGCGCTACATCTTCGGCAACATCCCGCTCGTGAACTGGCTGCCGCGCCGCCTCCGCGACCGGCTCGTCCCGCACGCGCGCGTGTACGAGGCCGGAGACTGGGCGCCGCTGCTGGCCGCGTCCGGCCTCGAGGTCCTCGAACACACCTACGTGTACCCGGGCTTCGACAACATCGAGGCGCGCTGGCCGCGCATCGCGCGCGTCGTGCGCGCCGTCTGTTATCGCGCCGAGGAGACGTGGTGGCGCCGCTTCGGGCTCTCGCACCTGCTCGTGCTGCGCGTACGGGGGTCCGCATGACCCCCACGCGACGTGCGCTGCGACGCCGCAACCGCCGCCGCCGCTCGAACGGTAACGGCGGTGGGCCGCACCTGGGACGCTGGGTCTGGATCCTGGGCGGACTGCTCGCGCTGTTCCTCGTCGGCGCCCTGACCACCGCCGGCGGTTCGCTGCTCTACGGCAAGAAGAAGTACGACGAGTTCGTCGTCGACGTCGTGCCTCCCGAGGAGCTCCTCGCGGACCTGCCGCGCGGCGGGGCACGCATCTACGACCGCAACGGGGTGCTGCTCTACGAGTTCATCGACGAGTTCGGCGGCCTGCGTCGCCCAGTACCGCTCGACGACATCTCCCACTGGGTGATCCTCGCCACGATCGCGACCGAGGATGCGAGCTTCTACGAGAACAACGGCCTCAACGTGCGCGGGCTCGCCCGCGCCGGCGTCGAGAACCTCTCGCCGTTCGGCGGCACGGACTTCTTCGAGGGTTCGGGCGGCTCCTCGATCACCCAGCAGCTCGCGAAGAATGTCTACATCCCCAAGGAGGAGCGCACGCAGCGCACCGTCGAGCGCAAGCTCAAGGAGGCGGCGATCGCGCTCGAACTCACGGAGCGCTACACCAAGGACCAGATCCTCGAGTGGTACCTCAACTCGATCTCGTACGGCGGCATCTACGTCGGCATCGAGGCGGCGTCCGAGGGCTACTTCGGCAAGCAGGCCAGCGAGCTGACGCTGCCCGAAGCGGCCCTCCTCGCGGGCATCCCCGCCTCGCCCGCCCGCTACAACCCGCTGACGAACTTCCCCGAGGCCATCGCGCGGCAACACGAGGTGCTCGGCCTGATGGTCCGGCACGGCGTCATCACCGAGGTCGAGGCAGCGCGCGCTCGCGGCACCGAGATCGAGTTCAAGGCCAACCGCTTCGACATCGAGGCGCCGCACTTCGTCCTCGGCCGGATCGCCGACGAGATCTCCGAGCGCTTCGGCGAGCGTGCGCTCTACGAGGACGGCCTGGAAGTGGTCACGACCCTCGACCTCACGCTGCAGCGCGAGGCCGAGCGCATCCTCGAGGAGAAGATCGCGGAGTTTGAGGAGAGCTCCGACGGTCACAACGGCGCGCTCTACGCGATGGACCCGCGGACCGGGCAGATCCTGGTCTACGTCGGCAGCCGCGACTACTTCCGCGAGGACATCGAGGGCCGTAACGACAACGTGATCTCCCTCAACTCGCCCGGCTCAACGCTCAAGCCGTTCACGTACATGACGGCGTTCATGCAAGGCTGGAGCACGGGCGCGGGGATCCTCGACACACCGACCAAGATCATCGACCCGGCGACCGGCGACTTCTTTGAGCCGCGCAATCCGAGCGGGGACTTCCAGGGCGTGATCTCCGCCGGTGATGCGCTGGGCAACTCGCTCAACATCCCGGCGTTCAAGGCGATCCTCTTTGCAGGGGTCGAGAACACGATGGCCGTCTACAAGCAGGTGGGGATCACCACGCTCGACAATCCACTCGGGTACGGACCGTCGCTTACCCTCGGCGGCGTCGATGTCCGCCTCGACGACATGGTGATCGCCTACAGCGTGCTCGCGAACAACGGCATCATGCGCGGCCAGGACGCGCTCGAGCGCTACGACCCCGGCGAGCGCACCATCGACGCCGTCGCGCTGCTGCGGGTGAGCGACCACTCCGGCACCGTCCTCTACGAGTTCGAGGAGCCGTCGGAGCGGCGGGTGGTGGGACCGAACTTCGCCTACCTCATCACGGCGATCCTCTCCGACCCCGACACGCAGTGCCTCACGTTCGGATGCGGCGGCCTGAACCTGGAGGGGCGCTCATCCGCGCAGAAGACCGGCACGAGCGAGCCGTACGAGGACTCGCGCGAGATCGGCGACACGTGGGCCTTCGGCTACACGCCCGACCTGGTCGCGGGCGTGTGGGCCGGCAACGCCGACAACTCGCCGATGGTGAACATCACGTCGACGCGCATCTCGTGGCGGTCGTGGCGGGACTTCATGACCTTCGCGCACGACCACCTGGGGATCGTCCCGTCCACCTTCGAGAACCCGGGCGGGATCGAGACCCGGGAGCTGTGCTGGCCCTCCGGGATGCTGCCCGGCGAGCACTGCCCCCGGGCCGGACGCTACACCGGGCTCTTCGCCGAGGAGGTGCTGGGCGAGGATGACGACGACCTCGCCCACCTCGAGGACACGTGGTGGCAGCCCACGGACATCGACGCCCGGACCGGGCTGCTCGCGACTCCCGAGACCCCGGCGGCCTTCGTCTCGCGCGAGGTGCGGCTCGTGCTGCCGCCCGAGGAGATCGAGGAATGGGAAGACCTCGACGACTGGGCGGCGGAGCTGAACCTTGTGCGCTACCTCGCGCCCACCGAGACCTCGGTGGATCCGACAGAGTTCGTCTTCATCTCCTCCCCGAGCTCCACTGGTGACGTGTCCGGGTCCGTCGTCGTCGGGGGACGCGCGACATCGCCAGAGTTCGTCTCCTACACCGTCGAATGGGGCCGCGGCTCGACGCCCGACTCGTGGCTGCTGCTGCACGAGTCGAGCACCCCGGTGGTGGCGGGAGCGCTCGCCGAGTGGGACACGACGTCACTCACCGACGGCACGTACTCGCTGCGCGTCCGCCTCGAGGACGCCGACCGCGGCCAGCTGCGCTTCTCCGTGCCCGTCACGGTCAGCAACGGCGACGACGCGGCGACATACGACCGCGCGCCGATCGCGCAGATCGCCGAGCCACACGCCAATGAAGTGCTGTCGGGCCACGTCACCCTGCGTGGCATCGCGTTCGCGATCAGCCTGCGCGAGGTCAGCATCGACATCGGCGCGGGCTTCCAGCCCAGCGAGTGGACGAACGTGCGCAGCGACCGCCGGATCAGTGTCACCGGCCCCCTCGGATCCTGGGACACCACCACCGTCCCGGACGGCGTCTACACCATCCGCCTCACCGTCTCCGACCGCGAGGGCAACGTGGCCGAGACGCGCACGAGCGTCACCGTCCGCAACGGCGAATCACAGCCGTCACCGAACACCGCCAGCACGCAGCCTGCCGAGTAGCTCCTCGACCTCGGCCGCACTCGTCACCTCCCGCACCAGCTCCAGGAACCGCGCGAGCGTGCCGGCCCGCTCGCGGATCTCGGTGAGCTGGCCACCGAGCGGGTGGATCGCATCGGGCCTCGACGCGTACGTGCCGTAGAAGGCGAAGTAGGCCTGGTTGATGCGGCGGATACGGACGCCGTGGTCCTCGAGGAGCTCCCGCACCTCCTCCATCCGGCGCTCCGCCTCCCCGATCCGTCCCGCGGCGAGCAGCTTGTCGACCTCGGCGTGGAGGTCGCGCAGCACCTCCACCCGGTCGATCGTCGGCGCGGGCCCCGGGGAGCGGGGCGGCTCCGGGTTGCCGTGGCGTGCGATCACCATCGCGCCGAGTTCGTCGCCGGCGATGCTTGCGACCGTCTCGTTGATGGTGAGCCCGTCGGGATCCCCGTAGATCGCGAGGCCGAGCGGGTAGAAGGCCAGGTAGTGGTGCACCCACTCGTGCGCGGCCGTGGCGACGAGCGAGGGGTAGCTCGCCGAGGCCCGCACGATCGCCGGGTAGGTTGCGACGCCGCCGGTGGGGATGGCGAGCACGGAGATCGTCGAGTCGCGCGCCTCGGCGTCGCGCTCGATCACATCGCGCTCCCGCGTCGTGAGGTCGGCGCGCAGCAGACGGTCGTGCTCGCGCCGGATCTCGGCACGCGGCGATGTGACGAGGACGCGCGGCGAGCGAGTGAGCTCGATGTCCACCGGCGGCCAGACCGCGAGGGCGCCCGGCAGGGGGACCCGGAAGCTGATGCCGGCCTCGCGGATGGCCGCGTCGACGCGTCCCTCGACCACCGCCTCGACTATGTTCTCCAGCCTGCGCGCCTCGTCGCCGTACTGGTCATCGAGGGCGAAGTAGCGCCGGAGCGCCTCGTCGGCGGGTGGGTCGTCGCGCAGCGGGGCGCCGAGGGCGAACATCGCCTTGTTCGCGACGGTCGCCAGCTCCCAGTGAAGCAGGTCGAAGTCGTCACCCGCGCGCGCCTCGCGGAGCCCGAACAGGCCGGCCCACAGGCCGAAGGCCAGCAGCAAGGCGGCGACAGGCGGGACAATCCGTGGTGTCTGCATCTCTCCACAGTACCGCGACCGCCCGCGCGGAGGCCTCGGGCCGTATGATCGCGATGTGGTTGAGGCCGGACACGAGCTAACACCCGGGCGGTTCGCGGCGCTGCTCGCGACGTTGATCGACTGGGCGGCGCTGCTCCTGATCGTCGCCGCAGCGCTCATCGTCGCCTCGGCCTGGCTGCTGCTCCGCACGCAGGCCGGCCGCTACGATGTGCCGGAGTTCGACTCACTGGCCGCCGTCGCATTCGTGACCGCGACGGTGCCGACGTGGGCGGTGTGGCAGGCGCACCGCCTGTACACGTACGGTGCGACCACGGGGCAGGCGCTGCGCGGCCTGCGCGTCCAGGGCACCCCCGGACGGCGCGCGGCGAGGCTGGTGCTGCACCCGGCCGCGCTGCCGCTGTGGGTCTGGATCGCCGCAACGGGGGTGATGAGCGGCTCACGGCGGATCGCCGTCGTCGTGCTGGGAGTAGCCGTGATCATGCTGGTGCTGACCGGAGTGACGCGCGTGGTCCGCCGACCCCTCTACGACCTCGCGACGGGCACGCGACTGGTGCGCGCCCGATGACCGCGCGCCGGCCGCTGCCGCCCATCGATCCCCACCCCGACGAGGACGAGGACTGGGGCGAGGCGTCACCCGGCATCACCGAGTTCGCCCCCGGCAGCGGCATCCGCGACATCCTCGGCTGGATCGCCGCGCTCCTGCTGATCGTGACCCTCGCCGGCTGGCTCGCGGCGTTCAGCGCCACGCAGGCCACCAGCGAGGAGGCCGCGCTGCCCGCGCTGGAGCGCGCCGTGATCGTGCTGACGGAGGTCGACGCCCTGATCGAGCTGCACAGCGCCGACCTCGCGGCACAGGTCGCCGCCGGGGAGAGCGTCGAGGTGCCCGGATACCCGCTCGACGTGCGGGTGCCTGCGTCGCAGGCGCAGACGCCGCCGGCGTTGCGCGCGAGCCTGCTCGCCGAGAGCGCCCTGCTGCTGCGGACCCAGGGGAGCGGCGCGTTCGCCGACCCCAGCGGCGACCTGCCCGCGGTCTCTCGCCTCTCCAGCGCGGGCCTGATGCAGGCGGTGATCGACGGTCTCAACGTCGCGCGTCACGACCGCTGGGCCGGGTACGTCTCGCCCCTCGGCACCGCGAGCGCGGGCCTCGCCGCGGTGAGTCTGCTGCTTGCCGTGGGGCTCGGCCGGTTCGTGCGTCTCGGCGCGGTCGCGATCGCCGCGGCCGCGCTCGTCATCGTGCCCACGGTCGCGCTCCGCGTCGGCGTCGGGTTCGTGGGCGAGGACGACGTGATCGGGAACGAGGCACGCGACATCGCCCAGTCGCTGCTCGGGGCCGGGGTGCGCAACGCGCTCTGGCTCGCGGTGGCCGGCCTCGCGATCCTCGTCCCCGCGGCGCTGCTCGACCGGGTGTTCCTGGACTCCGAGCGGCCGGGACTCTTCACCCGGAGCGCACGCACGGGCGGCGCGGCGCGCGAGTAGGATAGGCAGGCGCGAGCCTGCGTTGACCCTACCCCGGGCGCTCGCTAGCTTGCCGACGGCCCGCGGCCCGGCGCCTGCCGCACGCACCGCGCGGTCGCGACACGCCCGACACGTGGAGATCCCTCATGCCCCGCAGCCCCCGCGACTTCCGCAAACCGATGGCACTGGGCGCGCCCCCGCCCCTCGACGAGATCCCCATCACGCCATCGCGGTCGCTGCACTTCTTCGACCCCTCGCAGGAGCGCATGCGCGCCCGCGTCCCGCAGATGGCGCAGACCGTCGACGTGCTGGTCGGCAACCTCGAGGACGCCGTCCCCTCCGACCGCAAGGTCGAGGCGCGCCGCGGGCTGATCGAGGTGGCGCAGACCGCCGACCTCGGCAACTGCTCGCTGTGGACGCGCGTCAACAGCCTCGACAGCCCCTGGGTGCTCGACGACTTCATCGAGCTCGTCGGCGAGATAGGCCAGACGCTCGATGTGATCATGATCCCGAAGGTTACCGGGCCCTGGGACATCCACTACGCCGACCAGCTGCTCGCGCAGCTCGAGGGCCGGCACGGGATCGAGCGGCCACTGCTCATTCACGCCATCCTCGAGACCGCGGGCGGCGTGAACCACGTCGAGGAGATCGCGCAGGCCAGCCCGCGTATGCAGGGGATGAGCCTCGGCCCCTCCGACCTCGCCGCCTCGCGGCGCATGAAGACCACGCGCGTCGGCGGCGGGCACCCCGGCTACCTCGTGCGCGAAGACCCGGACGCCGACGACGCCGACGCGCCGCGCGCGACCGCGCAGCAGGACCTCTGGCACTACACGCTCGCGCGCATGGTCGACGCCTGCGTCGAGGCCGGAGCGCTGCCGTACTACGGCCCGTTCGGGGACATCGCCGACCCGCTGGCGTGCGAGGACCAGTTCCGCGCCGCGTTCCTGATGGGCTGCGTCGGCGCATGGTCGCTGCACCCCAGCCAGGTCGAGATCGCGAACCGCGTCTTCAGCCCGCCGCCCGACGAGGTGGCGTTCGCCCGCCGCATCGACCACGTGATGGGCGACGGCTCGGGCGTGGTGATGCTCGACGGCAAGATGCAGGACGACGCCACCTACAAGCAGGCGCAGGTCATCCTCGACGTGGCGCGGCTCATCGCCGACCGCGACCCGGCGATGGCCGCCCTCTACCGCCTCGACGAGCCGGTCGACGAGGAGTAGCGCGATGAGGTTGTACGAACACGAGGCGAAGCAGGTGCTGGCCCGCCACCGCGTGCCGCTGCCTGAGCGCACGGTCGCCACCACCGCCGACGAAGCCGCCGAGGCAGCCTCGGAGATCGGCGGGCGCGTCATCATCAAGTCGCAGGTGCTCACCGGTGGCCGCATGAAGGCCGGCGGAGTGCGCTTCGCCGAGTCCGCCGACGAGGCACGAGAAGCCGCCGAGACGATCCTCGGCCTCGAGATCAACGGGCAGCAGCCGATGGGCGTGCTCGTCGAGCAGGCCTCACCGGTCGCGCGGGAGTACTACGCAGCGGTCACGTGGGATGCGAGCGCGAAGCGCCCCGTCGTGATCTTCAGCGACATGGGTGGCATCGACATCGAGGAGGTCGCGGAGCAGCACCCCGAGCACCTCTCGCGCACGCACATCTCCAACCTGCGGCCGTTCTCGGACTTCGAGGCGAAGCTCGCGGTCTCGAAGGTGGGGGTGACGGGTGGCGGGCTCGGGCGGCTGAGCCGCATCGTCGCCGCGCTCACGCGCGTCTTCCTCGAGTACGACCTCACCCTCGCCGAGATCAACCCGATCGGACGCCTCGAGGACGGCTCGTTCCTCGCGCTCGACTCGCACATGGACATGGAGGAGGAGGCGCGCGGCGCCCACGCCGCACTGCTGCGCGACCTCGGCGTCGCCGACGAGGACACCCGCCAGGCGCGCCCACCGACGGAGTTCGAGATCGCCGGCGCGCAGGTCGACGCCGCCGACACGCGTGGCGTCGCCGGCCGTGTCGTCGAGTTCGACGGCGACCTCGGACTCATCATCGGCGCGGGCGGCGGCTCGCTCACGCTCTTCGACGCCGTCCGCTCGGCCGGTGGACGGCCGGCGAACTACTGCGAGATCGGCGGGAACCCCTCGGTGGCGAAGGCCGCCGGGCTGGCGAAGCTCGTCATGTCGAAGCCGGGCGTCGAGAAGATCGCGGTGATGATGAACGTCGTCTCCAACACGCGCGTCGACATCATGGCGCGGGGCGTCATCAAGGGCGTCATCGAGGCCGGCTACGACCCCGCCGAGGCCATCACCATCTTCCGCATCCCCGGCTCGTGGGAGGAAGAGGGCGTCAAGATCCTCGACCGCTACGGCGTCGAGTGGGTCGACCGCTCGGTCTCGATGCACGAGGCGGCGCAGCGCGCCGTCGCGAAGATGGAGGGGGCGTAGCCATGTCCATCCTCATCGACGCCGACAGCACCTTCATCGTCCAGGGCATCACCGGCCGCGAGGCCGTCACGATGACGCGCGAGCTGCTCGACTACGGCTCGAAGGTCGTCGGCGGCGTCACCCCCGGCCGCAAGGGCCGCGAGGTCCACGGCGTGCCCGTCGAGGACACCGTGCGCGCCTTCACCGAGCGCGAGCGCATCGACGGCGCGATCGTCGCCGTCCCGCCCGCCTTCGCGACCGACGCCATCCTCGAAGCGATCGAGGCGGGCGTGAAGCTCATCGTCGTCGTCACGGAGCGCATCCCGCGCGCCGAGGTCGCCCGTGCGGTCGAGTACGCCCGCCAGGAGGGCGCGCGCATCATCGGCCCCAACTGCCTCGGGCTGATCGCGCCGGGCAAGTCGAAGATGGGCGGCATCGGCGGCGCCGCCGACGCGACGCAGCGGGCGTTCCAGCCGGGCGTCATCGGCGTGATGTCGCGCTCCGGCGGCATGACCACGGAGATCTCGAACGCGCTGTCGGAGGCCGGGCTCGGCGTGAGCACGGCCATCTCGATCGGCGGCGACGCGATCATCGGCTCGACGTACGCGGAGCTGATGCCGCTCTTCGAGGCCGACGAGCAGACGGAGGGCATCGCGATCTACTCGGAACCGGGCGGCCCGATGGAGGCGCAACTCGCCGAGCACATCGCGGAGCACGGCTCGCGGCTGCCCGTGGTGGCGTTCATGGCCGGGCGGTTCATGGACGAGATGCCCGGCATGCGCTTCGGCCACGCCGGCACCATCGTCGAGGGCCGCGCGGACACGACGGCCGACAAGATCGCGCGCCTCGAGGCGGCGGGCATCGCCGTCGCGGAGCGCATCGAGGAGATACCGGCGCTGCTCCGCGAGCGCCTCGACGGCAACGGGAGCGGGGCGTAGCCATGGCGATGTTCATTCGCGTCGACATCGACGAGTCGGTCCAGCAGGACGCCGACCTCCGCGGCCGCCTCGCCGAGGTGTGCCCGGTCGACATCTTCACCATTGAGGGCGAGGGCGCCTCTGCCCGCGTCGAGACCGTCGAGGCCAACCTCGACGAGTGCACGCTGTGCGACCTGTGCATCGACGTGGCGGGGGACGCGGTGCGCGTGGTGAAGCTGTACGAGGGGTAGCCGAGCACTCGCAACTTCGACCGCGAGACGGCACCCGGCGCATCCGAGTGTGAACCGGGGTACAATCGCCGAACAGCGCAACACGCTCCCACACGCGTGAGAGGCTGAACGTGGCTTCCGAAGTGCAAGTCGCAGAGACGACGCAGACAGTCGAAGAGCGCCTGGCAGCGCTCGAACAGGCCGTGGCGGACGTCCGTCGACAGGTCAGCGAAGCGGCCGAGGAGTCGGCTGTCCCCGCCGAGTTGTCCGTGATCCCGGGTCTGGAATTACACCAACCCATCCCCATCCTCGTCGAGGAGAGCGCAGAGGATGCCGTCGCGAGATGGGTCGAGCCTCACCTCTGGGGTGTCGGCCGTAACGGTGCGGAAGCGATCGAGAGCCTCCGGGAGGAACTCTGTACGGTCTGGCACGATCTGGAGAGCGCCTCCGACGCACAGCTCTCGCAGAACACGCGGACGATGCGGGCGATCATGCGGCGCTATGTCAAGTCCGCTTCGTAGCTACTCTCCGAGACAGCTCAGCCGGGCGTTCGAGAACAAGTTAGACATCCCGTTCAGGGGCGACAGGCACCGGTCTGGCTGGTACACGCTCGGCGACAGAAGGCTCTTCCGAATCGTCATGCCCAAGGCACACCGCGATTGGTCCATCAAGACGAAGGCCTCGATGCTCGCCGCGACACGACTCTCCCGTGAGGAGTTCGACGATCTCGTCCGCTGTCCCATGACGGGACCGCAGTTCGAGGCCCGCGCGCGCGAGCTGTTCGACCGCACGTGACGAGGCGGCCTCGCCCGGGCGGCCCATGCCCTTCCGTACCCGCCGGACGCCGTATCATGAGCGGCGTAGACCGAACGGATTGGAGCACGCGGTGCTGATCTCCGAACGCATGGCGAAGGAACTGAGCGAGGAACTCGTCAGCGAGTACTGGGCCGCCATCCAGTACACCATGATCTCCGCCTACTTCAGCCGCGAAGCACTCCCACAGCTCTCCAACCTCTTCCGCCAGCAGGCCTCCGAAGAGCTCATGCACGCACAGAAGATCGTCGACTACGTCACCGAGGCCGGAGGCACCGTCGACGTGCCCGCCATCCCCGCCGGCCAGGCCGACTTCGGCTCCGTCGAGGAGGCAGTCGAGCTCGCGCTGGACGCGGAGGTGCGCGTCGCCGGCATCTTCAACGAGCTCATGGACCTCGCCATCGAGGAGCATGACCACCTCGCGCGTGGCTTCCTCCAGTGGTTCGTCGACGAGCAGCTCGAGGAGGTCTCGACGATGGACGACCTGCTCAAGGTCGTGCGACGCGCGGGCGACAACCTGCTCTACGTGGAGGACTACGTCGCGACCCGGCCGCCGCCCGCCGTCGCCGCCCCCGAGTAGCTCCGAGGGCACACCGGACGGTCAGTCGTCGTCCTGGCCGATGATGCCGCCGAGCTCGAGGTTGATGTCGACGCGCTCGAGGTACTCCTCGTGCATGCGGTCGGTGAGGGCGGCGCGGCCGGCGAGGTCCAGGTACTTGTCGCGGAACGCCTCGGCGACCTCGTGGCCGAGGTGGCGGGCGTAGGCGGCCATCACCCGGCTCCCCTGGATCGCGACGGCCGTGAGCGGCTGGACCACGGCTGGTGACCAGCCCAGCTTCGGGCCGAGCCACGCGAGGCCGTCGTCGTCGGTGCGGAGGTGGTGCGTCACGAGCTCGTTCCACACGCCGTGCACCTCGTCGGCGCCGAGCTGGTGCATGCGATAGGCGTCGGGCTCCCCGATGGCCTGTACCTGGCCTCGCACGTCCGGCCACCCCGGCTCCTCGTCGAGCCCCAACTCGGCCGGATCGATACCGGCGAGCCCGAATGAGCGCTCCAGCCGGCGTCGCATGCGCGTCTCCTGTGGCAGGCTGTCGCCGTCGCGGAGGTCGCGGTTGTTGTCGAGGTGCTGCCAGACGTCGCGGTCGGCGTGGAGGCTGTCGCGCACGAACGCGTCGAAGCGGTCGCCACGGCCGCGCAGCATGTACGCGAGCGCGGCGGTCGAGGTGAAGATCTCGCGGTCGATGAGCAGCTGGAGCTCGCCGCGGCCCTCGTACGTCTCGGCGGCGAGACGTCGCGTGAGCTTCACGATGCGCGTCGTGAGCCCGTAGAGCACGGCCTCGTTGCGGCCCTGCCGGACCGGCACGCCGTCGTCCGGGTGCTCCTGCGTGCGGGCGAGCAGTGCCGTCAGCTCGCCGAACTCGGTGACGAGCGCGGCGGCGGTCTCGAGGAAGAGCCGCTCCTCGCGCGCCCCGACGAGCAGGTCGCGGTCGACCAGGGCCCAGCTGGGCCACTCGTCGGGGGCGGGGAGCCGTGGGGCAGGCATGCTTCGTCCCTCGGCCTCTACGTGAGCTTGCTGTGGCCGTGCTCGGCGATCTCGGCGTCGCGCTCGACGCGCCGCCGCGCCTCGCCCGAGCAGCCCAGCGCGACGAGCTGGCGCTCGAAGCGCTCGCGCTCGTGGCGCGCGAGGAGCCGCTGGTCGCGGCTGAAACGGCCGGCCTCGTCGATCACGGCGATGTGGTAGCGCTTCCACTCCTCATAGAGCGCGTCGCACTCCGTGGCGTGCTCATGGCCCTCGGCGAAGGCGGGTTCGGGGACGAGCTTCTTGCTCCGGCGGTTGGACCAGCCGCGCGTGGTCACCTCGACGCCTCCCCGGTGACCGGTTCGCCGTCGAACATCGCGATGCGGCGCGCGTGGCGCCCGCCGTCGAACGGCGTGTCGAGCCACGCGTGCACGATCGCCAGCGCGAGGTCGAGCGACACCATGCGCTGCCCGATCGAGATCATGTTGGCGTCGTTGTGGCGTCGCCCCATCTCGGCCGCCTCGACGCTCCAGCAGAGCGCGCACCGGACCCCGGGCAGGCGGTTGGCGACCATCGCCTCGCCGTTCCCGGAGCCGCCGAGCACGACCCCGCGCTCGCAGTCGCCCGAGGCGACGGCCCGGGCCGCCGGGCCGATGAACGTCGGGTAGTCGCTCGGCTGCTCCGAGTCCGCGCCGAGGTCGACGACCTCGTGGCCGAGGCTCGCAAGCTCCTCGGCGATCCGCTGCTTGTACCGGAACCCCGCGTGGTCCGAGGCGATCGCGATGCGCATCCGTGCCGCCTCCGCGTCTCGCTAGCTCGCGGCGAAGAGCTGGCGGCCGACGACCTTGAGCTCGAGGATGGGCTTCACGCCCTCGAAGATCGGCAGCACGAGCGCGTCGACGACGTAGCGGGCGATCGGGTCCTCCTCGGAGTAGCCCCACCCGCCGTGCAGCTGCTGCGCGGCCTGCGAGGTCGCCACGGCCACGTCGCACGCCAGCAGCTTCGCCATCGGCGCCTCGATGCCGCGTGAGTCGAAGTTGCGCGCGGCGGCGTAGGTGAGCTGCCGGGCAGCGGCGATGCGCGCCACCATCTCGCCGATGCGGTGCTCGGTGAGCTGGTACTTGCCGATCGGCTGGCCGAACTGCTCGCGCTGGTTGACGTACTGGCACGCCTTCTCCAGCGAGGCCTGCGCGACGCCGCAGGCGCGCGCGCCGGTCTGGAGCCGCCCTACGGCAAAGCCGCCCATCTGCAACGCGAAGCCGCGGTTCAGCCCGTCGTCCTCGCCCACGAGGTTCTCGTGAGGGACGAAGTAGTTATCGATGGCGACGGTGTAGGAGTGCATGCCGCGGTAGCCCGGGGTCGGGTTGGCCGTGCCGCTCATCGAGCCGCCCTCGGGCTGGGTCTGGTGCCACTCGAAGCCGTAGTGCGGGTCCTTCGGCACGATGAAGACGGAGAGCCCGCGGCCCGCCGCTTCGGGGTTGGGGTTCGTGCGCACGAGCATCGCTATCACGTCGGCGCGGCCGGAGAACGTGCTCCACGCCTTCGAGCCGTTGAGCCGCCAGCCCTTGCGGCCGTCGACCTCGGCGGGCGTCGCGCGGCACTGGAGGTTGGCGTTGTCCGACCCCACATCGGGCTCCGTCACGCCGATCGCGACGAGGACCTCGCCCGAGGCCAGCTTCGGGAGCCACTCCTGCTTCTGCGCCTCGGTACCGCCGGTCTGGAGCGCGTGGGCGAGGATCTCGGGCCGCGTGTGCAGCGAGCCGGCCGCGCCCAGCGAGGCCGCCGACAGCTCCTCGGTCATCACCACCATCGGCAGGTAGCCCATGCCGGTGCCGCCGTACTCCTCCGGGATCGAGGAGCCGAAGAAGCCCTGCGCCGCGAACTTCTCGATGAGGTCGTCGGGGACGAGCAGGTCCTCGCGGTGGATCTGCTGCGCGATCGGCGCGACCTCGTTGCGCGCGAAGTCGCGTGCCGCGTCGCGCGTGAGCGCCGCCGCCTCGTCCTCGAGGTCCGCGTTGTTGACGCCGTTGGCCTCGATGGCGATGCGCCCGAGGTCGCGCACGCGCGCCTCGTCGAGGCCGGCGCGGATCGCCTCGCGCGTAGCGGCCGAGTCCAGTGCTTCGGCAGCCTCACCGATGCCGAAGTCGTCGGGCGCCGCGTCGACGGCCGTGCGTAGCGCATGGGCGGCTTCGGCGGCGTAGATGATGGCCGCCTCGTCGGCCTGGGCGTCGGCGGTCTTGTACTCGCGCAGGCGCTCGGCGTACGCGACGAGCTCGCGTGCGGCGCGTACCTGCGTGGCGAGGTACGCGACGCGCTCGGTGTGGACCTGGTGGTCGTCGATGCCCCGGCCGCCCCCGGTCACCTCGGAGCCGTGCGCGACGGCGGCGTCGATGGCGCGCTT
>DAOULE010000012.1:0-7791 GCA_034420575.1 Dehalococcoidia bacterium
GTCTGCGCGACGACGGCGTGGAAGAAGACCTGCAACAGGATGTCGCCAAGCTCCTCCCGCAGTCCGTCGAGGTCTCCGCGGTCGATCGCCTCGATCGCCTCGTAGGACTCCTCGATGAGGTAGCTGCGCAGCGACTCGTGCGTCTGCTCGTAGTCCCATGGGCAGCCGTCGGGGCTGTACAGGCGCTCCATGATCGCGCGCAGCCCGGCCAGCGAGCGCGCGTCCTGCTCGGGCGCGAGCGCCGCGACGAGCCACGCCTCGGCCGGTTCGACGGGGTCGATGGCGTCCGTGGTCGAGGTGGTCACGCCGCTCGTGGTGAGCGACATAACGGTGTGCCCGGGCGGGTAGCGCTCGGCGATGACCTCGGCGGCCTCCTCGCGCTCTGCCGCCAGCACGAGCAGCGGGCGCTGCGCGTCGACGTGCGGGTGCGCGGGGTCGAACGCCTGCACCTCGCTGGGCGCGAGCCCGAACGCGTGGAGGGTGGCGTCGAGGGATGGTGCGGCGCGACCGGGAGTGGTCACCGTCGGCGCCTGGGAGTCGGGGCGTCCACCATGCCCGGCAGTATACTCGCGGGGTGCTGGTACTCCGACGCGCGGCGGCCGGGCTCTTCCTCGTCGCGGTCCCCGTGTTCCTCGTGCTGACGTTCGTGCGCATCGCCGCGGTCGAGCCGTGGGTGCACGAGTACGGCTTCTCGCGGTACGACGCCGTCGAGCGCAGCGGCATCGACCGCACCCAGCTCGACGAGGCCGCGCGCGAGATCATCCGCTACTTCGGGAACGACGAGGAGTTTCTCGCCGTCGTCGTGACGGTCGACGGGCAGGATCGGGCGCTCTTCAACGAGCGCGAGGTGCTGCACATGAAGGACGTGAAGGACCTGATGGGCCTCACGTTCCGGGTGCACGAGGCAGCATTCGTCTACGTCGTCGCATTCGTGGTCGCGGTGCTGGCCTGGAACCGCGAGCGGCCGGTCGACGAGCTCGCGCGGTACATGCGGTTCGCCGGGATCGGGACGGTCGCGCTGCTCGGCGTGGCGGCGTCGGCGGTGGTGGTGGGGTTCGATGCGCTGTTCCGGCAGTTCCACGTCCTGTCGTTCGCGAACGACTTCTGGCAGTTGGACCCGAAGCGCGACCACCTGGTGCAGATGTACCCGCAGGGCTTCTGGTTCGACGTCACGCTCGCCGTCGGGCTGCTCGCGGCGGCGTGCGGCGGGCTGCTGTGGGCCGCTGCGTACGGCTACGAGCGGTGGCTCCGGGACGCGGAACCGGCGCTCGCCTCGGGCGATGCGCCGGTCGTGGACTCCGATACGGTGAGCGAGGCGGGGGACTGAGCCTGGCCTCGCCTTGAAGTCGCAGCGTGGCGTGCGCGCCCCGGCGCTGCTATCGGCCGAACCCCTCGCCAACCATCTGCAGGTAGAACTGGCCCGTGCCGACGAACAGTGCGACGGCGCCGGCCCAGCATGCGTGGCCGAGAGCAGGCCTGCGCAGCCGGAACGACAGGGAAGAGGCCCCGAGGAGCGCGGCCGGGCCCCAATACCCGATCCATCGCATCAGGTGGTACAGCGCCCTTCCCGGGAAGGTCTGACTGAGTTCCGTGTGGTACCAGGCATCGTTGGACGCGCCGAGGATCCGACCTGTGCCGCCCGTCCATATCTCTGCCCCGATGGTACTAATCAGTTCATCCGGGACCATGTAGGCCACGAGCGCGAAGAGCGTGGGAGCAGCTATCGCGCCGGCCAGGACGGCCATGAGCCTCGGGTGGAGAGCAGCTGCGGCGAAGACGACCGCGACCGTCAGCAACGCACCAGGTATGCGTGCGGGCGAAAGAACCGTGACCGGTCCCTCCCACACCCACCCGAGAAACGCGAAGAGCCCGATCAGTGCGCCGGCCAGCATCAGCGGCAGAGCCGGCCACCAACTGCTCCACGGCCGCGGCCTGAAGACCGCCAGCCGGGATCCCACTACTGCACCGGCGAGCACGGCCGGCGGAATCAGTACGAGCTCGCCCGGCCCGTCGTCGTAGCGAACCACCATCTTGAAGATGTTGCCCGCGCCAAGGGCAAGGGAGAACCACACGCACACGAGGATGAGTGTCACCACCGCCACGAGCACCACAAGGGTGCCGCGGCGCAGGTCGGTAGTGCCTCCTTGCGGAGGGGGGACTGAAGCTCTCAATGCGCCTGCGCCGGAAGCGCCCGAGCCGGGGAGTGCAAGTACTCGCTACGGGTCGTGGAACCACTCCTCGGTGGTCATGGCGTCCGGGTCGGGCTGCTGCTGGATGCGGGCGTACTCGGAGGCCACGCCCGGGTCGTAGGCGCCGCGGTCGTCGCGCTGCGCGCCGCTGGGGACGACGAAGCGCGAGGGGAGACGGCGCTCGGTCTCCATCGACCCGCACTCCGGGCAGGCCCGGACGTCGTCCATCGTTGCCATGGACCGCAGCTGGTCGTACTCGGACCCGCAGGCGTTGCAGCGGTACTCGTAGATCGGCATCGTCCGCCTCCGTGCCGCGCCTGTGCCGCCCTGGGGCGGCCGGCTAGAAGTCGTCGAACTCGAAGTCGTCGTCCAGCCCACCCTCTGGATCGAAGGTGTCGTCGAGCGGCGGCCCGGTCTCCGCTGCGTTGTAGCTCCCGACGTAGGCGAAGCTCATGTTGAGCTTGCGCTCGGTCGCGGTCGAGCCGCACGTGGGGCAGGCCCGCTTTTCATCCATCGCGGAGATCGAGCGGCGCTCCTCGTACTCGGCGTCGCAGCCATCCTCGAGGCAGCGGAACTCGTAGATCGGCACGGTGGCTCCCTTCCGGTCCGCGTTCGCGGAGAGTCTACCCGAGCTAGTCGAGGTAGTCCTTGAGCTTCCGCGAGCGGGTCGGGTGACGCAGCTTGCGCAGCGCCTTGGCTTCGATCTGGCGGATGCGCTCGCGCGTCACGTTGAACTCGCGGCCCACCTCCTCGAGGGTCCGGGAGCGGCCGTCGCCGAGCCCGAAGCGCAGCTCCAGCACCTTGCGCTCACGCGGGGTGAGCGAGGAGAGCACGTCGATCACCTGCTCCTTGAGCAGCTGGTGCGAGGCGGCGTCGGCCGGAGCCAGCGCGGACTCGTCCGGCAGGAAGTCGCCGAGGTGGGAGTCTTCCTCCTCGCCGATCGGCGTCTCCAGCGAGACGGGCTCCTGCGAGACCTTCATGATCTCGCGCACCCGCTCCGGCGGCAGCTCCAGCTCGCGCCCGATCTCCTCCGAGGTCGGCTCGCGGCCGTACTCCTGCACCAGCCGCCGCGAGACACGGACGAGCTTGTTGATCGTCTCGACCATGTGCACGGGGATGCGGATCGTCCGTGCCTGGTCGGCGATGGCGCGGGTGATCGCCTGGCGGATCCACCACGTCGCGTACGTCGAGAACTTGTAGCCCTTGCGGTAGTCGAACTTCTCGACGGCGCGTATGAGGCCGATGTTGCCTTCCTGGATGAGGTCCAGCAGCGACATGCCGCGGCCGATGTACTTCTTCGCGACCGACACGACCAGGCGCAGGTTCGCCTCGGTCAGCTGCCGCTCGGAGCGCACGCCGTCGTAGATGATCTTCTCGATGTAGTACTTGATCGCGCCGCCGCGGGTGTCCTGGAGATGCTCGGCGAGGCCGGGCTTGGGCGGGAACACCTTCGCCTCGCTGCCCGCGTGGGCGGCGGCCCACTTCACGTGCTCCGGGCGCATGATGTGAGTGATGATCGAGATGTCGATCAGCGCCTTGTGGGCGATGTCCTCTTCCCACTCCATGTCCTGCTGCAGCGAGACGTGCGCGCCCTCGTCCAGCTCGTAGTCCACCGTCGCCCGGAACGTCGGGTCGATGATGCGCTCCGATACCGCCTGGCGAGGCAGCTTGAGGTGGCGCGCCACGGACTGGTAGACGGGGCGCTCGCGGTGGAACTCCCGCAGCAGCTCCGCGAGGATCTCGCCGTAGCTCGGCTCGCGCTCGTGCTCCTCCTCGAAGCGCTTCTGGATCGCGTCGATGCGGAGCCACTCCTCCATCGCGCGCGCGAGGCGCTTCTCGTCGGCGGCGGTGAGCAGCGGCACCTTGCCGATCTCGCGCAGGTACATCCGCACCGGGTCGTCGATGCCGACGGCCTCGTCGACGATGCGCCGCGCCTCCTCGACGGCCGCGCTGGCGCCGCGACCCGAGTCCGAGTCGATGCGCACGGTGATGCCGTTCTCGGAGAGCTGCGCGACGATCGAGGAGAGCCGGTCACGGCTCGTCTCGGCCTCGGGGATGGCGGCGAGCACGTCTTCCGCGGTGACCTGGCCTGAGCGCCGGCCCTTCCGCAGCAGTTCCTCGATGCCCGCGGGCTCAAACGTCTGCGTCATCTGGCTCCTCCATCACTTCCGTTGCCGGCGCCGCTCGTGACGGCGCGCCGGCGCCTGCCTGCTCGTACGCTGTCTCGTGGGTCTGTGTGGTAGACCCATTATCGCCGTTCTCGACGCCGTCCGCGACCTCGCCGCCGTTGCGGAACACCTGCGCCAGCTCGCGCTGGCGGTCCGCGAGGCCCGCGAGGGCGCCCGCCAGCTCCCGCTCCCCGTCCGCTTCGCCGTTGCGCCGTTCCTCGGCCCGCTCGTGCGCAACGGCCGTGGCTTCGGTGCGCAACCGTTCTTGCTGCCTGCGCGTGCGCAGGTTCCACGCGGTGCTGCGCAGCAGCTCCGCCAGCTGCGACCCGGTCATCGTCCCGTAGGCCTCGGCCAGGCCCAGCCCGACGACGGCCGTGCGGTGCGCCTCGAGGTCCTCGTCGTCCTCGAAGGCCTCATCGTCGAGGCCGCCCGTCTCGCACCACGCCTCGAAGAGGCGACGGTTGAGGCCGTGCTCGAACGTGTCGGCGTCGAGGTCCATGCCCGCCTCGCGGCACTCGGGCCGGAGCAGCAGCAACCGCAGCAGCTGCACCTCGCCCGGATGCGCGTCGCCGAGCGCGGGGTCTGCTGCCGTCGGGCTCGGCGCGCGGCGCGCCGCCCGCTCCTCGCGCTGCGAGGGGACGGGGACGGGGCGCGATCCCGCCTCGTCCGGCTCAGGCGGCGGCGGCTCCCCGCCCGCCATCCCAGCGTCGCGGGGGGCGTCGACGGCGCGGCGTGGCCGTCGCTGCGCCGGTTGGTGGCGGGCGAGCAGTTCCAGCACGGTGCGCTCATCGACGCGCCCGAGGCGCGCGAGGCGCTGCACGTACTCCGCGCGGACGATCGGGTCCGCCATCGCCGCCACGGTTGGCACGATCGCCTCGACCGCACGGGAACGCGCCCGCGCGTCGTCGAGGTCGGTACGCTCCGCGACGGCCTCGAAGAGGTGGTCGGCCACGGGCTTCGCCTCGTCGATGAGCGTGCGCAGCCGCGCGGGGTCGGAGCGCACGAGTGAGTCCGGGTCCTCGCCCTCCGGCAGCGCGGCGATGCGGATGTCGGCCTGCAGCACGTTCTGGTACGAGACCAGCCCGCGCCAGTCGATGGTGGCGACGGTGTCCGAGTCGGCCGCGCCGGAGGCCACCTCGACGGCGCGGATCGTCGCCTCGCTGCCGGCGTTGTCGGCGTCGAGGGCGAGCACGACGTTGGGCGTGAAGCGCTTGATGAGCTGCATCTGCGCCTCGGTGATCGCCGTGCCCATCGAGGCGGCGACGTTCTCGATGCCAGCCTGGTGGCAGGCGATCACGTCCATGTAGCCCTCGACGACGATCAGGCGGTCCTGGCGGCGCGCCTCGATGCCGCCGCGGTCGAGGCCGTAGAGCGTGCCGCTCTTGTCGAACAGCGGCGTGCGCGGCGTGTTGAGGTACTTCGGCTCCTGGTCGGCGCCGAGGGCGCGTCCGCCGAAGCCGACCATGCGGCCTCGCACGTCGCGCGTGGGGAAGACCAGCCGGTCGCGGAAGCGGTCGTAGAGGCCGCGCCGGCCCTCGATGGCGAGGCCGGCCGCGACCAGCTCGCGGTCCTGGAAACCGCGCGCCGTGAGGTGGTCCGTCAGAGCGCTCCACTCGTCGGGTGCGTAGCCGAGCTGCCACTGGCGCTGCGTCGCCGCGTCCAGGCCGCGCCTTTCGGCGTACTCGCGCGCCGAGGCGCCCCGCGGCCCTGCGAGCTGTGCCTGGTAGAACAGCGTCGCTGCATCGTTCGCAGCCAGTAGCCGCTCGTGCTCCTCGCGGCGCTCGACCTCGCGGCGCGTGGGTGGGCGCAGCTCGACGCCGGCGCGCTCCGCGCAGCGGCCGAGTGCCTCACGGAAGTCCAGCCCTTCGATGCGGCGCACGAACTCGATCACGTCGCCACCGGTCGAGCAGGCGCCGAAGCAGTGCCAGCTGCCGCGCGAGGGGTCGACGATGAACGAGGGCGTGCGCTCGTTGTGGAAGGGGCAGTTCGCCTTCCACGTGCGCCCGCTGCGCTTGAGGTTGGGGACGTAGCTCCCGACGGTCTCGACGATGTCGAGTCGCGCCTTGACGTCTTCGATGGTGCTCATGCTCTGTCTGTTAAGACACCACTCACGCCGGATCGTTACGGGTTCGCGTCACTCTCCTGCGAATCTCTCGCGAATCCGCTCGGCCGCGGCCTCCTCGCGCTCCGCCGTCGCGGCGATCGCGGCCAGAGCGCCGTCGTCCGGCTCGGCAGAGCCCTCGACGGCGTCGAGGACGCGCAGCGTCTCGAATCGCGCCCCGGCGAGGTCGTGGACGGCCTGCGGGGCGAGCGAGGCGGTCGACTCCCGGCCCGGCAGCACCACCGCCTCGCCGCCGACCGCGGCGGCCGCTTCGCGCTCCTCGGCGGCGAGCGCGGCGAGGAGCGCCACGACGCTCTGCCCGTCGCCAAGGTCCGTGGCGAAGTCCTGCTCGGTCAGCCGCGCGATGGCGTCGAGCAGCGCCGCCCGCGATGCACCGAGGCGGGCGCGGAGGGCAGTGGGCTCGGGTGGTGTGGTCATCGCGGGTACGTGTTGTTCGCGCTGTCTGCGTCGTTGATCGACTCGGTCGAGACGGTCACGGAGATGGAGCCGGGGTCGGTATCCACCAGTGTCGGCAGATCGTAGCGGCTCGTCGCACCGGACTCCACGTCGAGCGGGAACACCTCGGCGATGATGGGCGGTCCGTCCACCGTCGAGGCCCTCACTTCGAGGGTGACCGTGCCCGCGAGCGGAATCGGGCTGTTGTTGCGCAGTTCGACGACGATGTGGCCGCGCTCCGCGTCGCGCCCGATGCCGAGGACCTCGACGTCGTTGAAGGTGTCGGGGGCGACGTCCGCGCTGAATGTGTTGTTGCCAGTGTCCACCTCGACGATCCCCCAGGCACGGAGGGTGATCGAGACGTGGGAGCGCCGCTGCACGTACGCGCCCTCGACGGCGGCCTCCAGCACCTCGCCAGGCCGCAGCGCCTTCCCCGTGTCGATACGCACGAACCGCCCGCCGTCCACGCTCGCCTCGATCACCGCGTCGGCGGAGGCGTCGCCGCTGCCCGCGTTCGCGACGACGACCACGAGGCGGTTATCGCGTGAGAACACCTCGCGGACGACGAGGTCGGGCCGGCCGGGCGGCGGCGTCGGGCGCGGCTCGCCCGTCGCCGACGGCGTCGGCGAGGCAATCGCCAGTCGGAAGGCCCGCGCGTCGAGGACTCGTAGCGCGTCGACGTCGCCCGCCCCGGTGACCGCATCGACCGGCACCCACCCGGAGACGGGCGAGGAGCCGGACGAGCCCGCGCCGCCGGCCGTGGAGACCGCCAGCCACTCGCCGTCGGCGGAGCGCCCCTCGATCCGCAGCGGCGTGCCGGGGGCGAGCTCGCCGCGCGAGCGGCCGCCGCTGCCGGGCGCGTCGAGGGCGTGCGTGG
>DAOULE010000013.1:0-23769 GCA_034420575.1 Dehalococcoidia bacterium
CCTCATCCGCGTGCTGCGCAGCGCCGAGGTGGGGACGCCCGGTGAGGCCGCCGAGGACCTGCGCGAGCTGATCGAGAGCCAGATCGAGCGCCGCCGCCTCGCCGACGCCGTCGCACTCGAGTGCTCCTCGCGGCTCCCGACGCTCCACCGCGACCTCGTGCTCGACGAGCTGGAGCTCGACGACTCCGACGTGATCGAGGTCGAACACCTCGTCGACACGGCCGACCTCATGCAGCTCGCGACGCTCGACGTCAAGGAGCTGACGTTCGCCGGGTTCACCCCCGCCATCCCGAGGCGCTTCGCGAGCGTCGAGGAGGATGGGCGGCTCTGGGAAACCCTCCGCGAGCGTGACCTGCTGGTCCACCACCCGTACGAGTCCTTCGACGCGACCGTGGTGCGCTTCGTCGAGCAGGCGGCGCGCGACCCGCAGGTGCTGGCGATCAAGCAGACGCTGTACCGCACCTCGCCGGACTCGCCGATCCTCGAGGCGCTCATGAACGCCGCCGCCAAGGGCAAGCAGGTGGCGGTCGTCGTCGAGCTCACGGCCCGCTTCGACGAGGCGAACAACATCGAGTGGGCGCGCAAGCTGGAGGAGGCGGGCGTCCACATCTCGTACGGCTCGCCCGACCTCAAGGTGCACAGCAAGATCTCGCTCGTCGTGCGCGAGGAGCCGCCGGGCGTGCGGCTCTACGCGCACATCGGCACCGGCAACTACAACTCGGGTACGGCACGGCTCTACACGGACATCGGCATGTTCACCTCGGACGCGGCCATCGGCGGGGACCTCGTGACAGTGTTCAACCACCTCACGGGCTCCTCGGAGCGCCCGGTGACGCACGAGCTGATCGTCGCGCCGACGACCATGCGAACCGAGTTCGAGCAGCGCATCCGCCGCGAGATCGAGATCGCGCGTGCGGGCCGGCCGGCACGGCTCGCCTTCAAGATGAACGCGCTCGAGGACCAGGACTTCGTGCGGCTGCTTTACGAAGCCTCGCAGGCCGGCGTGGACGTCGACCTGATCGTGCGCGGGCTGTGCCGCCTCCGGCCCGGCATCCCGGGGCTGAGCGACCGCATCCGCGTCGTGAGCGTGATCGGGCGCTTCCTGGAGCACGCGCGCATCTACTACTTCGGGAACGACGGTGACCCCGAGTACTTCATCGGCAGCGCGGACCTCATGCAGCGCAACCTCGACGAGCGCATCGAGATCATCGCGCCGGTGCGCGAGCCCGACCTGCAGGAGCACCTGTGGGACGTCCTACAGGTGCAGCTCAACGACCGCCGCCAGGGCTGGCGCCTGCACGACGAGTCCTGGACGCGCGACGACGCCTGCGCGGACATCGGCGTCCACGCGGACCTGCTGGAGCAGGCGCCCTTCGCGTAGCCCTCGCGGCGTCTCGCCCCGGGACGAGCACCACCCCCGACGCCGCCCAACCGCGACGACCGCACGCGCGTATGATCGAGCCGCGGAGCGACGTGGGCTGGAGGCGAGCATGGCCAACGACAGAGCCCTGACGCGCCAGCCCGCCCTGTCGGAGCAGACGGTGCTTGTGACCGGTGCCGCGAGCGGCATCGGCCGCACGACGGCGCTCGCCTTCGGCGCCGCGGGGTCACGCGTCGTCCTCGCGGACATCGACGAGGAGGGCGCGGACCGGATCGCGCGGCAGATCGAGGACCGCTTCGGCGCCGAGACGCTCGTGCATCAAGCCAACCTGTCCGACGGCGACGCAGTCGACGGGCTCTACGCGGCGGTCGATGCCGCGTATGGCGGCGTCGACAGCGTGGCGAACGTCGCGGCGATCTACCCCAACGCGCTCACCGTCGACACGACCGACGAGCTGTGGGACCGCGTGCTCACGCTCAACCTGCGCGGCGTGTTCCAGTCGTGCCGGGCGGCGCTGCAACGGATGGTGGGGGAGGGCCACGGCTCCATCGTGAACATCGCCTCGGGCGCGGCGTTCAAGGGCCTCTCCGGGCTCTCCGCGTACTCGGCCTCGAAAGGCGGGCTCGTGGCAATGAGCCGCGTCATGGCCGTCGAGGTCGCCCGCCAGGGCGTGCGGGTCAACGTCGTCTCGCCCGGTCCCACCAACACCGAAGGGGCGTTCCTCCGCCGCAGCGCGGAGGAGTCCGCCGCCTTCGCCGAGCGCACGATCCCCGGCCGGCTGACGGAGCCGGAGGAGGTGGCCGAGGCGATCGTGTTCCTGTGCTCGCCCGCCGCGTCAGGGCTGAACGGAGCGATCCTCAACGTCAACGGCGGCGACTACCAACCGACCGGCTGATGCCGCTCGTGTTACCTCCCACCCGATGACCACCGGCAGGCCCCTCGCGCGCGTCACGCACGAGGCGCTCTACCTCTCTGAGGACGGGCTCGCGTTCGACCTGCCCGCGCACGGCCCGAGCGCGGGTGTCGTCGCCCAGCCGCCGGCGCCACCGAGGAAGGACCGCATCGGCGCGCTGCGCTTGCGCGACTTCCGTTTCCTGTTCATCGGCACGGTGACGTCGGGCTACGGCCAGTGGGCCACGATGATCGGGCTCGGCTGGCTCGCCTACGTGCTCTCCGGCGAGTCGGCGGCGCAGCTCGCGTGGGTCGTCGCTGTGGGCGGCGCGATGCGGCTGATCTCGGCGCCGTGGATCGGCGTGGTGCTGGACCGCTACCACCGCCGCACAGTGACGGTGTGGTCGACGCTGGCGAGCGCGGCGCTGGGCCTCGGGCTCGGTGTGCTGGTGCTCACCGACCTCGTCGCGTTCTGGCAGCTCTACGTGTTCTCGGCCCTCGAGGGCATCATCAGCAGCGCCAACCAGAACGTGCGCCAGACGTTCGTCTACGACGTGACGACGCCCGACACGCTCTCGAACGCCGTCGCGCTGAACGCGATCGCGCAGAACCTCGCGCGCATCTCGGGGCCGCCGCTGGCCGGCGCGATGATCGGGCTGCTGGGCACCGCGTCGCCGTTCCTGTTCATCGCCGTGATGATGCTGATCGCGACGTTCTTCACGCTGCTCATCAGCAAGACCACGCGGCAGGCGGAACTCGATACCGACCACCCGCTGCGCAGCCTGTGGGTCGGGCTGCGCTACGTCGCGACCGACCGGCCGATGCTCGGCCTCTTCTTATCCGGCGCGGTGCCGGGGATCTTCCTGTACCCGTACATCCCGCTGCTCCCGGTCTTCGCCGAGGAGGTCCTGCACGCGGGCTCGACGGGCTACGGGCTCCTCGCGGCGTCGGTCGGGTGGGGGTCGTTGACGGGGCTGCTGGTGCTGTCGTGGCTGGGCGATGTGCGCCACAAGGGCATCATCGCCGTGTGGGGGCTGGTCTTCTACGCGGCCGCGCTAATCGTCTTCACGCAGTCGACGGTCTTCGTGCTCTCCTCGGCGATGCTGGTGGTCGCCGGGGTCTTCCACGGCCTGGCGTTCACGGTGGCGCAGATCCTGGTGCAGGTGCTGGCCCGCGACGAGATGCGAGGGCGTGCGACGTCGCTGTTCCAGATGGGCTTCTCGCTCATGCCGGTGGGCGCGATCCCGATGGGTATCGCCATCGAGGCGTGGGGCGCGGCGATGGGCGTGGGCGCGTTCATCTCGGTGGCGTTCGTCTGGTTCATCTTCATGGGCATCTTCTGGCGCTCACTCCTCCGCGCGTGACGCCCGACAACGAGGTTTACAAGTACCGCCTGAACGACAGCGCGCTGTCGATGGTGAAGATGAACGGCCTCGGCGTCTCATCGAATCTGCGCACCATCTCGTCGAGCGTCGGCACCACGACCTTCAACGTCTCCCAGCGGCCGAGGTTCCCTGCGGAAGCCAGCACGAAGCACCCGACCCGATGGTCCTCAATCGTCTGGCGTTCGGCCCGCTTGATCCGGATTCGCTTATCGCGGGTCACGACCACCCAGCCGTAGCGGCCGGCCTCCGCCAACCACTCCGTATCGGGCGTGTTGTGGGCGAACCGAGGTTCCAGCCACTCCACATCGTCTCGGACGCACGAGAGGGCGTCCGCAACGTCGCGCGGTATAGACCGATCGATGAAGATCACGCCGGAGTGCGCGACGCCTCAAACTGGATCGCGTGCTCCACGTCTTCCGGACTGATGTTGAAGCTGTACGCGATGCGCTCCTGCGATTCCAGCGCCCGCACCTGCTCGTAGACGATCTCGGTCCGCACGCCGCTCCCCTGGATCACCGGCAGTCCAAACCCGTAGTCCGGGTCGACTACGACGCGCCGATCGCGCCCGATCGGCCACCAGCGACGGGCGTACTCGTGCTCGTACGCAACGGTCTTGAGGAACGGGACCAGCACCTCGAACCAAGCTGCCTCGCACTTGCGAGGGCCGATCCCTGCATGGTCGAGGCCTTCGTTGCGCGCCGTGAAGACGTTACGGCCATGGGCCTGGAACTGTTCGGACACCAGCGGCCGGGGCAGGCCGGACATCTGCCGGCATGACTCGACGGCGGCATGAATGGCCTTGAAGGGCCATCCGGCGGCCCTCAGCCGACCAATCGCCGCTACTTCGATCAGATCGAAGAACGACGCACCCGGCTCGGCTTCGCCATCGTCGGGCGCTGTGTGAGCACTGTTGGACGTACGCACGTATTCGCGTACCCACCGGCTCGTCGTGCGCGTCTTGACGCCGGCGATCCGGTCCGCCTCGGCATAGCTGTACATGGGGCGCTCGAAGCGCTCGTCGGGCGTCACAGGGCAGACCTCCCGCTGAGATTCAGGCTAGCACAGGGGTACTCGAGGGCCAGCGCCCCGCCTTCACTACGGCATCCACCCTCCGCCCGACACCGACAGCACCTGCCCCGTGATGTGCCGCGCCTCCTCCGAGGCGAGGAAGGCGATGGCGTTGGCGACGTCCTCGGGCTCGCCGAGGCGGCGCAGCGGCACTGCCTCCGCCGAGGCGTCGAGGGTGTCGCCGAGGTTGCGCTCCACCCACTCGGTCAGCGTGGTGCCCGGCGCGATGGCGTTGACGCGGATGCCATGCGGGCCCAGCTCGTGCGCCAGCACCTTCGTGAAGACGTGCAGCCCGCCCTTGGTCGTCGCGTAGGCGACCGAGCCCGCGCCCTGCGCGCCACCGGCCGTCGAGCCGATGTTCACGATCACCCCGCCCGGCTGCCGTCCCGCCTCGATGCCGTCGCGCATCACCGGCGCGACGGCCTGGCTGCAGATGAAGGCGCCGGTGAGGTTCACGGCGAGCACCGCGTTCCAGTCCTCGAGCGTGTGGTCGAGGATGCCGCCGCGGCGGTTGAGCCCGGCGTTGTTCACGAGCACGTCGATGCGCCCCCAGCGCTCGACGACCTGCCCGACGACGCCCGCGATGGCTTCGGGGTCGGTCACCGAAGCGAGCACCGCCATGAAGCGGTCGGGCTCGAGCTCCGCACGTTCGGCGAGCTCGCCGATGCGACGCTTGTGGACGTCGAGGACGCACGCCGCGTAGCCGGCCCCCATCAGCCGCTCGGCGGTGGCGAGTCCGAGCCCGCGCGCGGCCCCGGTGACGATCGCGACGGGGCGGCCGTCGTCGGCCGACATCAGCGGCCCTCGAACTGCGGGTCGCGACGCTCGGCGAAGGCGCGGAAGCCCTCCTTGCCGTCCTCGCTGGCGAGCAGCGCGACCTGAGTCGACCACTCGTACTCGAGGAAGTGCGTCATCGACATGTCGGTCGAGCGCTGGAGCATGCGGCGCACGCCGGTGTAGCCCATCGGCGGGCCGTTCGCGATCATCCGCCCATACGCCAGCGCCTCGTCGACGAGCTGGTCGGCGGGGACGACGCGGTTCGCGATGCCCCATTCGACGCACTCATCGGCGCTCAGCAGGTCGCCGCTGTAGAACAGCTCGGCCGCCTTCGCGAAACCGACGAGGCGGGGCAGCCAGTAGGCCGCGCCGTAGTCCGCGGCGAGGCCGCGCTTGATGAAGATCGAGCCCATGCGGGCGGTGTCGGCGACGAGCCGCACGTCGCAGCACAGCGCGACGCCGAAGCCCGCGCCGACGGCGGGCCCGTTGATCGCGCCGATGATCGGCACGTCGGACTCGGAGAACGCCAGCGCCATCCGCGTCGAGTTACCACGGCGGTCGACCCGCTGGTGGCGAGGCGGCTCGCCGTCGTCGCCGCCCGCGCCGCCGATCTCGGCCCCGGCGCAGAAGCCACGGCCGGCCCCGGTGAGCACCATCGCGTACACATCGTCGCGCGAGCTCGCCTCGTCGATCGCGGCTTCGAGCAGCGTCATCATCTCGGTGCTGAGCGCGTTCATGACCTGTGGTCGGTTGATGGTGACGAGCATGACGCCGTGCTCGTCAATGTTGGTGAGGATGGGTGCTTCGTCGGACATACGGGGCTCCTCGATGCGGTGCCGGGGTGTTGCGAGGGACGGTAGCAAGGGGCGGGGGAGCGTGCGAGCGGGGCGCGTTATGCTGCACGTGATGGCGGACACTACGGAACTTGAGAAGCTGATCACGCGACTCGCGAACGACCATGCACTCCTACAACGGGGCGAGCCTGGCACGCGCATGGGCGCGATCAACCCCACGCTCCGGGCTCTGGGCTGGGATACGGACAATCTCAACGAAGTCGATCCGGAGTTCGAGGACGGGAGCGGCAGGAAGGTCGACTATTGTCTCCGCCACCAAGGGCGCAACCTGGTGCTGATTGAAGCGAAACGAGCGAGCGCGGACCTCGCCCCCCACCAGGAGCAACTGCTGGGGTACGCCTTCGTCCTGGGCACCAGAATGGCGGCGCTCACGAATGGACTCGATTGGTGGCTGTACCTGCCCATGAAGGGCGATCGTCCATTCGAGGAACGCCGGTTCGCTCGCATCGACTTCCGAGAGCAAGAGCCCAGCGAGGCCGCTTCGGCCCTCAGCCGCTTCTTGAACCGTGATGAAGTTGTGAGGGGAGCCACGCTCACGGCGGCGGAGGCGGAGTTCGAGCGACAGGAACGTACTCAGGAGCTGCGTGGCGCCTTCCCTTCTGTCTGGAGGCAGCTAGTCACGGATCCGACCGATTCGCATGGCGAGATGCTGCACGATCTGCTCACCGAGGCGGTGCAGAGGGAAGTCGGGCACCGACCCACCCGCGAGGCAGTGCACCAGTATCTGCTCGGCACCCTCGGCCCTGAACGAGCACCCGCAGCCTCCGCCGCGGCACAGACCGACGCAGCCCCGACGGCTCGACTTCGAAGGCCACGCGAGACGACTCCCGAGCCGGCTTCTGCCTCTCGCACGCCCACGGATGGGCGGTCGCGGACGAACAGGCCCGGGAAGTCCATCGCAGCGTTCTGGCTGGACGGCGAGCGGCATGAGGTTGCGCAGTGGAAACTCATGCTCACGGGAGTCTGCAACATCCTGATTGGGCGGTTCGGCCATGATGAATTCCGCGAGCGTGTCTCGTCACTACGCACCCGTAACCGATTCACTATCGATCCTCGAGGGGCGGACGCGCGCAGGCTGGACAACGGCGACTATCTCGACGTGAACCTCAACGCGGCTAACCTTGAGCGCCTCGCCCGTCGTGTCCTCCTCGCCGTCCGCGGGTCGGACGACAGCTTCCGCATCGAGCTCGCCGAGTAGCACCTCGCGCGACCCACCACACCACGGGAGCCTGAGTACACCTCGCGGTATAGTGGGCTGCGGACCCAACTGACGCTCCCGTACACGTCATGGCCTCGGCGCGACCGATGCCGGCGCGCGGCCCGGCGGTCGCTTCGCGTGGGGCACACCGAGGGGACTCGCGGTGTCGGATTTCGTCGCGCGCACCACCGGCTCGAAGGTCTTCTACGGCTGGTGGATCATCATTGCCGGCTTCGGCATGTTCATGCTCGGCGGCGGCCTCCTCATGCACGCCTTCGGCACCTACGTGAAGCTCCTGGAGGCCGACTTCGGCTGGAGCCGCACACAGCTCTCCATCGCCTTCTCCATGCAGCGCATCGAGAGCGGTTTCCTCGGCCCCATCCAGGGCTGGATGGTCGACCGCTACGGCCCGAGGGCCGTCATGGTCATCGGCATGCTGCTCTTCGGCGGCGGCTTCATCGCCTTCAGCTTTGTCGACTCGCTGCTGTGGTTCTACGTCGTCTTCATCATCATGGCGACGGGCCAGAGCTTCGGCTCGATGATGAGCCTCTCGGCCTCGCTCGTGAGCTTCTTCCGGCGGCGCCGCGGCCTCGCGCTCGGCATCGTCGGCACGGGCATGGCGACCGGCGGGCTGTTGCAGCCGGTCGTCGTCGCGGGCCTCGAGGCGTGGGGCTGGCGCTCGATGGCGATCGTCTCGGGCCTCATCATCTTCGCGGTCGGCCTGCCGCTGGCGGGGCTGGTGCGGCACCGGCCGCAGGAGCTCGGCCTGCTGCCCGACGGCGACGAGCCCGGCCGGCCGACAGGCGCGAACGGCGCCTCCGGGGAGGGCCCGCAGTACCTCGAGGAGGTCAGCTTCACCGCCCGCGAGGCGATGCGGACGCGCTCGTTCTGGCTGCTCTCGATCGGCCACGCGGCGGGCCTGATGACTGTCGGCGCGATGCTCGTGCACTTCGTGCCGCACGTCACCGAGGAGCTCGACATCTCGCTCGGGTCGGCGGCGCAGATGGTCACGCTCATGACGGCCATGCTGGTGATCGGGATGGTCTCCGCCGGGTGGCTGGGTGACCGCCTCGACAAGCGCCTGATCATCGTGACCGCGATGTTCGGGCACCTCGCGGCGATGCTGATCATGGCGTGGGCGTCCGCGGTCGCCCTCGTCGCGCTGGCGGCGGCGATCCAGGGCGTGTCGTGGGGGGCGCGCGGCCCGCTCACGCAGGCGCTGCGAGCCGACTACTTCGGGACGGCGTCGTTCGGGAAGATCATGGGGTTCTCGTCGCTGATCATCATGATGGGCATGACCATCGGCCCGCTCGCGGCGGGCGGGATCTACGACCTGACCGGCTCGTACACGCCCGCCTTCGTCTCCATGGCCATCCTCGTCGGGCTGGGGTCGCTGTGCTTCATCTTCTCCAACAAGCCCGAGCCGCCCACGCGCACCCCCTCGACACCCACGAGCCTGCAGCCCGAGCGCACGGGCGCCGCCGTCGGGTCGTAGGGCGCGGCGGGCATCCACTGCTGCGCCACACCGACGACCCGCCATGACCCGCGACGATGGGCGCCCGCCTCCCACACGCGGTGTCCGCGCTTCGATACCCTGACCGGACTGCCGGACTGAGCGCGACGCCGCTGAGTGTGCGCTCCCTATCGCACGGGAAGGAAGGCTCGATATGGCCGAGACGACCGGTCCCGGGGGCGGAGACGGCGTGCGGCGCCCGCGCGGCGCCCACCTGGTGGGCAGCGTCCCGCTCGCGGACACCACAGCTGTGTTCCGGGAGGTCTCCTCGAGGCTCGGCGGACACCTGCGCCGACTCCCGGACGGCGAGACCGGCGTCAGGACGAACTGGATACAGTGGCAGTTCCCGCTGCTCGAAGGTGTGCCGGAATTCGAACCGTCTGCAGATGACCCCGGCGTCGGCGGGCCCAGGCTACAGCTGCGGGAGGGCGTCTCCATTGATGACGTGGTCCTCCCAGACCTCGGCTACCAGCAAGCCGCCGTCGAGTCGTTCGCGGTCTTCGCGCGGCTGAAGGACGAGGGTGTCATCGGCCCCGACGTCAGGTTCCAGGTCTGCCTGCCAACGCCGCTGGCGGTCGTGCATCTCCGGTTCAACCCCGCTGACCAGGAAGCGATCGAGGGTGTCTACGAGCGCAAGATGCTCGACGAGCTTGACGGCATCCTCGACGCCATACCGGCAGCCGATCTCGCGATTCAGTGGGACACGGCCGTCGAGTTCGCGCTCTTGGAACGGCTTTCCGAGTCCTTCGTGCCAGGCCCTGAAGCGGGCATCCTGGAACGCCTGGTCCGGCTCGGCGAGCGTGTACCCGCAGAGGTCGAGATGGGCTATCACCTCTGCTATGGCGACGCCGGACACCGCCACTTCATCGAGCCTGCTGATACCTCGAAACTGGTGGCCGTCGCGAATGGCGTCTCCGCAAGGGTCGGGCGGCAGATCAACTGGGTGCACATGCCCGTTCCCCGGGACCGCAGCGACGAAGCGTACTTCGCCCCACTCCGGGGCCTTCGGCTACAGCGCGGCACCGAGTTCTACCTCGGTCTTGTCCACATGACCGACGGCGTGGACGGCACGCGCTCGCGCATACGGGCCGCGCAGACGGTCGTCGCCGACTTCGGCGTCGCCACGGAATGCGGCTTCGGCAGGCGGGACCCCGAAACGGTCCCCGACCTGCTCGATGTGCACGCGGCAGTTTCGGATCCGCTCTGACCAGGAAGCATCCGCTGCCGCGGGCTGCTGCTGCTCGCCACGAACCCGCAGGTTACCGAGAGCCTGGCGCCCGGGGTGCCTGATCGCTAGGGTTCGAGGCCGAGCTGGCGGCGGCGGGCGTGCTTGTGCGCGTGCTCGGCCGCGTCTCGGAACGTCTCGCCGCAGTCCGTGCAGACCTCGACGGACCGGAAGCCGCCCGTCGGCGCGATGCCCGCCACGGACCACAGCACCCACTCGTCGAGCGCCTGCTGCTCCGGGTCGTCGTCGGTGCTGCCGGGGCCGAGCTGCCAGCGGTCCTTGCGAGGCGTCTCGAGCGTCGTCGCGCCCCGCGGGTCGGACGCGCCACGGTGTTCGCAGCGCCAGTAGCAGCCCTCGGGGCAGTAGTTGGCGGCGAGCTCGCCGGTCATGGCGGGGATGATACGCCGTCCGTAGCGGGCCGTGGTGGTGAGCACGAGCACGACCCTAGTGTGGGCACCACCCGAACGCATGTATGATCACTTGGGAGGTGACGAGCGTGCCCGATCGGGACCCAATCGACCGACTCATCGCGACCTTGGCCGATTACCGCGAAGGCGAGTTGGCGCAGCCCACGCGCGACCACATCGAGCGGTGGGCCAGCCAATTCGATTCTGGAGCGCAAGACGACATCCTCCGAGAACTCGCGCACGTGTTGCCGCAGACATACCTCTCGAAGAAGAAGGTGTCGCGGTTCCTCGTCAGGCTCGCGCGAAACGAGAAGCTCGGGGGCTCTGATCCGTCAGGATTCTGGAAGCGCGCCAATTTTCTCCAACTCCAAGACCGGGGCACAAGTCAACGGCACTTTCTGGATCTCTTCGCAACGGTGCTCAGTAGAGAGTACGAAATCGCCATCGAGGATTGCGGCAGCTCTGACGGCCCTTTCATCTATCTGGATGATGGCGTGTTTAGCGGCAATACAGTTCGGCAGGACCTCGAGAAGTGGATCGCTAACGATGCGCCCCGTGAGGCACTCGTGCATATTATCGCACCAGCCGTACACACGGGCGCTAAGTGGTACGTGGACCAGTGGGTCGAACGTGCCGCGAAGGACGCATCTAAGGAGATCGCCATCCAGTGGTGGCGTGTCCTCTTACTGGAGGGCCGGAAGGCCTACACTAACGCCTCAGACGTTCTGCGTCCGACTCGCCTTCCGGATCACGAAGCAGTGCAGCAGTACTGCACAGTGCTGAAGGATGCTGGGTACCCTCCCGTTCTCAGAAAGCCTAATGGCAAGAGCGCGATGTTCTCCTCCGAGCGAGGCCGCGACGCCCTTGAGCAAGCGTTCCTCAAGGCCGGTACGGAGATCCGGCAGAAGAGCCCCAACTTGAACGAGTATCAGCGCCCGCTAGGGAACGTGGTTCTCAGCACCCTTGGGTTCGGGACTCTTGTAATCACATATCGTAACTGCCCGAATAATGCGCCTTTGGCACTCTGGGCTGGATCGCCGTGGTACCCACTTCTCCCTCGAAGGACAACCTAGGACTCGTCGTGACCGAACGCTCCTACAACCCCGCCCAATGCGTCGTGTTCAGAAAGACCCGTGAGGAGTACGGCGCGCTCTCCAACATGGCAGGCGGATACCCACTAGTCGTGGATGGTACTGCCCTTCGGACATCGGAGGCTCTCTATCAGTGCTTCCGGTACCCACATCGACCTGATATCCAGAGGGCCCTTATCCACGAAGCGAGCCCGATGACAGCGAAAATGAAGAGCAGACGGCATCAATCCGAGACGAGGCCCGATTGGCAGCGTGTTCGCATCGACGTAATGCGGTGGTGCTTGCGCGTGAAGCTTGCCCAGCATTGGGCCACGTTCGGGCGCCTCCTGGAGTCGACCGGAGAGCGGCCAATCGTGGAACACTCGCGCCGCGACGCGTTTTGGGGCGCCAAGTCGAGGCCGACTGGCGAGCTTGTCGGGGTGAATGCTCTGGGACGCCTCTTAATGGAGTTGCGCGACGAGATGAGACACTTGAACTACATCAAGATGAAGAATATCGGCCCTCCAAGCTTACCGGATGCACGACTCCTCGGGAAGCCAATACTCAGAGCCTCCGACACTGCTCCGGCCAGCCACGCAAGGGGCCGCGAGCACTCAGTTGCAGAGGCGCAGCTCGGTCAGTACCCGCTATTGAACGACTGGTGACGCCAGGCGTGCACAAGTCGAACCTACAAGACCCCCTCGCGGGGGTCTTGCTACCCACACGGACGGACCGAGTGGGGGGGTACATCAATCATCGCGCCTCGCGTTGCCCGTGTCAACGGTACAAGACACGTTATTACGAACCGGATGAGCGCCCTCTACACCAGCGTCAGCGGTGCTCCGACGCGTTCCGCAACGGCTACCGTGCGGTCGTGCTTCGTCGTGTCGCCGGAGCGAGCCATCTCGACCAGCTCGGAGATCTTGTGGCGGCACTCGCCGTTGATGTCCTGGTGGCCGCACACGTTGCAGGGGTCGCGCTTGCAGTCGAGCGTGATCTCCTCGTTCAGCGTGCGCATCCACTCGCCGCGCAGGAACGACTTCGTCGTGGCCGAGTCGACGTGGTCCCACGGCAGCGGCTCCCACAGGTCGCGGTGCCGGTACGCGTAGTCGGCCGGGTCGAGGCCGTGCTCGGCGAACGCGCGGTCCCAGATCGACCAGTCGTGGTGCTCCGACCACGCGTCGAACTTCGCGCCCATCCGCCACGCCGTCTCGATCACGCCCGCGACCCGGCGGTCGCCGCGCGACAGCACTGCCTCGAGGAGCGACTTCTCGGGATCCTCCCACGTGAACTGCACGCCCGCGCGCTTGCAGCCCTCGCGCAGGATGCGGTGGCGGCGGCGCAGCGTCTCCGCGTCGCACTGCGCGATCCACTGATAGGGGGTGTGTGCCTTCGGGATGAAGTTCGAGGTCGAGACGCGCACCCGCGCGCGCCCGCCCTGGTGGCGCTTCCCGATCGCCTTCACCTCGGAGGCGATGCGGACGATCTCCTCGACGTCGAAGTCGGTCTCGGTCGGCTGGCCGACCATGAAGTACATCTTGATGCTCGTCCAGCCGTTGCTGAACGCGTGCTCGGCGGCGTTGAGGAGGTCCTCCTCGGTGACCAGCTTGTTGATCGTGTTGCGCAGCCGCTGCGAGCCCGCCTCGGGCGCCAGCGTCAGCGTGTGCTTCTTCCCCCGCGCCACCGCGTCGGCGACCTCCACGGAGAACGAGTCGACGCGCGTCGAGGGCAGCCCGATCTTCAGGCCGCGGTCGCCGTAGGCGTCCATCAGCGCATGCACCATCGGCACGATGTCGCGGTGGTCGGTGGTCGAGAGCGACATGAGCGAGAGCTCGTGGTAGCCGGTGTTGTCCAGCAGCTCGCCCGCCGCCTCCACGACCTCCTCGACGGAACGTTCGCGCGTCGGGCGGTAGATCATCCCGGCCTGGCAGAAGCGGCAGCCCTGCGTGCAGCCGCGCTGGATCTCAATCGCCGCGCGGTCGTGGACCACCTCCATGAACGGCACGATCGGCTTCGTCAGCGGCGGCGGCAGCACCTGCATCACGCGACGCGTGATGCGCTCCGGCGCCGCCGGGTCGACCGGCACAGTGGCCTCGAGGTGCCCGTCCGCGTCGTACGTCGCCTCGTACAGCGAGGGCACGTAGACGCCATCGAGGGCGGCGAGGGCGCGGTGCAGCTCCTGCCGGGAGCCGCGGCCGGCGCGCTTCCAGTCGCGCACGAAGTCGACCAGCTCATCGATGAGCTCCTCGCCCTCACCGAGCGCGAAGGCGTCGAAGAACGGCGCCATCGGCTCGGGCTCGAGGGCGGCCGAGCCGCCGGCGACGATGATCGGGTCGTCGGGGCTGCGGTCGGCGGCGTGGATCGGGATGCCGCCGAGGTCGAGCAGGTTGAGGACGTTCGTGAAGCACACCTCGTACGAGAGCGAGATGCCGAGCAGGTCGAACTCGTGCAGCGCGTGCCGCGTCTCCAGCGAGCGCAGCGGCTCGCCGTTGGCGCGGAGCAGATCCTCGAAGTCCGTCCACGGCGAGAAGACGCGCTCGGCGAGCGCGTCGTCGCGGCGGTTGACGATGTCGTAGAGGATGCCGAGGCCGAGATTGGACATGCCGAGGTCGTAGAGGTCGGGGTATGCGAGCGCGACGCGCACCTCGGGCGCGCCTGGCCCGTCCCACGCCTTGGCGATCGAGTGCAGCTCGCCCCCGGCGTAGCGCGCCGGGCGCTGCACCTGGTCGATCAGCTCGTCATACGTCGTCGGCATCTTCGCCTCGCCTCGTGGCTAGCCGATCGAGGGTAGTCGGGGCGTGGGTGGGCGTTCAACCGGCCCGCAGGCGTTCCCCACCGCGCGTGGATGCGCCTAGAATCGATCATGACCACGCGAGCGGCTCGCGAAACTCTGCGGTTCACACGCCTTGAGATCACGAACTGGCGTAACTTCACAGCGGCGTCCGTCCGCTTGGGTCAACGGGTCTTCTTGGTCGGGCCGAACGCATCGGGCAAGTCGAACTTGCTCGACGCCTTTCGCTTTCTCCAAGACATCGCCGATGTCGGCGGGGGGTTCCAAGCGGCGGTCGAGGAGCGTGGCGGCGTATCACGGTTGCGATCGCTCGCGGCACGGAGCAATCCGTCAGTCCGCGTCTCCGTACGTCTAGGCACTGAAGAAGAACCCGACCGATGGGTGTACGAACTCACATTTGGACAACAAACGCGCGGACGGAGGCTCCCGCAGATCGAAACGGAGCGCGTCACTCGGAATGGTGAGTCGGTCCTAAGGCGGCGTGCTACACGCGAGGACGATGAGCTCCGCACGCAGACCATGCTTGAACAGGTGGCCTCGAATCGCGAGTTCCGAGAGATATCCGAGTTCCTCAGGTCCATGCGGTACCTGCATATCCTGCCTCAGTTGATCCGCGAACCAGAGCGCGCCACCCCATACATAGACGACCCGTACGGTAGCGACTTTCTCGAACAGGTCGCACGCACCAACTCGCGCACGAAGAAGGCCCGATTGCGCCGCATCGCGAAGGCCCTGCGTGTCGCGATTCCGCAACTCGAGGAGCTTGAAGAGTACCGAGACGAGACAGGCTCCCCCCATCTGCGGGGGCGATACCAGCATTGGCGGGGCAAAGGAGCATGGCAAGACGAGTCACAGTTCTCTGATGGCACCCTCAGACTCATGGGCCTGCTCTGGGTACTGCAGGACGGCGCAGGGCCGGTACTCCTAGAAGAGCCAGAACTCTCCCTGCACCCCGAAGTCGTCCGCCAACTACCACAGTTGCTGCAGCGGATCGCCAACCGGAGCGGGCGCCAGGTCATCGTCAGCACTCACTCGACTGATCTCTTCCTTGACGAGGGTATCGCTCTAGACGAGGTCCTCATCCTTACGCCAGAGGGCGAAGGTACGACCGTGAGCCAAGCGGAGAATATCCGCGAAATCAGCGAGTTGCTCGAAGGCGGCGGGATGTTGCGGGACGCTATTCTGGCCCGGACTAGGCCTCCGGACGCGCATCAACTAGCACTGTTCCAGTAACACGCGAGTGACCACGAGCCCCCGAGTCACCACAGCCGTTGAAGGCATCCTCGATGAGAGGGTGATCGTCCGCCTAGTCAGCGAAGCCGGCGGTGAGGTTGACCTCGTCCACGGACGGCAGGGCCGGGGTTGGATAGAAGAACACATCGGGGGTTACCAAAACGCTGCCCGGTACTCACGATGGGCAGTGCTGGTCGACTTGAATGGCGACAGTTGTGCGCCCGAGCTCAGGAGCGATTGGGGCATCGACGCCAGGCCCGCAGGGCTCTGCTTCCGCGTGGCAGTGCGTAGTGTAGAGAGCTGGTTGCTAGCCGACCGGGAGCACTTGGCAAGGTTCCTCAGCGTCGCCCCGTCCCGTATTCCCGCTCGTCCCGACACAGAGGATGATCCGAAGGACTCGCTGATCAATATTGCACGTCGCTCGCGGAGCAGACGGATTCGAGATGCGATCGTCCCCGGGGTGAATGCGCGAGTCGGGCCGTTATACACAAGCACCCTGAGCCAGTTCGTCGACGAGCACTGGGATCCGGCTGCCGCCGCCGAAGCATCACCGAGCCTTGCCCGTTGCCGAGCCCGGCTCGCCGAACTCGTGGCCCGCCCTACGCCAGCTTGACCGCCGTCCCGTACACCAGCACCTCCGCCGCGCCCTGCGCCACCGACGCCGTCGCCATGCGCAGCGCCACGATCGCGTCGGCGCCCTGGCGCTCGGCTTCCGCTTCGAGCTCGGCGAGCGCCTCCTCGCGCGACTCGATGAGCAGCTGGCGGTAGGCGCCGATCTGGCCGCCGACGAGGTTCTTGAGGCCGGCGAGGATGTCGCGGCCGACGTGACGCGCCCGCACCGCGTTGGCCGACACGAGGCCGACGGTCTCGGCGATCTCGCGGCCGGGGACGGTGTCCGACGTGGTCATCAGCATCGAGGGCTCCTCTCGCGCTCGCCATCCATCATCGCACCCGCCGACCGAGCGGCGCGCGGCTGCTACGCTGCGCGCATGACGAACCACGACACGGTCGCCGCGATCCTGCTTGCCGCCGGCCGCTCGCAGCGCATGGGCGGCATCGACAAGGTGTGGGCCAACCTCGGCGGCCGGCCCCTGCTCGCCTGGCCACTCGAGATGCTCGCCGCGCTGGACGCCGTCGACACCATCGTCGTGGTCTCCGGCGCGGAGCGGCGCGAGCAGATCGAGGCGCTCGCCGCCGAGGTCGCGCCCGGCCTCGACGTGCGCTGGACCGCGGGCGGCGAGCGTCGACGTGACTCGGTCGCCGCCGGACTCGACGCCGCGCCCGAGGCGTCCTGGTACCTCGTCCACGACGCCGCCCGGCCGCTCGCGAGCGCCGTGCTCGCGCGGCGCGTGCTCGACGCCGCGCGCGAGGACGGCGCGGCCATCCCCGGCCTCGCGGTCGCCGACACCGTGAAGGTCGTCGACGGCGACGGGCGGGTCACGAGCACCCTCGACCGCGGCGCGCTGCGCGCGGTGCAGACCCCGCAGGCCTTCGCCGGCCCGCTGCTGCGGCGCGCCCACGCCGCCGGCGGCGACGACGCGACCGACGACGCACAGCTCGTCGAGCGGCTCGGCGAGCCAGTCGTGGTCGTGGAGGGCGAGGCGCACGCGCTGAAGGTGACGACCTCCGAGGACCTCGACCGCGTGCGCTCGCTCGTCGAGCGGGGGACGCCGCGGTCGTTACTCGACGCGCCGGTCCCGCGCGGCGCGGACCACGTGGCCGGCTGATGCGCATCGGCAACGGCTACGACGTCCACCGCTTCGCTGCGGGCGGCACGCTCCGACTCGGCGGCGTCGAGATCGCCGGCGCGCCCGGGCTCGACGGCCACAGCGACGGCGACACGCTCATCCACGCCGTCATCGACGCGCTGCTCGGCGCGGCGGGCGAGGGCGACATCGGCGAGCACTTCCCGCCCGGCGACCCGGCCACGGCGGGCATCGACAGCCGCGAGCTGCTGACTCGCGTCGTCCGCCTGGTCTCGGCGCGCGGCTACCGCGTCGTCAACGTCGACGCCACGGTCGTCGCCGAGCGCCCGCGACTGCGCCCCCACATCCCCGCCATGCGCGAAGCCCTCGCGCGCGGCCTGGGCGTGGAGGCCTCGGCGGTCAACATCAAGGCGACGACGAACGAGCGCCTCGGCGAGATCGGCGCCGGCGAGGCCATCGCCGCGCTTGCCGTGGCGTTGTTGGATGAGGGTGGGGAGTAGTGGAGCGCTAGCGTGATTCGCCTGGCCGACACGTTCTTCCGAAGGAGCCCGCACCTGTTCAGGCTCGTCTTTGTCGCGATCGCGTTGACTGCGGCCTCGTGCATCAATGGCACCGACACGGCCAAACCGCCATCCTCGTCGCAAGACACTCCGGCCACGCCTCCACCCACATCGGCCGCGGTCGCGCCACCGACGGCCATTCCGACCGCGACCGTCACTACCACGCCGTCGCCGACCGCACCCCCCTTACCCGTTGCGCCCAGACCGACCGCAACCCCGCCACGCGCTGCCACACTCTCGCCCACTGCGACCCCCTCCCCGGCCGCCGCGGCGGGGTCGACGGCCACACCTACGCCAACTGCCACGCCCACACCAACCCCAACCCGGGCTCCCACTGCTGCGCGTGCCGAGCCGACGCCGCCGTGTGAGCTGGGAGTCGCCGTCGCCGAGCCGACCGAGCATCGAGAGCTCGTCGGCGACTGCGAGGCGCTCCTCACCGTGCATGCCGCGTGGAAGGGCAGCTCGGGACTGGACTGGGGTGGGGACCTGCCCATCAAGAACTGGGAGGGCGTCACGATCGAAGACGGCCGGGTCACGCGACTCGATCTGCCCTCGCGAGGTTTGAGCGGGCCCATTCCACCCGCTCTCGGGAGTCTCTCGCAGCTCCGAGCGCTGAATCTGGCCGACAACAGATTGACCGGCGACATCCCATCGCCGCTGGTGAGCCTCCCACACTTACAGGCTGTGAACCTGGTAGGTAACTCGCTGACCGGGAACCTCCGGCCCAGGAACGAGCATGGTGTCCCACACTCGGAACGCAGGCGGTACAGCTACATCCCGCTACAGCCCGAGGTGATCGCCGCTCGGGTCGACAACGTACTGAGCAATGCCCCGATAGAGGCAGAGCCTGGCGTCACGTCCCGCGTCCGGGACGCGTTCCGGGCCGAACTCGCGGACGCCGTCACCTTCTTCGCGGACCGATACGGACTCGCCTCTTCACCGGGCGTCAGCGTCCTCGCGCTCGAAACCCTCAGAGGGACCGCGTACTGGCGCGACACCCGGGTCATCGCCCTGCACGAGAGCTTCCTGAAGGCCACCGCGCACGAGTACGTCCATGACATACAGAACGACCTGGCAGGCGGGGCTCGGGGCCCTCGGTGGCTGAGCGAGGGCATAGCCGTCTACTTCGAGGGGTTCTATCACGACGCGACGGGCTACGCGGCGCTTGCGGACCACCGGGAGGTGCAGCTACTCAATGCTCGCCGGGTCCGAGACTCGCTGGAGAGCATCGAGGACTTCTTCTTCGCGCGGGAGTTCGGGAAGTATGCCGTCGGTTTCGTAGCCACGGAGTACCTCGTCTCACTCACAAGCGAAGAGGCTCTGTGGGAGTTCTACCGCCAACTCGCGTCGAACCCGTCGTGGCCCGCTGCCTTCGCCCATGCATTCGGTATGACCACCGACGATTTCTACGAGTCCTTCGAACCCTACCGCGTGCAGGTGGCGCCACCATTGCCAACCGTTTCGGGGGTTGTTCGCGGCCCGAATGGCGAACCCGGGGAAGGCTTTACGCTCTTCTCGTTCACGTACCCCGACGCCAACTTCCAGGATTCGCAGTGGTCAGGGGTTACGGCTGCGGACGGAACCTTCAGCTTCGCCTCGGAAGCCGGCCAACGCACGTTGAGCATGGCGCGCCCGGACTGCGGCCAGATGGGCTTTGTGAACGGCGACGGCAGTCTTTCGCAGCGCGAGTCGGAGGCCCAGCCATTCAGCGTCGGCCCGGAAGACGTGACCGGCGTGGTCATCACCCTACCCGTTGACCCAGAGGCGCCGTGCGAGCCTCGCGCGGGCGGCTGGTGGCGCTGGTGGGAGCAGTAGTCGGGAGGACACTACGCTGCTGGTGTCAGGCCTCGCGAACCCCGTGAGCGTCCCCCTCGCCCCCCTGTGCGATAATGCCCCTCGCACCGCGCGGGCGACGTAACGGCCCGCGCGACGGGAGCCGACATGAACTGGCTCGGCGCCATCAAGAGTGACATCGACGCCGCGCAGGCGCGGGACCCCGCCGCGCTCGGCGCGCTCGAGGTGTTCCTGACCTATCCCGGCCTCCACGCGCTGATGATTCACCGCGTCACCCACCAGCTCCACCTCTTCGGCCTGCCCATCCTCCCGCGCCTGCTCTCGCACCTGAACCGCTTCATCACCGGCATCGAGATCCACCCCGCCGCGCGCATCGGGCGGCGCTGCTTCATCGACCACGGCATGGGCGTGGTCATCGGCGAGACGACCGTGATCGGCGAGGACTGCCACCTCTACCAGGGCGTCACCCTCGGCGGCACCTCGACGCGACGCGAGAAGCGCCACCCGACGCTCGAGGACCGCGTGGTCGTCGGCGCGGGGGCGAAGATCATTGGCAACGTCACCATCGGCCACGACTCGCGCATCGGCGCGGGCGCCGTCGTCGTCTCCAGCGTGCCGCCCAACGCGACCGTCGTCGGCGTGCCCGGCCACGTCGTCGCCTTCACGAACACGAGCAACGACACGGTCGAGCGGCTCCCGGACCCCGAGTGGGATCGCATCGAGGAGCTGGAGCGGCGCATCGCCCGCCTCGAACGCGAGCGCGCCGGGACCGACCCGGCCGTGCCGGGCGTCGGCGGCTCACCCGGCGGCTTCGACGGCGGAGCGTCCGAGCGGCCGTCGTAGACCGCAGCGTGGCGGGTACCCCCGCCGCCTCTCCGGGATGCGGGGATGCCCTGCAGGGCGCACACTGATCGCATGCGACTGACGAACACGCTCACCGGGGCCGTCGACGACCTTGCGCCCCTCGAACCTGGGCGGCTCGGCATCTACGTGTGCGGCGTGACGCCGTACGCGGAGAGTCACGTCGGCCACGCGATGGCCGCGATCGTCTACGACGTGCTCGTGCGCTACCTGCGCTGGCCCGGCAACGCCGACGGCGGCTACGACGTGACGTTCGTCTCGAACTACACGGACGTCGACGACAACGTGATCGCGCGCGCGGCCGAGGTGGGCCGGGACCCGCTCGAACTCGTCGGGGAGAACATCGACGAGTGGGAGGAGCAGCAGCGCGCGCTCAACCTGGTCTTCCCCGACGTGCGGCCGCGCGTCACCACGCACATCGAGACCATCGTCGCGGCGACCGAGGCGATCGTGGAGCGCGGCTTCGGCTACGCGACGGAGGCGGGCGACGTCTACTTCCGGGTGCGCGCCAAGCCCGACTACGGGAAGCTCTCCCACCGCGACATCGACCAGCTGCGCTCGGGGACGCGCTTCGAGCCCGGCGAGGGCAAGGAGTTCCCGCTCGACTTCGCGCTGTGGAAGGCGACCAAGCCCGGTGAGCCCTCGTGGCCCTCGCCGTGGGGCCCCGGCCGGCCCGGCTGGCACATCGAGTGCTCGGCGATGTCGCAGCACTACCTCGGCGAGTCATTCGACATCCACGGCGGCGGGGTGGACCTGGTGTTCCCCCACCACGAGAACGAGGTCGCGCAAGCGGAGGCGGCCACCGGCACGTTCGCCCGGCACTGGCTCCACAATGGCCTGGTGCAGCGCGACGGCGAGAAGATGTCGAAGTCGATCGGCAACGTGGTGACGGTCGCGGAGGCGCTGGAGCGCTGGCGGCCGGACGCCCTGCGCCTCTTCGTCCTCGGCAGCCACTACCGCAGCCCGGCGAACCTCACCGACGAGGCGCTCGCCGCCGCCGAGTCCGGCGTCGCCCGCCTGCTGGCGGCCCTCCGAGAGACGCCACCGGGCATCGGTGCAGCCGTCGACGTATCGGCGGGGCGCACTCGGTTCGTCGAGGCGCTCGAGGACGACCTCGGCACGCCGCAGGCGCTCGCCGCGGTCTTCGACCTGGCGCGCTCGGTCAACCGCGGCCGGGACGCCGGCCACGACGTGCGTGCGGCGCAGGCCACGCTCGCGGAGCTAACGCGCGACGTGCTGGGGCTGCGCCTCGAGGAGCCGGCCGCCGTCGAGGTGCTCGACGTGGTCGCGCTCTCCAAGCTGGCGTCGAAGCACGGGGTCTCGTGCGGCGGCAGCGACGCGGAGTCGACGATCGAGGCGCTGCTGGCGGCCCGCACGGAGGCGCGCGCCGAGCGCGACTTCGCGCGCGCGGACGCGATCCGTGATGACCTCGCCGGTGCCGGGGTGGAGGTGGCGGACACGCCTGAGGGGCCGCGCTGGAGCGCGGGGAGGTAGCGATGCACGAGAAGCGATCAGACCACGGGGACGAACAGCACGAGGGGGACGTGGACACCCCTCGCGAATCTCGTTACGACCTGGCGAAGCTCGTGGCGGGGATAACGCCTGAGAACGCGCATCCCGAGGTGGACTGCGGTGAGGCGCGGGGCGAAGAGGCCTGGTAGCGCGCGAACGTGCATCCTCGGTCGCGGGGATCAGCGGCTGCTGCCTGAGCCCGCCTCCGCGAATTCGATAGTCAGATCTCGGCCAAGGGCGTGCGCTGCGCGCACGAGCGTATCGAGGCGCGGGTTCAACTCCCCGGATTCCAGTCGGCTGATCGCGTTCTGGGTGGTCCCCATGCGCTCGGCGAGTTGAGCCTGCGTGAGATTGAGCTCGTTCCTGGCCCGGATGAGTTTGGCGATCACGTCGTACCGCGGCTTGAGGCGCTCGTATTCCTCCCTGAGCTCAGGATGTTCGTTGAGGAGCCGCTCGCGGACCTCCTGGTGGGTCTCGTACTTCATGGCGTTCCCGTCAGTCCGTCGAACGCGCAACCGCCAAGCGCCTGCGTGCCCGGTTCAACTCGCGTTCGTCGGCCTTCCGCGTCTGCTTCCTCCACGCATGGAGGAGCAGGTAGGCATCATCCCGTCTCGCGTATGCGATGCGGTGAGCCCCCGCCCGCAGTTCGTAGATTCGCGCCTGTCTATCGAGCATTCGCGCGTACGGAGCACCGAGCAGCCCACCCATCTCTGCGAGCAGATCTATCACATGCAGGATATTCGCGGCTTCGGCGGACCGTCCCTCCTGTACGAGCCTGGAGAGATAGTCTCCAACCGGACTCTCTCCTCGCGCTGTGGCGAAGTAGCGGATCTGTTCCACCTGCGGATCATATCGCACATACGCGATGTCGGGATACCGCCTTCGCAAGCGTCCGAAGTGCCCGCCATCTCGCGTTGACCCTCTTTGAGGGCGATTCATATACTGAAGGGCGGTCGTCTTTCGGCTCGGCTGGAAGACGATGCACTCTGGTGAGCGTCGGCTTTCCATCGAGCCCGAGTGGCGCAATGGCAGCGCAACCGATTTGTAATCGGTAGGTTAGCGGGTTCGAATCCCCTCTCGGGCTCCACCGCGCCGCGGCGGCCCGGGTGTGGACGGCCGACGCAACCGCGGCTCCGCGCAGGGGTGGGAGAGTGGTTAAATCCAGCGGTCTGTAAAACCGCCGCCTTACGGCTACGCAGGTTCGAATCCTGCCCCCTGCACCAGCCGGTCCGAGGCCGCGGCCAGCGAAGCGGAGACGGCGCTCGGCACGAGCCTCGCGGGGCTTCGGGTTGCGGAATCCAGCCCTCATAGCTCAGTCGGTAGAGCGCGTTCTTGGTAAGAACGAGGTCAGCGGTTCGAATCCGCTTGAGGGCTCCAACGGAGTATTGACGACCCGGCCCGCGTGGCCGGCAAGCACACCAAACAGGTTGCAGCGGGGAGACGGGAGCGGGAGATGGCGCGAGGGAAGTTCGAGCGGACGAAGCCGCACGCGAACGTCGGGACGATTGGTCACGTCGACCACGGCAAGACGACGCTGACGGCG
>DAOULE010000014.1:0-13150 GCA_034420575.1 Dehalococcoidia bacterium
AGCGAGAGCACCCACCCCTGGAAGAGGTGCAGCGCCGGCAGGTCGAACATGTAGAACGAGACGTCGCGGTTGAACGCCGGGTCGTCCACGCCGAAGTCGACGGCGTACCACCACGACAGCACCGTCTCCCACGAGCCTGCAGCGACCGCGCCGAAGATGATCGCGAGGAACAGCGTCATCGCGATCATCACCACGGAGACGACGCGCCGGATGGCGTCGGGGTCGACGTCCTCGATGAACGACTCCTCGAAGCCCTGCGGCGCGAGCCTGCGCGCGAGCCAGATGTTGAAGCCGAGCACGACGAGCGTGATCGCAGTGCCGATCACGAACAGCATCGCGCGGGCGGTCAGGACGCGCTGGAAGTTGCCCGCGTAGTCCACGGAGTCGAACCACAGGAAGTCGACGTAGATCGACTTCGCGACGTTCGCCGCCACGAAGAGCAGGACGATGGCTGCGAGGAGGCCGATCCAGCGCAGCGAGATGGGTGAGCGGAAGTTGTTGGCCCCGCCGATCCGGAACGGCTCGTCGGGGGGCCCGAGTGGGCCGCGGTCTTCCCGGTCCTCGAAGAAGCCCAGGGTTACACCTCGATCCGTGTGCCGAGCGCTTCGCCCGCTGCGATCCGCTCCAGTGTACGCCGCGCGCGGCCCTGCGCCACGTGCACACGCACCTCTTCCTCGGCCGCGCGCAGGCTGGCGTCGATCTTCGGCAGCATTCCGCCCGCCAGCGTACCCGCCGCGCGCAGCGTCGACGCCTGCTCGCTGCCGAGTGTCTCGATGAGATCTCCGCCGCTGTCGAGGACGCCGTCCACGTCAGTCATGAACACCAGCAGCCGCGCCCGCAGCGCGCGAGCAATCTCGCCGGCGACCGTGTCCGCGTTGATGTTGAGCGGCTGGCTCGGCGGCTCCAGCCCGATCGGGGCGATCACCGGGATCGCGCCGCCCTCGAGGATCGGGTGCAGCACCGAGGCGTCGATGCCCGTGATCTCGCCGACGAAGCCGAGTCGCTCGTCGGCGCGGCGCGCCTGCACGAGCCCGCCGTCGACGCCGGAGACGCCGACCGCGCGGCCGCCGAGGCGCACGATCTCGCTCACGAGCCGCGTGTTCACGACGCCCCGCAGCACGCCGATCACCACCTCCAGCGCCTCCTCGCTCGTCGCGCGCAGGCCGTCGACGAAGACGGCGGGGACGTCGAGGCGCTCGAGCCAGTCCGTGATCATCGCGCCACCGCCGTGGACGACGATGGGGTAGTAGCCCTCGCGCCGCAGCGCGACGACGTCGACGAGCGTCGTGTCCTCGTCGCCGAGGGTGGAGCCGCCGATCTTGACGACGATCATGCGGTCGCTGGTGATGGGCGCGTCGGTCATGTCGTGTAGTCCGCGTTGATGCTCACGTACTCGGCCGTCAGGTCACAGCCCCACGCCGTCGCCGTCGCGTCACCGCAGGCGAGGTCGATGCGGATCTTGACCTCGTCGGTGTCCATGGCTGCGGAAATCTCCGCCTCGCTCGTCGCGGCCGGCGCGCCGCGGTCGAACGCGACGTGCTCGCCGATCCATGCGCTGGCGGCGGCGAGGTCGATCGAGGCGCCCGAGCGCCCGGCGGCCATGAGCACGCGCCCCCAGTTGGGGTCGCGGCCGGTCACCATCGTCTTCACGAGCGGCGACGAGCTGATCGTGCGCGCACACAGCCGCGCGTCCTCGGCGCTCGCCGCGCCCTCGACAACCACAGTGATGAGCGTGTTCGCCCCCTCGCCGTCACGCGCGAGCTGGCGCGCGAGGTCCACCGAGACGGCCGCGATGGCCTGTTCGAGGGCGTCCGCGGCGGGGTGCCCGTCGCGGACCGGCTCACCGCCGGCCGCGCCGTTGGCGAGCAGCAGCACGGTGTCGGACGTCGAGGTGTCCATGTCCACGTCGACCATGTTGAAGGAGCGGTCGCAGACGCGGCGCAGCGTCGCCTGCAGCCACTCGCGCTCGGCGGGCGCGTCCGTGGTGAGGAAGCCGAACATCGTCGCCATGTCGGGGTGGATCATCCCCGACCCCTTGGCGACGCCGCCGACGGTGTACGTGCGGCCATCTACGTCGACGCGGACGGCTGCCTCCTTGGGGTGGGTGTCGGTGGTCATGATCGCGCGCGCGAACGCCTCGCCGCCGCTCTCCGAGACCTCGACGGCGTCGATGCCGGCCTCGATGCGGTCCATCGGCAGCAGGCGGCCGATCACGCCCGTCGAGCCGACGAGCACATGCTCCGCGTCGACGCCGAGCTTGGCGGCGGCGAGCGCGGTCATGCGCAGCGCGTCCTCGACGCCCTGCGCTCCGGTCGCGACGTTCGAGCAGCCCGAGTTGGCGACGATGGCGCGCGCGGTGCCGCTTGCGGCGCGCTCGCGCGTGAGCCGCACGGGCTCGCCGACGACAGCGTTGCGCGTGTAGACGCCCGCGACGGTGCACGGCCGGTCGGCGGCGAGGATGCCCACGTCGAGGCGGGGCTCGGGGCCGTAGGTCTTGATGCCGGCGTAGCTGCCGCCCGCGACGAACCCCGCGGGCGCGGTCACGCCGCCCTCGATGGTCTCGATGCGCGCCTCGACGGCCTGCGAGGGGTTGGTCAAGCGTGGCTCCCGTCCGGCGACTGAGTATAGGCAGCGATGCCGCTTGTGCTCAGCCTGCCGGGATCGCCTCGGCTCCGGCCGGGGCAAGCCCGACGCGCGGGCAGTGCGCGAGCAGCGGGCAGCGCTCGCACTCGGGGTTGCGGGCGTGGCAAGTGCGGCGGCCGTGCTGGATGAGGTCGACGTGGAACGGGAGCATCTGCTCCGGTTCCAGCATCTCCTCGATCAGCTCGGCCTGCCGGTCCGGCGAGGCCTTCTCGGGCGTCAGCCCGAGCCGCTTCGCCACCCGCCCGACGTGCGTGTCGACGGGCATCGCGGGGCGGCCGAGGGCGAACATGAGCGTGACCGCCGCGCTCTTGTGGCCCACGCCCGGCAACGAGCGCAGCCACGCCTTCGCCTCCTCGATCGGGATCGTCTCGAGGAAGTCGATGTCGAAGTCCGGGACGCGGTCGCGCACCTCGGCGAGGAGCGCCTGGAGCCGCGGCGCCTTCGTCGGCGCGAGCCCGCCGGGCCGGATCGCGTCCTCGACCGCGCTCGTCGGCGCCTCGATCACGTCCTCCCACGCGGGGAAGCGTTCGATCAGGCGGTGGAACGCGCGGCCTGAGTTGTGGTCCGAAGTGTGCTGCGAGAGCAGCGCGAGCACGAGCTCGGAGATCGCGTCGCCGTGTGGGCGCTCGGGCGGACGCCCGTACGCCTCGTCGAGGATCGCGAGCATCTCCGCGATCTCCCAGCGATCGGAGAGCCCCTCGGACGAAGCGGTTGGGAGACTGCGTGTCGGTGGCATGGCGGCATCGTACGATGGTGCGCGCACGAGCGGAGGACAGCGCGTGACGGCTGAGCAGATTCGCCTCACCGACCTCGCATCCTGCGGCGGCTGAGCGGGGAAACTGGGTCTCGCGACCCTGGCGCAGGTGCTGCGCCCCCTGCATGAGGTCTTCGCTCCCGGGCAGCACCCCGAGCTGCTCGTCGGCCTCGCGCCGTCCGATGACGCGGCCGTGTTCCGCGTGAGCGACGACCTTGCGGTCATCCAGACGCTCGACTTCTTCCCGCCGGTGGTCGACGACCCGTACATCTACGGCCAGATCGCGGCGGCGAACGCCATGTCCGACGTGTACGCGATGGGCGGCGAGGTGAAGCTCGCGCTCAACATCGCGGCGTTCCCGGAGGACCTCGACCCCGAGTTGCTCGCCGAGATCGTGCGCGGCGGCGCGGACAAGGTCGCCGAGGCGGGCGGCGTCGTGGCCGGCGGCCACACGGTGATCGACGCCGAGCCGAAGTACGGGCTGTCGGTGATGGGCGTGATCCACCCCGACGCCGTGCTCACGACGGGCGGCGCGCAGCCCGGCGACGCGCTGCTGCTGACCAAGCCGCTCGGCACGGGCATCCTCATGAGCGCTGCGGGCCGCGAGGGCGCCGAGGCGGGCTTCGATGCGGCCGTCGAGTCGATGCGCGTGCTCAACCGCCACCCGGCGCACCTCGCGCGCGCCGCCGCCGCGCACGCGGTCACGGACGTAACGGGGTTCGGGCTCGCCGGCCACGCCTCCGAGGTGGCGCAGCAGAGCGGCGCGACGCTCGTCTTCGACCTCGACGCATTGCCGCTGCTGCCCGACGCCGCCCGCTTCGCCGCCGAGGGCGTCGTGACCGGCGGGGGCAACCGCAACGTCGCGCACCTCGGAGACCGCGTGCGCATCGAGGGCGAGCCCGACCAGGCGCTCGTCGACGTGTTCTACGACCCGCAGACCTCCGGCGGCCTGCTCATCGCGGTGCCCGAGGCCGACGCCGCCGCGCTCAGCGACGCGATCGCGGGCGAGGGCGGCGGGTGCTGGCGCATCGGGCACGTCGAGGAGGGCCCGCCGCTCGTGGTGGCGCGGTGAGGCGGGCGCTCGGGGCGCTGCTCGTCGTGATGGCCGTCGCGCTGGCGCTGTCGGCCGCAGCCTGCTTCGGCGGCGACGACGACGAAGCAGCCGCGCCGACCCCCACCACCACGGCGGCCTCGACCTCCACGCCGATCCCGACGCCCACGCCTGTCGACCCGGCTGTGGTGGTCCGCGAGTCCGCCGACCGCATGGAGGGCGTCGAGCGGTTCCACTTCACGCTCGACCACGAGAACGGGGCGAGCGAGATCGTGCGCGGCATCATGATGGTGTATGCCGAGGGCGACTTCGACGGCGCGGAGCGCATGCGCGCGGAGATCGAGGGCGCGCTCGGCACCGTGAAGTTCGAGACCGCCGTCATCGTGCTACCCGAGGGCAGCTGGCTCCAGAACCCGTTCGACCGGTCGTGGGAGGCCGAGGAGATCTCGATCGAGGAGTTCTTCGACCCCCAGGACGGCGTCGCGGCGCTGATGCGCAAGGTGGCGGCCCCGGTCCTCGACGGCCGCGAGGAGGTAGGAGGCGTCGAGACGTACCGCATCGAGGTCACCGCCGACTCGGGCGACCTCGCGATCTTCCCGACCGCGGAGCCCGGCTTCGAGGTCGGCGCGACGCTCTGGATCGGCGTCGAGGACCTGCTGCTGTACCGCGTCGACGTGCTGGGGCCGATCTCGGAGGACGAGGCGCCCGACATCCTGCGACGCCTCGAGTTGAGCCGCTTCGGCGAGGACGTGGACATTGCCCCGCCGCCGTGATCCAGGCCACGAGGAGGCCGAGGACCTCGACGCGGCCGGGTCGAGCGGCAGCACCTGGCTGCTGATCGCCGTCGCGGGCGGCGTCTTCATCGCCGCCGACGACCAGACCTCGGTGGTCACGGTGCTGCCCGCACTGATCCCCGACATCGGCCTCGCGGTCGACGACTTCTTTCTCGCGTCGTGGGTGATCAACGGCTACCTACTCGGCTACATCGTGGCGCTGCCGATCGTGGCCCGCATCGCCGATGCGCGCGGGCACGGCCGGGTCTACGCCGCCTCGCTCGGCGTGTTCATGCTCGGCAGCGCGCTGGTGGCCGCCGCGCCGGACTTCTGGTTCCTCGTCGTCGCGAGGGGCCTGCAGGCCGTCGGCGGCGGTGCGGTCGTGCCGGTGGCGATGGCCATCGTCGTCTCGCAGATGCCGCCCGGGCGCCGCGCACTCGGGCTGGGCGCGATCGCCGCGGCGTCCGAGGCCGGCGCGCTCGTCGGCCCGCTGTGGGGTGGGCTGATTACAGAGTTGTGGGGCTGGCGGTGGATGTTCTGGCTCAACCTACCGATGTCGCTGCCCGTGCTCGGCGCCGTGTGGTGGCTCGCCCGCAACGAGCGCGCCGAGGGCCGGATCGACTGGCCGGGCGCGGTGCTGCTCGCCGCCGCGCTCGCCGCGCTGACGATCGCCATCGCGGACGATCCGATCGCGCCCCGCCACTGGGCGATCACGACGCTGCTCCTCGCGGTGACGGCCGTGCTGACGGTCGTGTTCGCGCTGCGCCAGCGCGGTGTCGAGGAGCCAATGGTGCGGCTCTCGATGTTCGCCTCGAAGCAGGTGTCGAGCGCGGCGGTGATGAGCGTGCTGGTCGGCGCGGGGCTGATCACGGCGCTGATCAGCGTGCCGCTCTTCGTCAACCTCGTGCTCGTGGAGCGGCCGATCGATGGGGGCTTCACGCTGCTGCGCTTCACCGCCGCGGTGCCCGTCGGCGCGCTCGCCGGGGGGTGGGTGACGGGGCGGATCGGGCCGCGGTTGCCTGCCGCCGCCGGGGTGCTGCTCGGCGCGGCCTGCTTCGCGGGGCTGCTGGGCTGGGACGAGGTGCTCCCGGAGGTCTGGCGCAGCACCCCGCTCGTCCTCGGCGGATTCGGGTTCGGGCTGCTCATCGCCCCGCTCGGCGTGGCGGTGCTCAGCGACGTGCGCGAGGAGGAGCGCGCCGTGGCCGCCTCGTGGCTCACGCTCGCGCGGATGGGCGGGATGCTGGTCGGCACGGGCCTGCTCACCTCGCACGGCCTCGGGCGCTTCTACGCGCGCGCCGGCGCGATCGAGTTCGACTCCCCGGAGTTCGCCGCGCTGGTGACCGAGGCGCAGGTCTCGACGTTCCACGAGATCTGGGTCGTCGCCGCGCTCGTGCTGGTGCTGACGGCTGTGCTGGCATGGTGGCTCGGCGGCCGCGCCGAGCCCGGCGAGGAGGCCGCGGAGTGGTGGTCCGCTCCGGCCAGGTAGGCGCCCTCGGTCGCCGCACGCGAACGCGCCCCGGTTGCCCGGGGCGCGCTGCGTGGTGCGTGCGACGTGGGACTAGCCGCGAGGCAGCGCCAGTCCGCGCGTCGCGATGATGTTGCGCTGGATCTCGTTCGAGCCGCCGAAGATCGTGTAGACGACGCTGTGCACGTAGAGCTGCGTGAACCGCGCGTCGAGCGGGGTGCGCTCGTGAGCGCGGTCCCAGATGTTCGAGTAGAGCCCGAACACCTTCATGCCCGTGTTCGCGGTGCGCTGGTTCAGCTCCGAGCCGAAGATCTTCGAGGTCGACGCCTCGTAGTTCGGAACCATGCCGGACGCCTGGATCGAGATGATGCGGAACGAGAAGTTGAACAGCACCTCCGACTCGATCCAGCGGTCGGCGATGAGCGTGCGGGCGCGATCGCCGCGGTCCTGCGCCCGCAGCCGGCCGTCGTCGGTGTCGAGGTAGTCGATGAGCGAGCGGAGGCGTCGCCGTGTCTCGACGGCGCCGGCGATGTTGGAGCGCTCGAAGTCGAGCAGCGTCATGCCGACGTACCAGCCGCGGTTGACCTCGCCGATCACGTTGGTCGCGGGCACCCGGACGTCCTCGAAGAACGTCTCGTTGGTGCCGTGCTCCCAGCCCATGGTGATGATGGGGCGGACGGAGATCCCGTTGTTCTCCTGGGGCATCACCATGAAGGTGATGCCGCGGTGCTTCGGGGCGTCGGGGTCGGTGCGGAACATGCCAAAGACCCAGTTGGACTTGTGGGCCGAGGAGGTCCACATCTTCTGGCCGTTGATGATGTACTCGTCGCCGTCACGCACGGCGCGCGTCTGCAGCGAGGCGAGGTCCGACCCCGCGCCTGGCTCAGAGAACCCCTGCGCCCAGAGGATCTCGCCGCGCAGCGTCGGGGGCAGCAGTCGCTCCTTCTGCTCGTCGGTGCCGTGGATGAGCACCGTGGGGCCGAGCAGCGAGAGGCCGCCGCCGCCCACCAGCGGCGCCTCGGCCTCGGCCATCTCCATGTTGAAGATGAACTGCTCCATGGTGGTCAGGCCGGCGCCGCCGTACTCCTGTGGCCAGTGCGGGGCGGCCCAGCTGCGCGAGTCCAGGGTCGCGGCCCACTCGCGCGCTGCGGCCTGCGCCTCGTCGCTGCCGTGGACCATGTCCTGCTGCCAGTTGTCCTCGAGGGTGACGGCGCTCCAGCGCCGCTTGTCCTTGTAGTACTGCGGCAGGTTCTCGTCGATGAACGAGCGCACGTTCTCGCGGAACGCCGCCTGCTCTGCAGTGTCTTCCCAGTCCATGCGCTGCCTCCCTTGCCGCTCCTGGCGCGTCCGATGTGTGCTGGCTGCGGGGGAGTCTAGCAGCGCCGATGCGTACCTGCCGGGCGGTCCGGCGGCCGACGCGAACGCGCCCCGGGGCAACCGGGGCGCGCTGCGTTGTGCGTGCGAGGTGGGACTAGCCCCGAGGCAGGGCCAGTCCGCGCGTCGCGATGATGTTGCGCTGGATCTCGTTCGAGCCGCCAAAGATCGTGAACACCACGCTGTGCACGTAGAGCTGCGTGAAGCGCGCGTCCAGCGGGGTCAACTCGTGCGCGCGGTCCCAGATGTTCGCGTACAGGCCGAACGCCTTCATGCCGGTGTTCGCCGTGCGCTGGTCCAGCTCCGAGCCGAAGATCTTCGAGGTCGACGCCTCGTAGTTCGGGACCATCCCGTTCGACTGCATCGAGATGATGCGGAACGAGAAGTTGAACAGCACCTCGGACTCGATCCAGCGGTCGGCGATGAGCGCACGGGTCCGCTGCGCGCGGTCCTGCGACCGCAGCTGCCCGTCGTCCGTGTCGAGGTAGTCGATCAGCGACTGCAACCGCCGCCGCGTCTCGACGGCGCCCGCGATGTTGGAGCGCTCGAAGTCGAGCAGGGTCATCCCGACGTACCAGCCGCGGTTGACCTCGCCGATGACGTTGTTGGCCGGCACATGGACGTCCTCGAAGAACGTCTCGTTGGTGCCGTGCTCCCACCCCATGGTGGTGATGGGGCGGACGGTGATGCCGTTGTTGATCTGCGGCATGACCATGAAGGTGATGCCGCGATGCTTCGGCGCGTCGGGGTCGGTGCGGAACATCCCGAAGAGCCAGTTGGACTTGTGGGCCGACGAGGTCCACAGCTTCTGGCCGTTGATGATGTACTCGTCACCGTCGCGGACGGCGCGCGTCTGCAGCGAGGCGAGGTCGGAGCCGGCGCCGGGCTCGGAGAAGCCCTGCGACCACAGCATCTCGCCACGCAGCGACGGCTCCAGCAGGCGCTCCTTCTGCTCGTCGGTGCCGTGGATCAGCACCGTCGGTCCGAGGAGCGAGAGGCCGCTGCCGCCGACCATGGGGGCCTCGGCCTCGGCCATCTCCATGTTGAAGATGAACTGCTCCATGGTGGTGAGCCCGCCGCCGCCGTACTCGCCCGGCCAGTGCGGCGCGACCCAGTTGCGCGAGGAGAGGACGTCGGCCCACTCCTGCGCCGCGGCCTTGGCCTCGTCGCTGCCGTGCATCATGTGGTCCTGCCAGTCATCCTCGAGGGTGACGGCGTTCCACTTCCGCTTGTCCTTGTAGTACTGCGGCAGGTTCTCCTCGATGAACGAGCGGACGTCCTCGCGGAACGCCGCCTGCTCTGTAGTGTCTTCCCAGTCCATGCGCTGCCTCCTCGTGGACGCGTCGCGTCCGCCGTGCGTATCTGGGAGGGAGTCTAGCAGCGTCGTTCCGCGCTCGTGGGTCGGTCGACGCACGCGAACGCGCCCCGGTTGCCCGGGGCGCGCTGCTGAGTGCGTGCGAGGGGGGACTAGCTGCGAGGCAGCGCCAGTCCGCGCGTCGCGATGATGTTGCGCTGGATCTCGTTCGACCCACCGAAGATCGTGAACACCACGCTGTGGACGTAGAGCTGCGTGAAGCGCGCGTCCAGCGGCGTGAGCTCGTGCCCACGGTCCCAGATGTTCGCGTAGAGCCCGAACGCCTTCATGCCGGTGTTCGCCGTCCGCTGGGACAACTCCGAGTTGAAGATCTTGGAGGTCGACGCCTCGTAGTTCGGGACCATCCCGCCCGCCTGCATCGAGATGATGCGGAACGAGAAGTTGAACAGCACCTCGGACTCGATCCAGCGGTCCGCGATCAGCCCGCGCGTCCGGGCCGCACGGTCCTGCGACTTGAGCGAGCCCTCGTCCGTGTGGAGGTAGTCGATCAGCGACTGCAGCCGCCGACGCGTCTCGACCGCGCCCGCGATGTTGGAGCGCTCGAAGTCGAGCAGCGTCATGCCGACGTACCAGCCGCGGTTGACCTCGCCGATGACGTTGTTGGCGGGGACGCGCACGTCCTCGAAGAACGTCTCGTTGGTGGCGTGCTCGAAGCCCATCGAGATGATCGGGCGGACGGAGATGCCGTTGTTGGTCTGCGGCATGACCATGAAGCTGATGCCGCGGTGCTTCGGCGCGTCGGGGTCGGTGCGGAACATGCCGAACAGCCAGTTGGACTTGTGGGCCGTGGAGGTCCACATCTTCTGGCCGTTGATGATGTACTCGTCGCCGTCGCGGACGGCGCGCGTCTGCAGCGAGGCGAGGTCGGAGCCCGCGCCCGGCTCGGAGAAGCCCTGCGACCAGAGCATCTCACCGCGCAGCGTCGGCGCCAGCAGGCGCTCCTTCTGCTCGTCGGTGCCGTGGATCAGCACGGTCGGGCCCATGAGCGAGAGGCCCTGGCCGCCGACCATGGGGGCCTCGGCCTCGGCCATCTCCATGTTGAAGATGAACTGCTCCATGGTGGTGAGGCCGGCGCCGCCGTACTCCTGCGGCCAGTGCGGGGCGACCCAGTTGCGCGAGGACATCCGGTCGGACCACTCCTGCGCCGCGGCCTTCGCCTCGTCGCTGCCGTGGACCATGTCCATCTGCCAGTCATCCTCGAGGGTGACGGCGTTCCAGGCCCGCTTGTCCTTGTAGTACTGCGGCAGGTTGTCGTCGATGAAGCTGCGGACGTTCTCGCGGAATGCCGCCTGCTCGTCGGTGTCTGCCCAATCCATGCATGCCTCCTCGCCGTGCGCATCGCGCCGCTGCGTGTGTGCTGACGCGAGATTCTACCAGCCTTTGTCGTTACGTCCCGTTGCCGCCGGTGTGTCTCAGGCGGCGCTGATGAACTGGTGGAGCAGGTCGTAGACCTCCTGCTCGACTCCCAGCAGGCGGTGGCCCGTACCGGGCAGGATCACCATGTGCTTCGGGTCCTGCGCCCGTTGGTAGATGTCGTCCGAGGCCAGCGGCAGCAGCACCTGGTCGTCCTCGCCGTGGATCAGCAGCAGCGGCTTGCCGAGCTGGTCGACCTCCTGGGTGCCGTAGCGCTGCGCGGCCAGCGCCGCGACGGCCGTGAGGAACGGGCTCAACACGCCCGACTTGATCGCCACCGCGCCCGCGTACGAGTGCCCGACCACGACCGCACGCCCCCCGCCGAGCCCCTTCAGCAGCGAACACGCCGCGAGGACGTCGATCACGGTCTCCTCGAGCTCGCCGGTGAGCCGCGGGCTGATCCGGAGCGACGTCACGCCCTGCTCGACGAGGTCCTCGGCGAGCTTCGCGTAGACGCCCCCGGCCGGCCCCTCGGTGCCGACGAAGATCGCGCACTTCACGCTGCCCTCGGCCGGGTCCATGAGGGCGCTCAGCGGCCCGTGGTTCGTCTCGATGCTGACTTCGAGGCGGTTGCCCTCGCCTGTCGGCTGGGCGGAGACCTGCTCGATGCGGACGACGACGTCGCCGCCCGGCTCGGCAAGGCTGCCGGAGCCCTGGCTCACCATGTCTCGCCTCCCGGTCCCGGCCGAGTCACCGTCGCGCCCGGACGGAGCCGCATGCTCAGCGTCTCCGGCCGAAGCGCTCGCGGAACTCCTCGGTGGTGTTCACGTGCGGGTAGGGATCGTCGGGGACGGGCACATCGAGGAACTCGCAGAGCGGGCCCCAGCCGCTGCCGGTCTCGTAGACCAGCAGGCGGTCGGACGGGATCGCTGCCTTCACTGCCGCGGTACGCGCCTCGTACACGCCGATGACGTGGTCCTTGTCGTCCATGCGGTCGTCGAAGTTGGTCTCCCAGATGAACCAGTTCGCCCACTCCGCCCGCTCCCGCTCGGCGTCGTCCTCGGCGCTCAGGCCGGCGGACGTGCTGAGGTGGATCGTGTTGCGGATGCTGGCGTACCAGCGCTCCGGGTCGCGCACGCTGAGCAGCACCTTCGACTCCGGGTAGTGGTCGGCGAGCTCCTGCCAGAAGTCGCACGCCGGCCAGTCGACGGACGCCTTGAAGTCGGCGAAGAGCGCGTCCCAGTCGACGGCCTCGCCGCGGCGTGCCGCCGACCACTGGTCGCGGTGGTCCGGATACCTGCCGACTTCGAGCATGTGATAGGTCTTGTCGAAGCCGAGCAGCTCCAGCGCGTGCTTCAGCGAGAGCGTCCCGGTGCGCCCCAGGCCCGCACCGACGATGTCCAGCGCCACGGCGCGGCTACGCCTCGACTGCGGCGCCGACGCTCTCGAAGCAGTCCAGCGCCTCCTCGGCGAGGCCGTACACGACGTCGGCGGCGGGCCGGACGGCGTGGATCCCGACGGCGCTCTGGCCGGCCGGGGTGGTCATCCACTCCTCCATCTTGCCGTCCTTGATGCCGTCGAGGATGTCGCCGACGAGCATGCCCTGCAGCGGCATCGGCAGCGGGTCGGGTGCGTCGGGCTGCTTCCAGGCGTCGGACCAGCGCGAGGGCAGCTGGCGGACGGGCTTCCCGGACATGGCGCGCGACTGGATCGGGTCCTCCGCGCGCGCCTCGATGAGGCGCTGCTTGAGGAACATCTCGGTCTCCGACTCGTGGGTGGCGAGCCAGATCGTGCCGGTCCAGACGCCCGCGGCGCCCATGGTCAGCGTGGCCGCGAGCTGCTTGCCGTTGTTGATGCCGCCGGCGGCGAGCACGAGCGAGTTCGAGCCCTTCGCCATCTCGACGACCTCGGGCACGAGCGTGAAGGTGCCGACCGTGCCGCTGTGGCCGCCGGAGTCGTAGCCCTGGGCCACGATCACGTCGACGCCCGCGTCGACCTGGCGCTGCGCCTGGCGCGGCAGCCCGACCAGGCCCCACACCTTCATGCCCGCCTCGTGCGCGCGGTCGAGGATGAACGCGGGACTGCCCAGGCCGGAGACGAAGATCGGCACCTCCTCCTCGAACAGCACCTCGAGCGAGGCGCGCGACCGTTCGAGCAGGTCGTGGCTGCTCGGCCGCACCTCGTTGGGGTCCGGGTCGGGGATGCCGTGCTCGTCCTTGAGGTTCTGGATGAACGCGCGGTGCTCGTCCGGGATCATCTCCTCGAGGTCCTCGAGGTTGCCCTGGACGAAGGACGCCGGCACGAGCAGGTCGATGCCGAAGGGCTTGTCGCCGACCTTGTCGCGGATCCAGCGGATGTCGGA
>DAOULE010000015.1:0-8622 GCA_034420575.1 Dehalococcoidia bacterium
GATGTCGTCGAGCAAGTGCCTCGGGCCGAGGTGCGGGAGGAACGAGTTGTAGAAGACGATGCTGCCGACGAAGCCGATGTTGGCCACGGTGAACGTGACGAACAGCCACATCCACGGCTCGGGCCAGAACGGCGCGAAGAACGCCAGCGCCGTGAACACCGACCCGATGGTCATGTACGTCGCGAGCAGCACCCGCCGGATGGGGACGCGGTCCGCGATCACACCGATCACGGGGCTCGAGAAGGCCACGAACCCCGTCGAGAGCGCGACCCCGAGGCTCCACATGGAGCTGCCCGTGAAGACGCCGAGGAACGTTCCACCCTCGCCGACGGACTCCTTGAAGAGGAACACGAAGTAGACCGGGACGATGGCCGCGACGCTCGTCGCGAAGGCGGAGTTGGCCCAGTCGTACATGCACCAGGCGCGGATGATGCGTCGCTGCTGCAGGGGCAGGTCGCCGATCGAGGGCAGGCTCATGCGCGGACCTCTCCACGGACGCGAGTCGACTCGGTGCGCCCCGGCAGCCTAGCAGCCGGGCAGGCGCTAACACGATACGGATATTGCGCATGATCGCCACACCGCCAACGATTGGCGCTAGTATGCGACTGGACGCCGCTCCCACTCGGCGATCGGGACCGATACATGGCCATGTTGTTCGACACCCTCGAGGCATCGAGGCAGTTGCAGGAGGCCGGCTTCGAGAAGACCCAGGCCGACGCGCTCGTGACCACCTTCTCGCGAAACATGGTCGAGAATGTCGCGACGAAGGATGACCTGGCCGTCCTTGAGCAGCGGCTGACGATCCGCTTTGGTGCGATGGTGGCGGGCGCCACCGCGATCCTCCTGGCGGCGATGGCCATCGCCACGGCCATCCTGCTCGCCGCCGGCTAGCTTCCGGCCCGGCCGAGCGCCGCCACCACCGCAGACGCGTCGATCGGCCCCTCGCGCAGCACCACCGGCGGGTCGACCGCGAGGTTGACCACCGTCGAGGCTGTCCCGCCGGGCCGCGCGCCACCGTCGAGCACGAGCAGGTCGTCACCGAACGCCGCGACGACCTCCTCCGCGCTCAGCGCGGGCGGCTCCCCGGTGTGGTTCGCGCTGCTCACCGCGAGCGCCCCACCACACGCACGGATCACCGACCGCGCGAGGTCGTCGTCGGGCTGGCGCAGGCCGAGCGTGCCGACGTCCGTGAGCGCGGCCGTCGCCAAGCCGGGACGAGCCCGCAGGACCGTGGTCAGCGCCCCCGGCCAGAAGCGCTCGATGCGCTCCAGTACCGTCGTGTCCTCGACGAACGGCGCGACGCCCTCGATGTCGTCGAACAGCACTGCGATGGGCTGCTGGTTGGAGCGGCCCTTCAGGTCGGCGAGCGCGTGGACGGCCTCGACGTTGCCCGGCATCGCAGCGAGGCCGTAGACGGTGTCCGTGGGGATCCCCACCACCTCGCCGCGCTGGAGCGCGCGCACGATCTCGTCGACGCGGTCGGGGGCGAGGATGGGCACGGCGGCGTCAGCGCCGGCCGAGAGCGCGCGAGGTGGCCAGCTGCACGCAGTTATGTCGCATGTGAGCCACTCGTGGTCCCCTCGCGCGGTCTGTTCGTTGACCGGACTATAGCGCGCCGATACGATTTGGCCTCGACAGCTCCCCGCGTCATTCAGGGCTCGATGGCCGAGGCTACCGAAGCAATCCCACAGGCCGCTCCAGCGGCGGCTCCCACCGGCGATCGTATCCGCACGTCAGGCGACAGCGAGGTCTCCACGTACCTCGAGATCGCCGAGGCGCGCGAGCCGGGGCAGCTGCTCACGCCCGCCCCCAACGCACCGGAGACCGTGGTCGTGCTCGACTACGGCTCGCAGTACTCGATGCTCATCACGCGCCGCATCCGCGAGGCCGGCGTCTACTCCGAGCTGGTCCCCTGGGACACCTCGCCGGAGAAGCTCTCGCACCTCAAGGTGAAGGGCTTCGTGCTGTCCGGTGGCCCCGCGTCCGTCTACGACGAGGGCGCCCCGCCGCTGCCGTCCTACGTGGTCGGGTCGAAGCTCCCGGTGCTCGGCATCTGCTACGGGATGCAGCTGCTCGCGCAGGTGCTGGGCGGGCGCGTCGCCCCTGCGTCGAGACGCGAGTACGGGCACGCCGTGATCACCGTCTCCGAGCCCGCCAACCCGCTCCTGCACGACCTGCCGGCGACCATGCCGGTGTGGATGTCGCACGCCGACCGTATCGTCGAGATGCCGCCGGGCTTCCGCGCCGTCGCCCACTCCGACGACTCGCCGGTGGCCGCCATGGCCGACGACGAGGGGCACCTCGGTATCCAGTTCCACCCCGAGGTGGTCCACACCCCGCAGGGCGACCAGCTCCTGCACAACTTCCTGTTCGAGGTCGCCGGCTGCTCCGGCGAGTGGACGGCCGCGTCGTTCATCGACGAGTCGGTGAGCACGATCGAGGAGCAGGTAGGCGAAGGGCGTGTGATCTGCGCACTCTCGGGCGGCGTCGACTCCGCGGTCGCGGCTGCCATCGTCCACGCCGCCGTCGGCGACCAGCTGACGTGCATCTTCGTCGACAACGGCCTGATGCGCGCCGAGGAGCCCGAGCGCGTCGTCTCCACGTTCCGCGAGCACATGTCGATCGACCTGCGGCACGTCAACGCGTCGGAGCGCTTCCTCGCCGACCTCGCCGAGGTGACGAACCCGGAGACGAAGCGCATCCGCATCGGCGAGACCTTCATCCGGGTCTTCGAGCAGCAGGCGCGCGGCATCGGCGCCGTCAACTACATCGTCCAGGGCACGACGTACCCCGACGTCATCGAGTCCGCCTCCACGGGCACCAGCGCGACGGCGAAGATCAAGACGCACCACAACGTCGGCGGTCTGCCCAAGGACATGGAGCTCTCACTGATCGAGCCGCTGCGCAACCTGTTCAAGGACGAGGTGCGCCGCGTCGGCACCGAGCTCGGGCTGCCCGACGAGATGGTGTACCGCCAGCCGTATCCCGGCCCCGGCCTCGCGATCCGCGTGATCGGCGAGGTCACGCCGCACAAGCTCGACATCCTGCGCCGTGCGGACTGGATCGTGATGGACGAGATCAAGGGCGCGGCGATGTACTACGACCTCTGGCAGTCGTTCGCCGTGCTGACCGACACGCGCACCGTCGGCGTGCAGGGGGACGGCCGCACGTACGGCTTCTGCGTCGCGCTGCGCTGCGTGACCGCCGAGGACGCCATGACGGCGGACTGGGCGCGCCTCCCCTACGACCTCCTCGCCACCATCTCGCGCCGCATCGTCAACGAGGTGCCCGAGGTCAACCGCGTGGTCTACGACATCACCTCGAAGCCGCCCGGCACGATCGAGTGGGAGTAGGAGGGGTGAGCGCAGGCGGGACGCACGGCAGATGAGCACCAACGTCCTGCTCCTCGGCAGCGGAGGCCGCGAGCACGCCATCGCGTGGAAGCTCGCGCAGTCACCAGCCCTCGGCACGCTCACCAGCGCGCCCGGCAACCCCGGCATGGCCGAGTGCGGCGACACCATCGAGGGGCTCGACATCGACGACCCGCTCGCCGTCGTCGCCGCTGCCGCCGAACGCCGCGCGGACCTCGTGGTGGTGGGGCCGGAGGCGCCGCTCGCGCACGGGGTCGCCGACGCGTTGACCGCCGAGGGCGTGCCTGTGTTCGGCCCGTCGATGTCGGCGGCCGAGATCGAGTGGTCGAAGTCGTTCGCGAAGGAGCTCATGGCCGGCGCGGGCATCGCCACCGGCCGCGCCGCGATGTTCGAGGACTTCGACATGGCCGTCGCCTACGCGCACAGTCGCGGCGGCGCCTGCGTGGTCAAGGCCGACGGCCTCGCCGCCGGCAAGGGCGTCGTCGTCTGCGACACGATCGACGAGGCCATCGCGGCGATCGAAGCCTCGATGATGGAGCGCGCGTTTGGCGACGCCGGCGCGCGCGTGCTGATCGAGGAGCGGCTGAGCGGCCCCGAGACCTCGGCGCACGCGTTCACCGACGGCACGACCGTCGCGCACATGCCGTTCAGCTGCGACCACAAGCCCGTCTTCGACGGCGACGAGGGACCCAACACCGGCGGGATGGGCGTCTACTCGCCGCCCGGCTGGCTCACGGACGACGACGCGGCATGGGTGCAGCGCGAAGTGACCGAGCGCGCCGTGGCCGCGATGGCGGCGTCCGGGCGCGAGTACCGAGGGGTCCTCTACCCCGGCATGATGGTGACCGCCGACGGCCCGAAGGTGATCGAGTTCAACTGCCGCATGGGCGACCCGGAGGCGGAGGCGCTGCTGCCCCGGCTGACCTCGGACCTGCTCGCCATCTGCGAGGGCGTCGCGCACGGTCGGCTCGCCGATGTGCCCGTCACCTGGGACGACGACGCGACCGTCGGCGTCGTGATGGCGTCGGGCGGCTACCCGGGCAGCTACGAGACCGGCAAGCCGATCACGGGCGTCGAGGACGTCGACGATGACGTGCAGGTCTTCCTCGCCGGTGCGCGGCGCGACGCGGACGGCACGCTGGTCACCGCAGGTGGGCGGGTGCTGTGCGTCGTCGCGAAGGCGCCGACGCTCGGCGAGGCGCGCGAGCGCGCCTACGACAACGTGCGCCGCATCCACTTCGAGGGCGCGCACTACCGCACGGACATCGCCCAGCCTGCTCGCGTGGCGAGCGCGCGAGGCCTGTAGGAGAGCGATGAGCCCGTCACTGCTGCGCTGCCCGATGCCGGAGTGCCGCCAGTCGCTCGAGGAGCACTTCTGGTCGACCAAGTCGACGCGCATCAGCACGCCGTGCCTGCACTTCGTCGCGGCGTGGCGGCATACCGAGGGCATGGTGGACGCCGTGCTGCAAAGCCTGGAGGGCGAGCGCGAGTTCGTGATCCGCAACATCCGCGTCCGCGACGAGGAGGTGCGGCAGCGCGTCCGCGAGGCGGACCAGGACGAGCTCGCGGCCGCCGTGCGCGCGAACCTGCACATCAGCGAGGACACGACGGGCGGCGCGGCATTCGCGGACCGCCACGAGCGCGCGGCGGTCTGCCGCGACCTTGCACAGATCATCGCCGGGCCCGACCCCATGCTCGGCGGCGGCACGATGAGATGAGGACTCCACGATGACGACCGACACGGCACTGGTCGCGATCCTGATGGGCTCGCGCTCCGACGAGGAGGCGATGTCCGGCTGCGGCGAGCTGCTCGAACGCCTCGGCATCCCGTACGAGCAGCACGTCATGTCGGCGCACCGTACGCCCGACGTCGTGCGCGACTACACGGTCGGAGCGAAGGACGCGGGCATCGAGGTGATCGTGGCGGGCGCGGGCGGCGCGGCGGCGCTGCCCGGCGTGATCGCCGCGTACACGCCGCTGCCCGTGATCGGCGTGCCGCTGGCCTCCTCGGCGCTAGGCGGCGTCGACGCGCTCCACGCCATCGTGCAGATGCCGCCGGGGGTGCCGGTCGCTACCATGTCGGTGGGCGCGTGGGGCGCTCGCAACGCCGCCGTCTACGCCGCGCGCATCCTCGCGCTCAGCCACCCGGACATCGCGCAGGCGCTCGACGCCTACCGCGAGGAGCAGGCGCGCCGCTAGCCGCCGCGCGCACCGGCCAGGAACCGATGACCGAACCCCGCACCCGCAGCTACGACGCACTCAACCCCGTCGACCAGTTCCCCGGCGTCGTGCGCCGCACGCTGGTCTCCGGCGACCGCATCACGTTCGTCGAGATCCGCATCGCGCCGGGTTCCGAGGTGCCCGAGCATACGCACCCGCACGAGCAGGTCGGCCATGTCGCCTCGGGGCGCGTCCACTTCCGCATAGGCGAGATCGACCAGGAGCTCGGGCCGGGCGACTCGTACCTCATCCCCGGCGACGTGCCGCACCACGTCGTCGCGCTCGACGCGGTCACGCTCATCGAGGCCTTCTCGCCGGTGCGCGAAGAGTTCGCGGACGACTAGGGGCAGACGATGATCCCTCGCTACTCACGCCCCGAGATCACCGACATCTGGACGGACGGCTACAAGTTCCAGCGCTGGCTCGAGGTCGAGATCGCCGTCACGCAGGCGTGGTCGGAGATGGGTGTCGTCCCGCCCGAGGACGCCGAGCGCATCGCCGAGGACGCCCGCATCAACGTCGACGACATCGACCGCTACATCGCGGAGACCCATCACGACGTGACCGCGTTTCTGCGCTCCGTCGCCGACTCGCTCGGCGAGGAGTCGCGCTGGGTCCACTACGGGCTGACCTCGAACGATGTGTGGGACACCGCCACCTCGCTCCAGCTCGTCGCCGCGGCCGACGTGATCACGGGCCAGGTGCGCGCCCTGCGCGACGTCGTCGCGCGGCGCGCGGTGGAGCACAAGCGCACGGTCTGCGCCGGCCGCACCCACGGCATGCACGCCGAGCCGACGACGTTCGGGCTCAAGCTCGCCGTCTGGGTCGCCGAGCTCGACCGCCACACCGAGCGGCTCCAGGTCGCGCGCGACACCGTCGCCGTCGGCCAGATGTCCGGCCCTGTCGGCACGCACGCGACCGTGCCGCCCGAGGTCGAGGAGCGCGCGTGCCGCCTGCTTGGCCTGCGCGTCGCGGAGGTGACCACGCAGGTCATCCAGCGCGACCGCCACGCCTTCTTCCTCTCGGTGCTCGCGGGCGTCGGGGCATCCCTCGAGAAGTTCGCGACCGAGGTCCGCGGCCTGCAGCGGACCGAGATCAGCGAGGTCGCCGAGCCGTTCGCCGAGGGGCAGACGGGCTCCTCCTCGATGCCGCACAAGCGCAACCCGGAGCTGTGCGAGCGCGTCGCCGGGCTCGCGCGCACGCTGCGCGGCTACGCGCAGGCAGGCTACGAGGACGTCGCGCTGTGGCACGAGCGCGACATCTCGCACAGCTCCGTCGAGCGCATCGTGTTCCCGGACGCGACAGGGTTGCTCTCGTACATGCTGCACATCTTCACCGGCGTCGTGGCGGGCCTCGAGGTCTACCCGGAGCGCATGCGCCGCAACCTCGACGCGACGCAGGGCCTCGTCTTCTCGCAGAAGGTGCTGCTCGCGCTGATCGAGGCCGGGCTGAGCCGCGAAGCCGCGTACGCCATCGTGCAGCGCCGCTCGCTCCAGGCCCACGGCGAGGAGACGCCCCTGCTCGGCCTGCTCCAGGACGACGACGATGTGAGCGAACTGCTCGACGCCGACGCGCTGGAGGCCCTGTTCGACGTCGAGGCCTACCTCGAGCACGTCGACGCCACGTTCGCCCGCATCGGGCTGGCGTAGCCCGACCACCACGATGAGCCAACGGAACCACGGAGAGGACCCACGATGACCACAGCGATGGTGCGCACCGACCTGCCGGGCAAGCTGCATGAGGGCAAGGTCCGCGAGCTCTACGACCTCGGCGACGACCGCCTGCTCATGGTCGCCACCGACCGCGTCTCCACCTACGACGTGGTGATGCCGACCCCCGTCCCGCGCAAGGGCGAGGTGCTCACGCGGCTCTCCGAGCACTGGTTCAACCGCACCGCCGACGTGGTCCCCAACCACATGATCTCGGTCGTGGAGGCCGGCGACACGCTCAACCTCGGTGACACCACCGTCAACGCAGGCGAGGCAGGCCTGGCGGGGCGCTCGATGATCGTGCGCAAGGCGGAGCCGATCCTCGTCGAGTGCGTGGTGCGCGGCTACATCACCGGCTCGGGCTGGTCCGAGTACCGGCAGTCCGGCTCGGTCTGCGGCATCGTCCTGCCCGAGGGGCTCATCGAGTCGCAGATGCTGCCCGACCCGATCTTCACCCCCACCACCAAGGCCGAGACCGGCCACGACATGCCGATGACCTTCGAGGAGGTCATCGACCTCGTCGGCGAGGAGACGGCGAACGTCATCAAGCTGCGCTCGCTCGCGCTCTACCGCTACGCCGCCGGCGTCGCCGAGGAGCGCGGCATCATCATCGCCGACACGAAATTCGAGTTCGGCGTCATCGACGGCGAGATCACGCTCATCGACGAGGCGCTGACGCCCGACTCCTCGCGCTTCTGGCCGATGGACGGCTACGAGGCCGGCCACGGGCAGCCCTCGTTCGACAAGCAGTACGTCCGCGACTGGGCGAGCGACACCGGCTGGAACCGCGAGCCCCCCGCGCCCGAGCTCCCGCCCGAGGTCGTCGAGGCGAGCTCGCAGCGCTACACGGAGGCGTACCGGTTGATCACAGGCGAGCCGCTCCCGGACGCCTCGTGACGACGTACCTGGCGAGCATCCGCGTGATGCTCAAGCCGCTCGTCAACGACCCGCAGGGCCTCGCCGTGGCGGGCGGCCTGCGCGACCTCGGCTACGACAACGTGCAGTCCGTCCGCGTCGGCAAGCGCATCGAGGTCACCCTCGACGCCCCCGACGCGGCGGCAGCCGAGGCGGCTGCGCGGGAGATGTGCGAGCGCCTGCTCGCCAACCCGGTGATCGAGGACTTCGAGTTGGACGTGGCGGAGGTCGCCGCGGCCGGGTAACCCGCGACCCGTACGGTCGGCTCATCACCGACTATGCTGGCTGTATGACCTTCGCGCCGCACGTCGCCTTCAAGCACCTCGTGGCGATCAAATGCGGTGTGCTCGTGCTGGTGTTTGCTGCGGCGTGCGAGGACGGAAGCACGCCGGGTTCCTCACCCAGTC
>DAOULE010000016.1:0-6805 GCA_034420575.1 Dehalococcoidia bacterium
GCGCGCGGCAGCGCCACCTCGGCGACCTCGATGAACGCCGAGGAGCGCCCCGCAACGCGGTCCTCCTCCGTGCCGTCCGCCGAGCAGATGTAGAGCGTGGTTCCGTCCTCGCCGCCGAGCATGCACGCGTACGTGTTGTGCTCGGTCGCGACGCGGTCCGTGACCTCGCCGCCGTCGAGCACGCGCACGCACTCCGGCGCGGTGGGGTTGCTGACCCAGACCCCGCCCTCGGCGTCCAGGCAGATCCCGTCCGGCACCACCTCGCCGAGATCCGCGAAGACCCTGCGGCCGGACAGCCCGCCGTCGTCGCCGACATCGAACGCGGATAGCCGGCGGCCCCGGCTCTCCGCCACGATCAGCGTGCGGCCGTCCGGGGTGATGACCGTGCCGTTGGGGAACGCGAGACCGTCCGCCGCCATCCGCACCTCGTTGTCCTCGGTGACGAGCGCGATCGCGGCGTCGCTCACCCCGCCGTCGGCGAGGATGTCGGAGCCGAAGTTGCCGACGTAGGCGCGGCCCCGCGCGTCCACGACCATGTCATTGCAGTGCCACGTAGCCACCGCCGAGAGGTCCGCGACCTCCTCGAGGCCGCCGGGCGGGACGTGGCGCATCAGCTTGCGGTCCACCATCGAGACGATGAGCAGCGTCCCGTCGGGCCGCCAGCCGAGCCCGGAGGGCCGGTTCGGGACCTCCACGATCACCTCGGCGTTGCCGTCGGGGTCGACGGTCATCACCTGGTAGCCCCACATGTCGGAGAACCACAGCTTGCCGTCGTGCCAGCGCGGCCCCTCGCTGAAGCGCAGGTCGCCGAGGATCACCCGGGACTGGTAGTCGGCCATCGTTCGGTCCTCCTCGTGCGTCAGGCTGTCATGCCGCCGTCGACGACAAACTCGGAGCCGGTGCTGTACTCGCTGTCGTCCGAGGCGAGATAGAGGGCCAGCTTCGCGACCTCGTCCGCCTCGGCGACGCGGCCCAGCGGGATGCGCTGCACCATCTGGTCCAGGTTGCCGGCCTCGACGCCCGGGAGTTGGTGCAGCATCGCAGTGTCGATGAGGCCGGGGTGGATCGAGTTCACCCGGATGTTGTAGCGGCCCAGCGCGACCGCGGCGCCCTTCGTCATGCCTCGCACGGCCCACTTGCTCGCGGTGTAGCCGAAGGCGTTGCCGCCGCCGCGCAGCCCGGCGATGGACGAGATGTTCACGATCGAGCCGCCACCGCGCTCGATCATCGGCGGCGCCGCCTCGCGCATCCCGAGGAAGACGCCGACCTGGTTAACGTCGATCACCCGCCTGTAGTCGTCGAGGCTGCCGCCGATGAGCGGCGTCGTGATCCAGATGCCGGCGTTGTTGATGAGCACGTCGAGGCCGCCGTGCAGCTCGACCGTGCGGGCCACGACGGCGCTCCACTCGTCCTCGCTGGTGACGTCGTGGTGGATGTACGTGCCGCCGACCTCGCGCGCGACCTGCGCGCCCTCGTCGTCGAGGATGTCGGTGAGGACCACCTCGGCGCCCTCCTCGGCGAAGAGCCGCGCCTCGGCCGCGCCCTGTCCGCGCGCCCCACCGGTGATCAGCGCCACCTTGCCATCGAGCCTGCCCATGCGTGTCGTCTCCCCTCGCGCGGCGCCGCTGCGCCCGTGCGCAGGCTACGGCACGCGTCGAGGGGATGGGAGGGAGACCGCTACGATGCGGCCTTCGCTGTAGCCAGCTTCTGGCGCGCCACGTCGAGGTCGTAGTCCGACTGCAGGCTCAGCCAGAGGTACGCCGGAGTGCCGAACTCGCCTTCGAGCTGCAGCGCCGTCTCGGCGGTGATCGACTTGCGGCCCCGCACGATCTCGTTCACGACTTGGAATGGGCGTCCGATACGACGCGCGAGTTCTCGCTGGGACATCCCGCGCACCTCGAGTTCCTCCGCGAGCAACGAGCCCGGATGAGACACCGGCGCGTCAGACTCAACGTACGGGTAGCCTTCGTCAGCCATGGTAGTCAACCACCTCTTCGACCATGAGCGTTCGCTCATCCTCGATCGTGACAATCATGCGCATCTGCCCGGTCAGCCGCAGCGCATACTGACCACGCCGGTCGCCGGTGAGCGCATGAAACCGCAGCGGGCCCAGGCGGTACAGATCCTGAACGCGCTGGACGCGCCGCAGCGTTCGCACACGGTCGACGTACCGCTGTCCTGCCACCGGACCCCACTCCCGCACTGCGCGATCCTGCTGCTCGAAGGCTCGCTGCAAGCGCCGGGTGCGGAAGCGAATCTCCACCTAGCGAGCGTACAGACGAAGGGTGAACGCGTCAATGCACGGGTGAATGCCACCCGAGGCCACTACAGCTCACCCATGATCTGCGCGCGCTGCTCCTCGTACTCCTCGTCCGTGATCAGGCCCTCGCTATGGAGGCGCTGGAGCTCGCGCAGCCGATCGGCGTTCGACTGCTCGCGCATCGACGCGGCGTCGCGCGGGTAGTCCATCAGCCCCGATGGAGCAGGCGGCTCGGGGGCTTCGACGCGGCCGGACGGGATCCCGTTCGCTGCGGGCGGCTGCTCGCCGCGCACGTCCATCTCCGGGGCCGTCAGCGGGCGGAAGCCCTGCGGCGAGTGCGCGATGTACGTCGAGGCGACCTTGTCCCACAGGCACTGCCGCTCGGCGTCCCACACGCACCACAACGCGGGAATCACCCACAGCACCTGCCCGAGTCCCCCCGTCATCGCGCCGAGGACGGCAAAGACCCCGCCAAACAGGAGGAGCTCGATGATCAGCTCGCGCACCCACGTGTACACGCCCCCGGCGCGGGTGCCGTCGTTGCGGATGATGTACATCCCCAGCAGCTGCTTGCCCGGCGACTGCCCCCTGGGTGCGACGAGCAGCAACCACACCAACCATCCAACACCGAAGCTGACCACGAAGACGATCGAGTCCACGACGTAGCCCGCGAGCCGCCGCCCTTGCGTGGCCGTCTCGAGTTGCTCGGGGTGGTAACACGACTCGATGAACCGCTGCGGCTGCTGGACCATCTCGTACCTCTCGCGCGCGCCGTCACTCTACGGCACGCGCGGGCCATACGCCTCAGCGGTCGGCGCCTCACGCGTCCTACGGGATCGAGGGGTGGTACTCCGTGCCGATGTGGTTGAGCGCCTCGTAGCGCGCGTACTCCTCGGCGGAGAAGCCGAGCAGCTCGCGGTAGACGTACTCGTTGTGCTGGCCCAGCAGCGGGGCGTGCCGCCCGGGTGTCATCGGGGTGCCGCTCGCGCGCCACACGCGGCCGACATTCATGTGCGTCCCCGCGTCGGGATGCGCGATCTCCTGGAAGAAGCCGCGCGCCGCGTGCTGGCGATCCTCGAAGGCGATCGCCTCGTCCATCACCACGCCCGCCGGGATGCCGGCCTGTTGGAGCCGCTGCTGGATCCAGTACGCGTCGATGTTCGCGGTCCACTCCCCGATCTCGGCGTCGAGCTCGCCGCGGTTCGCGTGGCGGCTCGCCATGTCCGCGAAGCGCGAGTCGTCGGCGAGATCGTTGCGGCGCATGATGTCGCAGAGCCGCCGCCACTCGTCCTCGTTGCGGACCGCGATGGTGACCCACGCGTCCTCGCCGTAGGTGCGGTAGACGTTGTGCGGGGCCAGCCACCAGTGGTCGTTGCCCATGCGGTCCCAGAGCCGGCCGTTCATCGAGTAGTCGAGGATGAACTCGCCCACCATCGGCATGAAGTTCTCGGCGGTGGCCTGCTCGATCATCAGCCCGTGGCCCGTGCGCTCGCGGTAGCGGATGCCCATGAGGAACGCGAGCGCGGCGCCGATGCCGGACGCTGCGTCGGACGGCACCGCGGTGGGTGCGTACTCGAGGCTCAGGCCGGGGTAGCTGCGGATCGCGGGGTGTCCGGCGAGCGCCTCCATGTGGTGGCCCATCGTCCGGTAGCTGCGGTAGGGGCCCTCGATGCCGAAGCCGGGGATGCGCAGCATCACGAGGTTCGGGTTCACGCTCGACAGCCGCTCCCAGGTGACGCCCTGCTTCTCGATGTTCGGCGGGAGGTTGTTCTCGATCACCCCGTCCGAGACCGCGAGCAGGCGGTCGAGCACCTCCTGGCCCTCGGGCCGCGTCAGGTCGACGGTCATCGAGAGCTTGTTGCGCGCGTGGCAGTTGAAGGCGGCGCCCATGTTCCACGGGCGCGGGCCGGCGTCGTTGTCCGGGTAGCCCATGCCGCTGTTACCCATCGCGATGACCGCGTCGTGCGGCGGGCGGGCAAGCTGCCCGCGCGTGGCAGGCGCGAGGTGCATGATCGACTCGACGCGGATCACCTCGGCGCCCCAGTCGGCGAGCTGCATCGTCGAGTACGGCCCCGCCCACACCACCGTGAAGTCGAGGATGCGCAGCCCCTCGAGCGGCAGGCGCTTCGAGGAGGCGGTGCGCGGGGTCGCCCTCGTCGGCGCGGGCGGCGACGCCTCCAGCTCGGCCAGCACCTCCTCGGTGTGCTCACCGAGCAGCGGGGCGCGGCGGCGCTCCGGCATCGGCCCCTCCTCGCGGTGGAGGCGGGAGTGGAAGCCGGGGTAGGTCAGCGGGCCGGTCTCGGGGTGGTCGATGGTCTGGTAGAAGTCGCGATACGTGAAGTTAGGGTCCTCGAAGGTGTCGGCGATGGTGTTGAGCGGGCCGCCGAGGACGCCGAACTCCTGGCAGGCGTCGCGGACCTCGTTGCGCGTGCGCTCGATCATCCACGGCAGCAGGATGGGGATGAACTCCTCGATGCGCTCCGGGGCCGACAGCGCGGCCGGCGTCGACCAGTCGGGGTGGTCGAGGAGGTCCTCGCGGCCCACCATCGGCAGGATGCGCGGCATGTAGGCCGGACCGCCGGTCATGAGGAAGAAGCCGTCGGCGCACGGGAACACGCCGGTGCCGACCTGCGAGACGCGCCCCGCCCGCGGCGCCACGCGGCCCGAGTACTGGAAGCCCATCAGGCGTCCCAGCCGCATGTCGATCGAGTGCGTCGCCGTCTCGAAGATGCTGACATCGACGTGCTCGCCCTCGCCGCGGTCGGCGGCGGCGCGCAGCGCGACTCCCGTGGCGAGCGCGCCGACGAAGCCGCCGTGGTAGCTCGTGATGCGACCGGCGGTCTTCAGCGGCTCGTAGTCGACGTCGCCCTGCGCGTACATCGCCCCGCCCATGCCGAAGAGCGTGAGGTCGATCGCCTCGTAGTCGCGGTACGGGCCGTCCTGCCCGAAGTTCGAAATCGAGGTCAGCACGATCATCGGGTTCACGTCGCGCAGCACCTCGTAGCCGATGCCGAGGCGGTCCATCGTCCCCGGCCTGAAGTTCTCGACCACCACGTCCGCGCCGGCGACCAGCCGCAGGAAGGTCTCGCGGCCCTCGTCGGTCTTGAGGTCCAGCACGACGCTGCGCTTGTTGGTGTTGAGGAAGAGGAACGTGCCGGAGCGCTCCGGGTGTGGCTCGTCGCCGGGGAACGGCGGCAACCTCCGCGCCGGGTCGCCGCCCGGCCGCTCGATCTTGATCACGTCGGCGCCGTAGTCGGCGAGGATGCGCGTGCAGAACGGTCCCGCGCTGGTGTGCGTGAGGTCGATCACGCGCACGTCGTCGAGCGGCATCAGCCCGGTCGTATCCCCGGTCATGTCAGGGCCCCCCTCGCGCGGCCCGCCCCGGCCGCGCGCCGTAACGATAGAAGCCTCGCGCGCGCCTTGCACGGCCGGGCCTCCGAGAAGGCCTCACGACTCGGCGGAGAGCTGCGTCGTGAGGTCCCCGGCAGGCCGGAACACGAACTGCTTGCCGACCAGTTGCCGGGTGAAGAGGCCGGCGGCCTCGAGGCCCAGCAGGTCCGCGCGCGCCGTCGCGTACGCGACGCGGTGCCGCCGCTCGTGGGCCTGGATGGTGAACCACGCGTCGGGGTTGCGCAGGGCGTCACTGATCACGACGTGCTGGCGGTGGTTGAGGTCGTGGCGGTCGCGCAGCAGCCGCTCGGCGCGTTGCTGCTCGTCCATCTTCCGCGCCAGGTACTCGCCCAGGCTGGCGATCGCGCGCTCAATGACGTTGAGCTGGTGGAGCACGAAGTACGTCACGTCGCCGGCGTCGGTCTCGACGTGCAGGTAGGACCGCGCGTACTGCGCGGGAGCGCCGCGGAGGATGCTCGATATCGTCAGGTACTGCGTCAGCCAGTAGCCGGAGCGCAGCATCGACCAGTAGAAGAGCGCGCGCGCCGTCCGTCCGTTGCCGTCGGCGAAGGGGTGGTCGTAGGCCAGCGCGAAGTGCAGCAGGATCGCCCGCACCACCGGGTGGATGAAGCCCTCGCCGCTGAGCCCGTTGGCGAACTCGCACAGCAGCTCGAGGCGGCCCGGGAGCGCATCGGCGGACGGGGGCCGGTGCAGCACCGTCCCGTCTTGCCACACGACGGCGATGCGCTCGTCGTCCGGCGCCTGCAGCCGCCCCGCGGCGCGCTCGTCGTCCAGGGTGTCGTGGGTGACGGTGCGGTGCAGGTCGAGGACGGCGTCGGGCGTGAGCGGCTCCCCGCTCGCGGCGAGCGCGGCGGCGGCCTGCATCGCGTGGAAGTTGTTGAGGATCATCTGCTCGCTGCGGTCGCGCGGCTGCCGGCCGCTCTGCAGCATCTCCTTCGCGACACTCCGCGTCGTGCTGGCGCCCTCGAGCTGGCTCGACGTAATCGCCTCCTCGTGGAGCGAGCTCACCAAGTAGCGATCGCTCGACTGGAGGTTCGTCACGACCTCATCCGCGACGATCTGCCCGCTCGCCTGCCGGTCGATGCCGTGCACGAGCTGCTGGACGGGGTCGACGTTGCAGAAGCGGAACGGCTG
>DAOULE010000017.1:0-2585 GCA_034420575.1 Dehalococcoidia bacterium
AAGAAGGTATTGCCGCCGCGCTCGTCCTCGCTGGCCTTTTCGAGGACGAGGACGCTCGCGCCCGCCTCCTGCGCCGCCAGCGCCGCGCAGAGCGCCGCGTTGCCAGCGCCGACGACCACCACGTCGTGCATGCGACCCCCAGCCGATTCGCGCGCCCTCGCGGCGCGCGTTCCATGCTACCACCGGCGCGGGTCTGGGCCGTGGGCGAGGGGTGGGGGCGTCGAGGCCGAAGGGTCGTCGGGTAGTGATAATCCGCGCTGCGAGATCCTAGACTCGCTGCATGACGCGACGAGGGCGCGGCCGTCCGCGACATCCCGGCATCCTCACCCCGGCCGAGCAGCGCGTGCTCGAGGAGCTGCGCCGAGGCGGCACGAACGCTGAGATCGCGGCTCGGCTCGGCATCACGCTCGACGCCGTCAAGTTCCACATCTCGAACATGCTCGGCAAGCTCGCACTCGAGAACCGCCGCGAGCTCGCCGCCTGGCGTCCCGAGCCGCGGCGACGGCTGTTCGGCCTCCTCGCCGTGCCCGGGGCGCTCGAACCCCTCGGGCGCGTGCTCGTGTGGGCTGGCGTCGCGGCGGCCGGCACGGCGGCGGTGGCCGTGGTGGCGGTTGTGTTGCTGGTCCTCTCCACCCTCGACGACGGCGAGCAGCAGCTCGCGCAGGCGCCGACGGCGACAGCCACGCCGACGCCGACGGCCACGCCTGCGCCTGCGGCGGCAGCCGCGCCGACGCCAACCTCCACACCTGCACCTACTGCCACGCCCACGCCGACAGCGACGCCTGCACCTACTGCCATGCCGACAGCGACGCCTGCGCCTCCACCGGCGGCTACCGCAACGCCCGCGCTGACGGCCACGCCGACAGGGACAGCGACGCCCGCGCCGACGGCCACCGCGACGCCGACGGCGACGGGGACAGCGACGCTCGCGCCGACGGCGATAGCGACGCCCGCGCCGGGATCGGCGGCGCAGGACCGCGCCGCGCTCGTCGCGCTCCACACCGCCACGGACGGCGCGAACTGGCTTACCAGCACGAATTGGCTCAGCGACCGATTGCTCGGCGAATGGCACGGCGTCACCGTTGACGAGGATGGCCGCGTCACGCGGCTGTACTTGGCCGATAATGCGCTCACCGGGCCGACCCCTGTGGACCTCGGGCAGCTCACTGCCCTCACGCACCTCTACCTGGCCGACAACGCACTCACGGGTTGCCTGCTGCCTTCGCTGCGAAGCGTGAGCAACAACGACCTTGCCTCGCTGGGGCTCGAGGATTGCTCCACCGGCACCTACCTCGATCCCGTCCCGGAGGCGGTCATTGTGGGCGAGGAGTTGGCCTTCCCCGTCTACACCGACGTGCAGGCGCCCTCCACGATCCGGATCGGCCCGGGCGCCGGGAACGCCGCTGTCGCCATCAATGAGGAAGCGTGCCCATCGGCGCCGGCGCTGCCCGAGGGCGGGGGGCACGCCTACCACTACCGCGACCTGAGCGGCTTCCGGAGTAGCGGGTCCTTCTATCTCACAGGCTGCGCCGCGGGAACGACCGAGATTCAGATCTACCAGGGGACGACGCTCCTGCAGAGCTACCCGGTGCGGGTGTCGGAGCGCACGCTCGTGGCGCTGTCGGACGGCGTGGCGGGTGAGCTGGTCCTCGCCTGGGGCGACGCGACGGTGGGCGCCTCGACGGCGAGCGGCTGGCAGTACCGGATGCGGATCTGGGGCCGCGACGGCGACGAGCCGGACGACGGTGCTCCCCGGACCTGGGGCAACTGGACGCCGATCCCCGGCGACGGAACCGTGCGGCGCCATCGCGTGACCGGCCTGGACGAGGAGTGGCCCTACGACTTCGAGGTGCGCCCCGTGGGGGCATCGGGGCCCGGCCTGCCCTCGAACATCGGCGAGGGCGTTACCCCACGAGTCGGGGCGGACGGCATTTCCCGCCTGAACATTCCCTACCTGACAGCCACGGGGTTCGGCTGGGGAGGTGGACTATACGGCGACCAGGTCGTGGAAGGCGGGCGTACCTATCGTCTCGGCGACTCCGACAGGGTGATCACGATCCCCGCGGGCATGAGCATGACCGTGGCGGACGTGGGCATCGACATACGGTCAGGGCTGATCTTCATCCTCCATGACGTGGCGACGGGGAGCTGGGTGGTGATCGACTTCGACTTCCACGAGGTCGAGCGCTCCATCAAGCCGGTCGAGGGTGGGGGCGACAGCGCTTCGGACCTGGACGCCCTCTTCGACCAGATGCTGGGCTCCATCCGTGTGCAACCCGAGCCGCCGGCGAGCGGAGAGTAGCGATGCGAAGGAGCTGGACTACCCTCGGACTGGCCGGGCTTGGCGCCATCCCCGAGGAGGGCGTGAAGTAGGCACGTCCCCTCCCCCATAACCCCACGCCTACCTCGCGCGGCGCGCCTCCGGTAGGCTGTCTCGCGACCGGCGAGGCGACCGACCCCGGACCCGGCGGACCGGCAGCGGAGGAGCGGCGATGGCGCCCGGTGCGCTCGACGGCGTGCGCGTGCTCGAGTTCTCCCAGATCGCCGCGGGGCCCTACTGCGGCGTCAACCTCTCCGACCTCGGC
>DAOULE010000018.1:0-16194 GCA_034420575.1 Dehalococcoidia bacterium
GAGCCGAGGATGATGTCGAGCGCCCAGTCCTCCATCGCGGGGTACAGGATCTCCTCGACGGGCCGGGGCAGGCGGTGCACCTCGTCGATGAACAGCACGTCGCCGGGCTGCAGGCTCGTGAGCACCGAGGCGAGGTCGCCGGCGCGCTCGATGGCGGGGCCGGAGGTGATGCGGATCGAGACGCCCATCTCGGAGGCGATGATCATCGCGAGCGTCGTCTTGCCCAGGCCCGGCGGGCCGTGGATGAGGATGTGGTCCAGCGGCTCCTCGCGCGCGAGCGCCGCCTCGATGGCGATGCGCAGCGAGGCCTTGACGGTGTCCTGGCCGAAGTACTCGTCGAGCTTCCGCGGGCGCAGCGAGGGTTCGACCGCCGCGTCGCCGGGAGTCTGGGTCCGCGCCAGCGGACCGCGTTGCGTGTCGTTCACGCCACCCTCGATCGCGCGGCCCGTCGCCGCGCTCCCCACCGCGACGCAGTATAGCGAACGTGCGTTCGTCGCGCGACCCTGTCCCCACCACGCCGCGCGGGTCGCTATCCTCGGGACATGGCGAGCGAACACGACCAGGCGCTGGTGGCGGAGATGACGGCGGGGATGCGCACCTCGCTGGTGCCGTCGCTGGTGCGCCAGCTCGCCGACATCGACGGCTTCCTGGAGGCCGTGTGGCCGCAGCTCGCCCCGTCGGTCGACACCGCAGGCTTCCTCGGCAGCGCGCTCTACATGGCCGACATGGCGCTCGACGCCGTCGAGGAGGTCTACGACGAGCCGACGCTCTCGCGCGAGTCCCTGCTCGCCGCCGGGCTCAGCGAGGCCGACCTCGAGCACGTGGTCGCCGTGCTCGACGTCTTCCACTGGCTACAGCCCCAGCTCCTGCTCCTGTGCGCCGCGCTCGCGGAGGCGCACGAGGCGCCCGCGGTGGGGGGTCAGGGCCGGCCGGAGCCGCGCGAGCCGTCCGAGCGCGAGCAGGCTCACGTCGACACATCGGTGGAGCTGGCCTCGGCGGACACGGGCTCGCTCGGGGAGGTGGTGCACGAGCTGCAGCTCGACGCGCCACCGGACCTCTACCGAGCGATCGCGGTGTGGCCCGCGTACTTCGACGCGGTGTGGGACGAGTTGCAGCACCTGGTGGCATACCCGCTGTTCCGCCAGCGTGGCCGCGCGCTCTACTTCTACGCGCGCTCCTCGTCGCGGTTCCTCGCCGTGCCGCTGCGCGCGGACGAGGCGGCGCTGCGCGAGGCGGGGATGCGCCCCTACGCCATCGCCGAGGCGCGCGCGATCGTCGACCGCGCCCTGCCCGCCATCTCGACCATGATGATGCACTGCACCGCAATGCGCGTCGGCCTCGGGCTGCGCGAGCGCGAGGTGGTACGCGAAGAATGAGCCGGGACGCAGCGCGCCGTGGCTGAGCGCATCGGCGACCTCACCAACGCGTGGTCGCCCGACGACCCGCACGTCATGGACGCGCTGCGCGAGGCGCGCGTGGGCGACCTGCGGCTGCTCTACGACTCCTCGAACTACGTCTTCCTCGCCGACCTCGATCATCCCGAGCACGGCGCGGGGCTCGGCGTCTACAAGCCGCAGCGCGGCGAGCGGCCGCTGCACGACTTCGCGTACGGCACGCTGCATCGTCGCGAGGTCGCGACGTACGAGCTGTCGCGCCTGCTCGGCTGGGAGATGGTGCCGCCGACCGTGGAGCGCGAGGGCCCCGAGGGGCTGGGCTCCATGCAGCTCTTCATCGAGCACGACCCCGCCGAGCACTTCTTCGAGCTCCGTGCCCGCGAGGACCTGCGCGAGCAGTTCGTCCGCATGGCGGCGTTCGACCTCGTTGCGAACAACGCCGACCGCAAGGGCGGCCACGTCCTCCTCGACGCGCGGGGACGGGTGTGGGGGATCGACCAGGCCCTGTGCTTCAACGAGTACGAGAAGCTGCGCACGGTGATCTGGGACTTCGCCGGCGAGGAGCTCCCGGAGCGCTGGCGCGCCGACCTGCAACGCGCGCACGACGCGATGCGCGACGGCGACGCGTCGTCTGAGCCGCTGCGCGCCTGCCTCACAGACGCGGAGGTCGAGGCGTTCGTGGAGCGCACGGCGCAACTCGTAGCGAACCCGGTGTTGCCGGAGATGTACCCGTGGCGCTGCGTGCCCTGGCCGATGATCTAGCCGGCGAGACCGCCGGCCGTGCGGTTACCCCTCGTACCGCCGGAACGCGACGCAGGCGTTCTGCCCGCCGAGCCCGAAGGAGTTGGAGAGCACCACGCTCAGGTCGGTCTCGCGCGCCTCGTTGGGCACGATGTCGAGGTCGCAGTCCGGGTCGGGCTCCTCGTAGTTGATGGTCGGCGGGAGCACGCCGTGGTGCATCGCCAGCACCGCGGCGATCGCCTCGATGCCGCCGGCGCCGGCCGCGAGGTGGCCCGTCATCGACTTGGTCGAGGAGATCGCGATGCCGGAGGCGTTCTCGGCGCCGAGCGCGAGCTTCACCGCGCGGGTCTCGCTGCGGTCGTTGTACTGGGTGCTCGTGCCGTGGGCGTTGATGTACTCGACCTCGGCGGGGTCGATCTCGCCGTCGTTCATCGCGCGCGTCATCGCGAGCGCCTCGCCCTCCGGGTCGGGGGCGGTGTCGTCGGTGGCGTCGAAGGACCACCCGGCGCCGGCGATCTCGCAGTAGACGGTCGCGCCGCGCGCGCGGGCCGACTCCTCGGACTCAAGGATGAGCACGCCCGCGCCCTCGCCGAGCACGAAGCCGTCGCGGTTCGCGTCGAACGGTCGGCACGCGTGCTCGGGGTCCTCGTTGTTGCGCGACAGCGCGCCGAGGCGGCCCATCGAGGCGAGCGCGAGGCGGGTGATGATCGCCTCGGTGCCGCCGGAGACGATCATCGGGGCGTGCCCGAGGCGGATCAGGTTGAGCGCGTGGCCGAGCGCGTCGGTGCCTGAGGCGCAGGCGGTGTTGATGGTCGTGTTGGGGCCGCGCAGGCCCAGCTCGCGCGCGATGCGCGCCGCGCCCATGTGCTGGCCGGAGCGCGTGATGATCATCGGGTCCGCGCGCATCGGGCCCTTCTGCACCATGTCCATGTAGGGCGCGCCGAGGTCGAATGCGTCGCCCGAGGTGGCCATCACGACGCCGATCTGCTCGCGCAGCTCGGGATCGGCGAGGTCCACGCCCGCGTCGACCAGCGCCTCCTTGCCGGCGGCGACGGAGAACTGCACGAAGCGCGCGCTGCGGCGCGCCGTCTTGCGGTCCAGGTAGTCGGTCGGCTCGAAGTCCTTGACCTCGCCGGCGATCTGCACGGGGAGGTCGGTGGGGTCGACGAGGGTGACCGGCGTGATGCCGTTGCGGCCGGTGCTCAGCCCCTCCCAGTAGCTCGGCAGGTCGTTGCCGATGGGTGTGATGGCGCCGAGGCCGGTGACGAGGACTTTGTGGAATTCGCGTGGCATCAGGATGGTCCCGTGGTCAGACTCTGGAGGAACTCCCGGATGTGTTGCCCGAGGGCAGCCGGTTGGTCGGATGGTACAGCGTGGCCCGCCTCCTCGATCAAGGAGACGCGGGAGCCCGGGATGCGGCGGTGGAGGCGCTGGATCGCCTCCGGGGTCAGCATGTCGGTCTCCGCGCCGCGCACGATCATCACCGGGGCCTGGATGCGCTCGACGCAGTCCCAGAGGTTGACCATGCGCCGCTGGCCGGGGTCCGGCTCCGGCGGGCGGGCGGTGGCGTCGCGGAAGATCGGGTCGAAGTCCCACGCGAACGCGCCCTCGTCGGTGGCGGTCACCGTGGCGCGCACGCGGCGCGCGAGCTGCTCCTCGGTCGCGTACGGATAGAACAACGAGAACGTCTCGACGGCGTCGTCGAGTGACGGGAACTCGTCGGCGGAGGCGAAGAGCCGCCGCAGGTTCTCGATGCCCGTGCGCAGCACCTCCGGCGCCGCCTCGATGACGACGAGGGCGGTGACGATCTCGGGGTGCTCGGCGGCGAAGCAGAGCGCGTTCGCGCCGCCCATGCCGTGGCCGATGAGCGTGACGGTGCGTAGCCCGAGGCTGTCCACGAACGCCTCGAGGTCCTCGACCTGGCTGGTGCGCGAGTAGTTGTGGTCGCCGGCGCGCTGGCTGCCGCCGTGGCCGCGCTGGTCGAGCGCGATCACGCGGTACTCGCGCGCGAGCTCGACGGCGCACTCCTGCCAGATGCCGGAGGTCTCGCCGTAGCCGTGGAGCAGGATCAGCGCGTGGCGCGTACGGGATTCGCCCCACTCGTGGTACTGGAGGTTGAGGCCGTTGACCTCGACGGTCTGGGCCGTGTTGCGGTTGGCCAAGCGAGTGCCTCTCGGGGTCAACGTGGGTGTGCTCTGTCGCGGTCAATCATCGTAGCATCGCGCCGCGCTGCGCGCTGCGACGCTGGCGGGCGCGGGGTCGCCTCTCTTTACCTCGAAGACACGAGTGTCAATAGGTCACTGCGAGCCCCGCGCCCTGCCGCCTTCGGCGTACGCGTCCGCCTCGGGCGGCTCCATACAGCGTAAGGGGTCAAGAGAGCAGGTCAACGCACTCCCCATTTCGAAGCGGAAGAGGCTGACGGACGCGGGACTACAGCGAGACGGCGAGGGAGCTGGGCGGGGGGAGGGCGGCCGTGTCACCGTCGCCGGTGAGCGGCAGCCAGTTGATGCCGCGGTCGTGCGAGGCCCAGAGCCGCTCGCCGGCCAGCACGAACGTCGTGTCGAGGCTACCCGCCATGCGCGTCACGATCGGGGCCACCGGCCACTCGTCGTCGTCGCCCACCGGGATGCGCATCCACCGCACGCCGCCGTCGATCGAGCGGAAGATCGCTCCCTGGCCGGAGCGTCGCCGCGACGCGCTCATGATCAGCGTGTCCACGGACTCGGGCATCACCGAGACGCTCTGCGCGATCGAGCGGTCGAGGCCGGTCAGCGACTGCAGCCACGTGTACCCGCCGTCGTCGGAGCGGAAGAGCCCGCTGCGGGTGGTCGCGTAGACGCGGTCCTTGTGCTCGGGATGCTCGTAGAGCCCGGTCACGGCCGGGTCGATGCCCTCCGAGCGTGGCATCCAGCCCCGGCCCTCGTCCATCGAGAGCCACACGCCCGCGCCCTGCACGCCCACGAGGATGCCGTCGGGCGGGAACGCGATGGCCGTCAGCGCCCACTCAGAGTTGCTCACCACCACCGTGCTGCGCGTGCGCTGGTAGCGGACGACGCTCTCGAGGGTCGTCGAGGGCTCCCACGTCTCGCCGCCGTCGCTCGACCGCAGCAGCCGCGGCGGCGCGGTGCCGACCATGAGATCGCCCTCGGGCGTGACGCGCGCGGCGCGGGCGTCGCCCTCCCACACCTGCCGCCAGTCCGAGGGCGGCCCGCCGTCGTGGAGCCATACGCCGTTGCCGGGCGAGGCGATGACGGCGACGCCGTCGTGCGCGTCGACGCTCGTGACGGGGATGTCCGGGAGCAGCGGGTGCGGGCGCTCGCCGGGGAAGAACCCGTACAGGCCGCGCTCCGTGCCGATGAGGATGCCGAGGCTCACGTCAGCGCCACCTCGTGCACGGGTCAGACCGCCTGGCGGGCGCGCACGGCCTCGACGAGCCGCGGCAGCAGTTCCCCGGCCGGGCCGCGCAGGATCACGGACGCGATGGCCGTCAACGCGGTCGGGTCGGGGTCGATCTCGATGAGCGGCACGCCGCGGCGCACGGCGATCTGCGGGAACTCCGCCGCCGGATACACCTGCGCGGTGGTGCCGATGATCATGAACAGGTCGCACTGCAGCGCCTCGAGCTGCGAGCGCTGGAGCGCGTACGGCGGGATCGGCTCGCCGAACATCACACCGTCGCTCTTCACGACGCCGTTGCAGCTCGAGCAGCGCGGCGGCAGGTCCTCGGGGTCGACGATCACCTCGGCCTCCGGCCAGCGCGCGTGGCAGGCCATGCAGCGCATCCAGCTGGTGTTGCCGTGGATCTCGGTCAGCGACTCGGTGCCGCCCTGGCGGTGCAGGTCGTCGACGTTCTGCGTGATGACATGCTGCACCACGCCCAGGCGCTCCAGCTCGGCGAGCGCGCGATGGCCGTCGTTCGGCTGTGCGGCCTCCAGCTTCACGCGGAAGTCGTCCATGTCGGGGTCGGGGTTCTCGTCCTGCGCGAGGCGCTCCTGCCACCAGCCGCGAGGGTCCTCCATGAACTTCTGGTAGCCGTCCATGGCCGGCTCGCCGAGCTTCGTCCACAGGCCGTCCGGCCCGCGGAAGGTGGGGATGCCGGACTCCTTGGAAATGCCCGCGCCGGTCAGCACGACGTTGTGCGTGGACCCCGCGAGGAGGTCCGCGGCGCGCTCAAGTTCAGTGTCGAGGTTGGCTGGATCGGCCATGGCCGCCCCCTGTTGGCTCGCGTGCATCGTAGTAGGCGTTGATCGCACTCACAACGCCGCAGGCCTACCGCACGGCAGGCTGCATCGAGGGCTCACTGAGCAGTCGTGACCTATGCTGGATCGGGAGCTCCCACCGGCGAGGAGGAGCGATGTACCTGCGGACCATCGCGCTGACCATCGGCCTCGCGGCCGCGGCGTTCCTCGTCGCGTGCAACGGCGGGGACGACGACGGCGCCATGATGGAAGCGGACCCCGCCGCAACTGCCGCGGCGACGGCAGCAGCGACTGCGTCACCAGCGCCCGAGGCAACGCCGGAGCCGACGCCAACCGCGACCGCAACACCCAGCCCGTCCGCCGAGCAGGCCCGGAACGCGCAGCGCGACTTCGTCGCGCGCCGCCTGCAGCAGGACTTCCCGTCACTCGACACGTCGATGGCGACGGTCGACCTCGCCGACATCATCGCGTTGTTGCCGCCCGACGCGATCCCCTCGATCGACGCACCGAACTTCGACACCCTCGAGGGGGCCGAGGCCTGGCTGGAGCCGGCGGAGCCGGTCATCGCGTTCGTGCACAACGGCGACGCGCGCGCCTACCCGCTCCACATCCTGACGTGGCACGAGATCGTGAACGACGTCGTCGGCGACGAGCCGGTGATCGTGACGTACTGCCCGCTCTGCAACTCGGCGATCGTCTTCTCGCGCACCGTGGACGGCGCGGTCCGCGAGTTCGGCGTCTCCGGCAAGCTGCGCCGCAGCGACCTCATCATGTACGACCGCACCAACGAGTCGCTCTGGCAGCAGTTCACCGGCGAGGCGATCGTCGGCGTCGACGCCGGGACGCTCCTCGACTTCCTCCCGGCGCAGATCGTCTCGTTCGAGGAGTTCGCGGATGCGCATCCGGGCGGGATGGTGCTCAACCAGGACACCGGCCACTTCCGCAACTACGGCCAGAACCCGTACGTCTACTACGACACGCAGGAGCGGATGGTCGTCTCCGTCCCCGAGTTCGACGACGCGCGCCTGGACGCCAAGGAGCGCGTCCTCGCCGTCGAGCTGAACGGCGAGTCCGCAGCGTTCGCGTGGCGCGCGCTCAGCGAGCTCGTGGTCATCGAGACGGAGATCGGCGGTCAGCCGGTCGTGGCGTTCTGGCAGCCCGGCGCGTTGTCGGCGCTCGACCAGGCGTTCATCGTCGGCAGCCGCAACGTCGGCTCGGCCGGCGCGTTCGTCCCGGTGCTGGACGGCGAGCGCCTCGCGTTCGAGGAGCGCGACGGCGCGATCGTCGACGTGGGCACCGGGAGCACGTGGAACGTGCTGGGGCAGGCGGTCGACGGGCCACTGGCCGGGTCGCAGCTCGAGCAGGTGGTGTCGGGGAGCCACTTCTGGTTCGCGTGGTCGGTGTTCAAGCCGGAGACGCGCGTGATCTTGTCCAGCGGTTAACGCTTCGCTGACCCATGGCGAGCATCCGCCGATAATGATGGTAATGGCGAAGGGGCACGAGGCATGGAAGAGTCGCTGACGCGGAGGCTGATCCGCTACACCATCGTCGTCGCCATCGTCGTCGTCCTCGGGGGCATGTACGTGCAGCGCGAGATCCTCACCGACAACGAGGTGATGGTCGCCGTGCCGCCACCCGCGCCCACCGAGGCCCCTGCCGACGGCTCCGACGCCGCCGACGACGGCGCGACCGAGGACGCAGCTACCGACGACGGGGCGGCCGGGGATGACGCAGGCGGCGCCACGATGGTGTCCATTGGACTCGTCGACAACCGCTCCGTGCAGGTGGACGAGCTGGCGCCCGACTTCCGCCTGCAGGACCTCGACGGCAGGGTCGTGATGCTCTCCGACTTCCGCGGCAAGACCGTCGTGCTGAACTTCTGGGCGACCTGGTGCCCGCCGTGCCGCGAGGAGATGCCCGAGTTCCAGGCGCTCTGGGATGAGCGCGGGACCGGCGGCTCCGACGACCTCGTGGTCCTCGCCGTGAACTTCCTCCGCGACGACACCGTCGGCGCGGCCACCAAGTTCATCGAGGCGAACGAGTTCACGTTCCCCGTGGTCTTCGACACGACGCGCGGCGACGTCGCGGCGCGCTACGGCGTGCGAGGGCTCCCCGCCACGTTCTTCATCGACCGCAACGGCATCGTGCGCACCACGGCCCTCGGGCCGGTCTTCGGCAACCTGCTGGAGACGGGCGTTGCCGACGCCGACACCGAGGGAGGCACGGTCCAGTGATCGGTCACCCGGCTCGGCGGCTCGGCGTGCTCACGGTCCTGCTCGCGCTCGGAGCGCTCCTCGCCCTCGCGTGCGGCGGCGACAGCGCCTCCGACGGGCAGCTCGCGCAGCGCGACGGCTCGACGGCGGGCTTCCCGACAGGCCCCGCGGTCATGGTGCCCGACGGCTTCACCGGGCCCGACGAGGGGGTCGGCTCGACCGGCGCGTGGCTGCCGGACAACGAGCAGCCGACGCTCGTGTTCGTCGATGCGGTCTGGTGACCGTTCTGCGCTCCGGCGCGGTCCGTCGTGCACGGACTCCGCAGCGAATACCAGGACCGGGTGAACTTCGTCATCCTCGACTACGACGAGCGCAACGAGCGCGCCCTGGCCGAGCGGCTCGGCGCGGGCTCGCACCCCGCCTATGCGACGGTCACACCCGGCGCGGGCGAGGTGGTCATGAGCTTCTTCGGGCCGACGCCCGAGGGTAAGCTGCGGGAGATCCTCGACGCGCTGATCGCCGAGCACGGCGGCTAGCGCGCGGGGAGCAGCGGCGGGGTGAGCATGTTCGCCGGGTGGTCGAGACGGGTTCGGATGTGGAGCGCCATCGCCGCGCTCGGCCTCGCTGCGGCGGTGCTCGCCGCGTGCACCGGCGGCGACGAGGAGCCGCCTGAGCCCGCCGAGCCGCCGCCAGCCACGGCCACCGCAGCGGCGGCTGGGACGCCGTCGGCCGCCACGCCAACGGCCACGGCCACGGCCACGCAGGCTCCTCGGACGACCCCGCCGGCGACCGCCACCACCACGGCCACCGCGACCGCGACTGCCACTGCGACGCCCACCGCCACGGTACGGCCGACCGCGACCGCGACGCAGACGCCGACCATTCGGGTGACCGCGACGCCCACCGCCATTGCGGCCGCGACACCCACTGCCACCGCGACCGCCACTGCTGTTGCGACCGAAACGGCTACGCCCTCGCCCGAGGCGACGCCCACGGGCACGGCCACCGCGACGCCGACCGCGACCGCGACGGCCACCGCCACGGCCACCGCGACCGCCACGGCTACCGCGACCGCCACGGCTACCGCGACTGCGACGGCCACGCCCGAGAGCACGCCGGAAACGTCGTATGACTTCCCGACCGGGGATGCGGTGACCGTGGACGCCGGCTACGAGCCGCCGGGTGACCGCGTCGACTCGACGGGGGCGTACCTGCCCGTGAACGGGAAGCCGACGTTCGTGGTCCTCGAAGAACAAACCTGACCGCACTGCCGGAGGGCACGGCCTGTCGTGAACAGGCTCCGTCTAGAGTTCCAGGACCGGGTGAACTTCGTGATCCTCGACTGGGCCAAGCCGGCGGACAAGCGGCTCGCGATGCACCTCGGGTTCGACTACCATCCACGCTTCGCCACCCTCAAGCCGAACTCGGACGAGGAAGTGGACTCCCTCCATGCCGCCCCGAGGAGTGGCGATCTCCGCCGGATGATCGAGGAACTGGTCGAACAGTACGGCGGCGGGTAGCGCGCGCTCCTCGCGCCGCGGGAGCGGCGGAGTGCTAGCGTGACGCCGTGACGGAACCAGCCCCGCCCGAACGCACGCGCATGCACGTCCGCGAGTGGCTCGCGCTCCTCGTCGGCGTGTCCGCGGTGTCGTGGGCGGCGCCGCTGATCCGGCTCGCCGAGGCGCCCGCGCTCACCGTCGCGTCGCTCCGGCTCACCTTCGCGTCCATCCCGTTCCTGGTGGTGACGCTCCTGCTGCGACGGGGCGAGCTGCGCGCACTGCGCCGAGGGGACCTCGCGCTGCTCGTGCTCGCCGGGCTCTGCATCGGGGCGCACTTCGGGTTCTGGGTCGCCTCGGTGCAGGACACCTCGCTGGTGGCGAGCACGGCGATCGTCGCGACGCAGCCGCTCTTCGCCGGCGTGGGCGGCTGGCTGCTGCTCGGCGAGCGCATGACGCGCTCGCTGATGCTCGGCATCGCGATCTCCACCGTCGGCGCGCTGCTCCTCGCCGGCGAGGACTTCGGCGAGGCGACGTCGCTGCGCGGCGACTTCTTCGCGCTGCTCGGCGCGGCGTTCGTCGCGGCCTACTTCCTCGCCGGGCGGCGGGCGCGCGCGAAGCTCTCGAACGCGACGTACGCGGCGCTCGTGAACAGCGTCGGCGCCTGCTCACTGCTGATCGCGCTGACCGCGACCGGCGGCTCGGTCGCGGGGCATCCGGGCGACGCGTACGCGTTCATCGTGTTGCTGGCGCTCGTGCCGCAGCTCATCGGGCACGGCTCGCTGACGTGGGCGCTGGGCTCGCTGCCCGCGGTGGTGGTGACCGTGGCGGCGCTCGGCGAGCCCGTCGGCGCGGCCGTCATCGGTGCGACGCTCCTCGATGAGCCGCCTACACTCGTGGAGTCCGTCGGAGCAGCCGTGCTGCTCTCGGGCGTGTACGTGGCGTTGCGCGGCGGGACGGGGCTCGCCCTCGGCGCGGCGACGCCGCGTGGAAGCGAGGAGACGCGATGACCGGAGACACGGCAGGCGGCGGCCCGCTCGCGGGACTGCGGGTGCTGGACCTGAGCTGGGTGCTCGCCGGGCCCTACTGCACCATGGTGCTCTCAGACCTCGGCGCCGACGTGGTGAAGTGCGAGCGCCCGCCCTTCGGCGACGTCGCGCGCACCACCGGCCCGCTCGTCGACGGCGAGTCGGGGTACTTCTTCAGCATCAACCGCGGCAAGCGCAGCATCGCCATCGACCTCAAGCTCGACGAGGGCCGCGAGCTGTTCCTGCGGCTCGTCCCCGAGTTCGACGTGATCGTCGAGAACTTCCGCCCGGGCACCCTCGAACGCCTCGGGCTCGGCTACGAGCGGCTCGCCGAGGTGCATCCGAAGCTCGTCTACCTCGCCATCTCCGGCTACGGGCAGGACGGCCCGATGCGCGACCGCCCGGCCCTCGACGTGGTCGTGCAGGGCGCGGGCGGGGTGATGTCGATCACCGGCGAGCCCGGCGGGGGGCCGGTGCGGCCGGGACTCTCGCTCGGCGACATCGCGGGCGGGCTCTTCGGCGCGGTCGGCGTGCTGTCGGCGCTGCGCGAGCGCGACCAGTCCGGCCTCGGCCAGTTCGTCGACGTCTCGATGCTGGACTGCCAGCTCGCGATCCTCGAGAACGCCTTCCTGCGCTACCACCTCACCGGCGAGACGCCGCAGCCGATGGGCACGAGGCACTCGTGGGCGGTACCGTTCCAGGCGTTCCCCACCGCCGACGGCCACCTCGTGATCGCCCTCGCGTGGGGAGTGCCCAACCAGTGGGCGCTGCTCTGCTCCGAGCTCGGGCTCGTCGAGCTCATCGACGACCCGCGGTTCGCAGAGAGCCACATGCGCTCCGCGAATCATGCGGAGCTCGAACCGCTGCTCAACGAGGCGTTCCGCGCGCAGACCACGGCCTACTGGCTGGAACGCCTCGAGCCGTACGGGATCCCGTGCGGGCCGGTCAACAACATCGCCGAGGCAGCCGCGCACCCGCAGGTGGCCGCGCGCGAGATGCTCGTCCCGGTCGAGCACCCGAAGCTCGGCACGCTGCCGCTGGTCAACACGCCCGTGAAGCTCTCGCGCACCCCCGGCGGCATCCGGGGCGCCTCGCCGGACATGGGCCAGCACTCCCGCGACGTGCTCGCCGAGCGGCTCGGGCTGGACGCCGGGGAGGTGGAGGCGCTGGTCGCGGCGCAGGTGGTCTGGGAGGAACGCCCGCCCGTCGATCTAGGCTAGTTGGTCCGCGCACGGACCGGCCGTATGGCCTCAGATAGGGTGTTACTCGGATAGGTGCGCCCTGCCTCACAACCCGTTACCGAGGAACTGCGCCACTTCGCGCGCTCGACTATGGAGCCGCTAGAATGGGCGGAGGAGGCTGCGTCGTGCTCCACCCAACGGACGTGCAACCACGCGAAGGATTTCGGATCTGGCTCCGCTACTCGGACGGAGTCAGCGGCGAGATCGATCTGTCCGACCTGGCGGGCCGCGGCATGTTCGCGGCCTGGGCCGAGCCGGGGGTCTTCGAACGCGTACACATCGCGCCGCATCGAGCTATCGCCTGGAGCGACGACCTCGAGCTGTGCCCCGACGCCCTCTACATGGAGCTCACCGGCAAGCTGCTGGGCGACCTGCCCGATTAGTGGTTCCCCCGCCCCAGCCTGATGCCTGAGATCAGCCGCTTCTACGGCATCATCATTCGGATGTACGGAGGCGACCATCCGCCGGCGCACCTGCACGCCGTATACGGAGAGCACGAGGCTCTCATTGGTATCGGTAGCGTTGAGGTGATCCGGGGTCGCCTGCCGTTGCGCGCTCGACGACTCGTCTATGAGTGGGTGCGTCTTCATCAGGACGAACTGCACGATGCGTGGGAGCGCGCCCGCCGGTTGGAGCAACCTGGGAGGATCGAGCCCCTCCCGTAGCGGGCACGTCCACCGGCTGTGGGGAGCGTCTCCGCCGTCGCGCATCCTGCGGCTTAACGCGTAACGCCTCCACAACGGCACGAGATCCCACGATCGTTCGCCCGGCAACAGGGTTTTGAGGCACGGGCCCCGAATTCGGTAACGAAGACTGTGAGGCCATGCGCGCGCTTTACATGCCGCGCGTACAGCGCGGACAATAGTTGCGACGCCTTGGGCGTCCATGCGTCGTGGGCTAAGATGGATCGTCGGGAGCCCACGGGTCTGGGCGTGTCCAGTTCAGGAGGCACATTGCGGTGAATGCCGCACACGCGCGCTCTGCGCAGCAATCAACGTTGCACTTGCAGCATCCCCTCTCCGGGGAGGCTGCCGGTCGTGTGCTCCGCGGGGATACCCCGCGGGCCGGACTCTACAACCCCGACCTCGAGCACGACGCCTGCGGCACCGGGTTCGTCGCCGAGATGAGCGGCGAGCGCACGCGGCGCGTCGTCGAGCTGGCCGTCGAAGCCGTCATCAACCTCACCCACCGCGGCGCCGTCTCGGCCGACGCGGCTTCCGGTGACGGTGCCGGCGTCACCATCCAGGTGCCCTTCGAGCTGCTGCAGGACGACCTCGAGGCCCTCGGCCACGAGCTCCACGACCGCGCCGACCTCGCCCTTGCGATGTGCTTCCTCCCGCAGGACGCCGACGCGCAGGCCGCGGCCCGCGCGGCCCTCGAGGAGGCCGCGGCGAGCTGCGGCATCGGCGTCATCGGCTGGCGGCCCGTGCCGCACGACCCGTCGGTGCTCGGCGGCCTCGCGCTCGCCTCGCTGCCCGGCATCGAGCAGCTGCTGCTGCTGCGGCCCGAGGGCGTCGAGAGCGGCGAGTTCGAGCGCCAGCTCTACCGCGCGCGGCGGCTTGCCGAGCGCACGTACCGCGAGCAGGAGATCGACTGCTACGTCGTCTCGATGTCCTCGCAGACCGTCGTCTACAAGGGGCTGATGGTCGCGCCGCAGCTGCCGGCGTTCTACCCGGACCTCTCGGACGAGCGCACCGTCTCGTCCGTCGCGCTGTTCCACCAGCGCTTCGCCACCAACACCCTGCCGAACTGGCCGCTGGCGCAGCCGTTCCGCTACGTGGCCCACAACGGTGAGATCAACACGCTGCTCGGCAACCGCAACTGGATGACTGCGCGCGAGCCCGAGCTGACCTCGAACGTCTGGGGCGACGACCTGGGCGAGTTGCTGCCGGTGATCCGGCCGATCGGCTCCGACACCGCGTCGCTCGACGAGGCGCTCGAGTTGCTGACCGCCTCGGGCCGCGACCTGCTGCACGCGATGATGATGCTGATCCCGGAGGCGTGGGAGAACATGCCCCGGATGGACCCGGAGCTGCGGGCCTTCTACCAGTACCACGCCTGCCTTCAGGAGCCGTGGGACGGCCCCGCCGCCGTCGCCTTCACCGACGGCGAGGTCGCGGCCGCCATCATGGACCGCAACGGCCTCCGCCCGGCCCGCTACCAGCGGACACGCGACGGGCTGGTCGTGATGGGCTCCGAGGTCGGCCTCGTGGACCTCGAGTTCAGCGAGATCGTCGACTCGGGCCGGATCGGGCCGGGCGAGATGATCGCCGTCGACACGCGGCGCCAGCGCTTCCTCCAGAACGAGCAGATCAAGCGCGAGATCGCCGGGCGGCACCCGTACCGCGAGTGGGTCGACTCGCACCTCTACACCCTCGACCGCTACCTCGACAGCGCGAACGGGCACCATCGCGAGCAGCCCGACGTGGCGCTGCGCACCCAGCAGGTGATGCACGGCTACACGCGCGAGGAGATCGAGTACGTCATCAAGCCCATGGTCCGGGAGGGCAAGGAGCCCACCGGCTCGATGGGCGAGGACACGCCGCTCTCGACGCTGTTCGAGCCGAGCCGCCTGCTCTACACGTACTTCAAGCAGAAGTTCGCACAGGTCACGAACCCCGCGATCGACTCGATCCGCGAGGAGATCGTGATGTCGCTCGACACGCTGCTCGGGCGGCGTCACTCGCTGCTGGAGGCCGAGCCCGAGGCGGCGCGCCTCGTGCACCTCAACAGCCCGTTGCTCGTCGACGAGGAGCTGGCCGCGCTGCGCAACGTGCCGATGGGCGACTTCGCGCTCACCACGCTGCACGCCCGCTTCCCGGTCTCGGCCGGGCCGGACGGGCTGCGCGCCGCCCTCGACGACCTCTGCGCGGCGGCCGAGCTGGCCGTCGACGAGGGCCGCTCGGTGATCGTGATCAGCGACCGGCTGACAGACGCGCAGTGGGCGCCGATCCCGATGCTGCTCGCGGTCTCGACCGTGCACCACCACCTGATTCGCTCGGGCCACCGCATGAAGGTGAGCCTGGTCGCCGAGTCCGGCGACGCGCGCGACGTGCACCACTTCGGCACGCTCATCGGCTTCGGCGCGAGCGCCGTGAACCCCTACCTCGCGTTCGACACGCTGCGCGACCTCTACCAGGAGGGCGAGTTCGGCGAGGTCGAGCTTGACGACGTGATGCGCCAGTACCAGCAGGCGGTGGACGCGGGGATCCTCAAGGTGATGTCCAAGATGGGCATCTCCGCCGTCTCCTCGTACCACGGCGCGCAGATCTTCGAGGCGCTCGGCATCTCCGACGAGGTGATCGAGTTCTCGTTCCCCGGCACCACCTCGCGCATCGGCGGCGTGACCTACGACGACGTCGCGCGCGACGTGCTGGACCGCCACGCACGCGCCTTCCCGGAGGCGGCGATGCCCGCCGGCGGCTGGTACAAGTACCGCCGCGACGGCGACTACCACGCCTACGAGCCCAAGGTCTGGCGCGCCCTCCACAAGGCCGCGCAGGACGGCACCTACGACGACTACAAGGAGTACGCCGAGATCGTCGAGAACCGCCCGACGACGGCGCTCCGCGACCTCCTTGAGTTCCGCTCGGACCGCGAGCCCATCGACATCTCGCGCGTCGAGTCGGTCGAGGCGATCACGCGGCGCTTCAACACGGGCGCGATGTCGCTGGGCGCGCTCAGCCGCGAGGCCCACGAGGACATCGCGCGCGCGATGAACGTCCTCGGCGGCCGCTCGAACACGGGCGAGGGCGGCGAGGACCCGCGGCGCTACAGCCCCGACGGCGACCTGCGCGACGCGAACTCGAAGGTGAAGCAGGTGGCCTCGGGCCGCTTCGGCGTGACGCCGGCGTACCTCGCCGCCGCCGAGGAGCTCGAGAT
>DAOULE010000019.1:0-3301 GCA_034420575.1 Dehalococcoidia bacterium
AAGTAGGGCGTGACGGCGTCGAACTCCGCGGCGCAGGTATCGACCATCTTGTAGACGGGGCGCAGGTCCCACTCCTCGCGGAGCGCGCGCACCTGGTCGGGCAGGCGGTCGGCCAGCGTGCCGATCGTGGTGTCGCCGAAGCCGGCGCGCTTGGCTTCACGCAGCAGGTCGGGGGTGAGGTCCTCGGACAGCAGCCGCCGCTCCAGTGCGACGATGCGCCCGAGCCGCTCGAGGAACCACGGGTCGATGCCCGTGCGGCGTGCGAGATCGAATGGGTCGACGTCGCGGCGCAGCGCGGCGAGCAGGCCCCACAGCCGCTCGTCGGTGGCGGTGAGCTCGTCCGGGAAGTCCTCGACCCAGTCGGGATCCTCCCAGAGGATCGAGCGCCCGCCCATCTCCAGGGAGCGCACGGCCTTCTGCAGCGCCGCCTCGAAGGTGCGGTCGATGGCCATCACCTCGCCGGTGGCCTTCATCTGCGTGCCGAGCGTGCGGTCGCCGAAGGCGAACTTGTCGAAGGGCCAGCGCGGGATCTTGACCACGCAGTAGTCGAGCGCCGGCTCGAACGCGGCCGTCGTGCGTCCCGTGACCGAGTTCGTGATCTCGTCGAGTCGCTTGCCGATGGCGATCTTGGCGGCGACCCGCGCGATCGGGTAGCCGGTGGCCTTCGACGCCAGCGCCGAGGAGCGCGAGACGCGCGGGTTGACCTCGATCACGTGGTACTCGAGCGCCTCGGCGGTCTCCTCGCCCTGCCACGGCGTGATGTCGGGCCGCGGGGCGAGGGCGAACTGCACGTTGCAGCCGCCCTCGATGCCGAGCGCGCGGATGATCTTCAGCGCGCTGGTGCGCAGCATCTGGTAGTCGCGGTCGGAGAGCGTCTGCGAGGGCGCCACGACGATCGAGTCGCCGGTGTGCACGCCCATCGGGTCGAGGTTCTCCATGTTGCAGATCGTCACGCAGGTGTCGGCGCCGTCTCGCATCACCTCGTACTCGAGCTCCTTCCAGCCGAGCAGGCAGCGCTCGACCAGGACCTGCGTGATGGGCGAGGCGGCGAGGCCGCCGCGCACGATCCGCTCGTACTCCTCCTCGGTGAACGCGATGCCGCCCCCCGTGCCGCCGAGGGTGTAGGCGGGCCGCACGACGAGCGGCAGGCCGATGCGGTCGCGCGCCTCGACGGCTTCCTCCCAGCTCTCGACGATCTCCGACTCCGGCGAGGGCTCGCCGATCGAGTCGAGGAGTGAGCGGAACTCGGCGCGGTCCTCGGCCAGCCGGATCGACTCGAGCGGCGTTCCGAGCAGGCGCACGTTGTAGCGGTCGAGGATGCCGGCCTCGGCGAGATCGACGGCGAGGTTGAGGCCGGTCTGACCGCCCAGGGTCGGGAGCAGGCTGTCGGGCCGCTCGGTCGCGATGATGCGTTCGAGCACGTCGACGGTCAGGGGCTCGATATAGACGACGTCGGCGATGTCCTCGTCGGTCATGATCGTGGCCGGGTTGGAGTTGACGAGGATGGAGTAGATGCCCTCCTCGCGCATCGCCTTGCAGGCCTGGGTGCCGGCGTAGTCGAACTCCGCGGCCTGACCGATGACGATCGGGCCGCTGCCGATGATCAGGACCTTGCGCGGGCGCTCCCCGCGCGAGTCGTCTCCACTCGCGGGCATCGTGTCGGGCGCGTCGGCCGGGGAGGGGCGTGCGCCGCCGGGCTGGGTCAGTTGTGGTAGCCCTTCCGGTAGTCCTGGCCGAGCAGGTTGATCTCGGCAACGACGTCGATGTTCGGGTAGTGCACCTCGGGGTCCGGCGCGATGCGCCCCATCTTGATGTGGCTGACGGGGTAGGAGCCGAAGTCGGCGTGGAGGTACGGCATGACCGCGTCGATGATGGCGGCGCGGTCGCCGCCGTCCACGAGGTAGGCGATGGGGATCTCGGGGACGAAGTCGTCCTCGGGGCCGGTCTTGATCCCCTTCTCCTTGAAGACCTGCTGCGCCTTCGGTACGCCGATGCCGATCTGGCGGCGCACCTCGCGCAGCACGTAGCCGTCGTCGACGCCGAGGTAGACGGCCTCCTCGCGCGCGGAGACGCCGGCGACGTGGAGCGAGAACGGCTCGACGCGGTGTACGCGCGGCGCGGCGTTCACGTAGAACGTCTCCACCTGCGACCAGTAGATGTCGACGGCGCGCAGGAAGCCGAGCTGCAGGAACTTCATGTGCAGGAACTCGGGCGGGGGGAGGTCCACGCCGGGCAGCCCCTCGAGCGCGGCCCGCAGCGGCTCGACCTGCTCGATGAGGTCGGCGTAGTCGAGGCCGACGGGCTGGAAGAAGCTGATCTCCGGCCGCCAGCCGAAGGACTCCTCGCCCCACGCCTCCCAGTAGTCGCCGGGCGAGCCGGTGGCGGCGGTGAAGGCGGCCCAGTCGGCTTCGCGCCGCTGGAGGTACTCCTTCGCTGCGTCTGCGGGTGCGGTCGAACTCGCGTCAGTGGTCACTGGTTACTCCTGCTCCAGCGGCAGCTCGAAGTGAGCGCCGGGGTTTGTGAACGGCACCATCCCGCCGATGGCGGAGAGGTAGGAGAGCGCGGGCTCGTTCCCCTCGGGAAGCTGGCCGCGAATGTTGCGGTAGCCGAGCTCTCGCGCGAAGGCCAGCGCCTGCTCGGCGAGGAGGGTGGCGTAGCCCTTGCGGCGCTCGTCCAGGCGCACCCACGCGCCGTAGAAGCACTCGTCCGGGCTGTCCTCGAGCGGGTCGATGATTCCGAAGCCGAGCACGCGGGCGTCGTCGTCCACGGCGAAGATCGCGCCGCGGTCGCCCATGCGCTCCTGCCACGCGACCACCTCGTCGGGGGTCATGGGGCCGTCGAGGGCGACGGGGACGCCCTCGGAGAGCACGTCCGAGATGATGTCTGAGATCTGCTCCGCGTCGTCGGCAGTCGCGCGGCGCACGGCTGGTGTCATGGGCTTACGTCCTTGTTGCGCACGCTTTCGAGGAACCGGTCGAACAGGAACTCCGTGTCGTGCGGGCCTGGTGAGGCCTCGGAGTGATACTGGATGGTGAACAATGGTAGCTCACGGTGCTGCATACCCTCGACGGTCCCGTCATTGAGGTGCACCTGCGACACCTCCACCGCCGCATCGAGCCCGTCCGGGTCGACGGCGTACCCGTGGTTCTGTGACGTAATGTAAACGCGTCCGGTCACCTCGTCGCGCACCGGGTGGTTCGCGCCGCGGTGCCCGAACTTCAGCTTGAACGTCTCCGCGCCGAAGAGCCGCCCCAGCACCTGGTGGCCGAGGCAGATCCCCATCAGCGGCGTCCGCCCCGCC
>DAOULE010000020.1:0-4397 GCA_034420575.1 Dehalococcoidia bacterium
GTCGCCACCTGCAGGTCGCCCAGGCGTGAAGCGATCCGCGGCTCCAGCTTGGTGAGTTCGAGGTCGCTCGTGACCACCGTCGGCCGGCTGCCGAGGTGGCGGTAGTTGAGCAGCTGGTACAGCTTCTCCTGCGCCCATCCACTGGACTGGTGCGCGCCGAGGTCGTCGAGGATCAGCAGGTCCACGTCACGGAGGCGGCGGAACAGCGCGTCGAAGCGCTCGGCCGAGTCCGGGTCGAACGTCGCGCGCAACTCGTCGAGGAGGTCCGGCACCGTCGCGAAGGCGACGCGGTCGCCGGCCTCCACGCGGTGCGAGGCGATCGCGGCCGCGAGATGGGTCTTGCCGGTGCCGTTCGCGCCGAGCAGCACGAGCCAGCCGCGGGGCTTGTCGGCCCAGTTGCGGGCGAGGCGGAACGCGGCCTCCAGGTTGCGACGCGCCTCGCCGCGGAGGCCGTGCCCGCCCGGTCGGAACGTCTCGAACGTGAACGCCGGCAGGCGCTCCTGCGTCATCCCGCCGACGGCGATGAAGTGCTGCCGCGGCGGCTCCTCCAGCACGAACTGCTGCACCAGCGACGGGTCGCTGAGTCGCGAGCCCAGGCGGCCCTCGATCTCGTCGGGCTCGGTCACGGACGTGAATACCGTGGGCAGGGCCGCGTGGAAGCGGTGCGAGACGAGCTGTACGAACTTCTCGCGCGCCCACGCGGTCTCCGAGTAGCCATCGAGGTCGTCGAGGACGAGCAGCGGGGCGTTGCGGACGTGCTCGCTCAGGCGGTCGTAGGCGAGCTCCGCGTCGTCGTCGTAGGAGGCGCGCAGCCGGTCCAGCAGGTCGGCGACGGTGAAGAAGAGCGCGGGGCCGCCGCGCTCGATGGCGCGGTTTACGATCGCCGCCGCGAGGTGGGTCTTGCCGCAGCCGGGCACGCCGCTCAGCACCAGCCACCCCTCGGGCCGCTCGGCGAAGCGGCGCGCGGCCTCGACGGCCACGGCGTAGCGCTCACGCGCCCGGCCATCGCTGGAGCGGCCCTGCGGCAGCAGCGTCTCGAACGTGAAGCGTTCGAGGGCTCCCAGGCGCGAGTAGCGCAGCAGGCGCGCGCGGCGCTCCGTCTCGTCCTCGGCAACCGCGCAGCTGCACGGCACGGCACGCCCGAAGTCGCGGTGTTCGAGATCGGCGGTCACGCGCACGAAGCGTGCGCCGCCGCACTCCTCGCAGACCGGCCCGCGCGAGGCGGCCCGTGCGCTAGCTGCGGCGGATGATGCGCTCGTACGGGCCGTGGTCGCGCGCTGCTGTTGCAGCAGCTCCTTGAGCGGACGCATCCCGCGTACTCCTGGTTCCGTCGTCCTTGCCCTCGTGGTCCCAGCGGCGAAGGATCGCCTCCGCGTAGGCCCACGAGCGCTTGTTGTTGCGCGCCGCCTCCCGCAGCGCGTCCGTCACCCACTCTTCCGGGTAGTGCTCGCACGCCTTCGCCAGCGCCTCGGACGTCGAAGGGTTCAGCAGCCCGATCGTCTGCTCGTAGACTCGCGCCGGCTCGAACGCGGCGAGGTCCGCGGGCTCATCGCGCGCGGCGGCGAGCCGCGCGCCACCCGGCAGCGGCGTCGCGCCCGAGCGCACGCGGTCGAGGCTGCGGCGTCCGGCCTCGTTGTGCACGAAGCACAGCGTGTCGCCGTCGTCGAGCGCCAGGGTGAGCAGCGTGCCGCGCACCGAGGCCCGCTCGAGGGCCGGCGCCAGCGCGGCGTCGCCCCCGCAGCCCGCGAGGGCCCGCCGCAGCGGCGCCTCGGCGGCGAGCTCGGATGCGCGCACGGCGCGCAGCGGCCCCCGGGCGCGACCGATGGCGTAGAGCGCGTAGAGCGTGACGCGCAGCTCCGCCTCGTCGTCGATGCCCGGGAGCACCTCGACGAAGAACTGCGAGGGCAGCGTGGTGGCCGCGCCCCCCGCGACGAACCCCTCGAACGTCGGTCCCCCGTCTGGGGCGCGGGCGCTCACCCGTCGAACTCCGCCGGCGGCTCGCGCAGCACGAGGTCCTGGAACGAGGCGGTGCGCTCCTGGAAGCGCACGGTCACGGTGCCCGTGGGGCCGTTGCGGTGCTTGGCCACGATCAGCTGGGCGAGACCGCTCGGGTGCTGACCGCCGGGGTCGTCGGGGTGCTCGTCCTGCCACTCCTCGGGCGTGCGGTAGACGTCTTCGCGGTAGATGAACATCACGATGTCGGCGTCCTGCTCGATCGAGCCCGACTCCCGCAGGTCCGAGAGCATCGGGATGTGCGGCGTGCGCGACTCGACCGCGCGCGAGAGCTGCGCGGCGGCGATCACGGGCACGTCGAGCTCGCGCGCCGTCTCCTTGAGCGCGCGCGTGATCTTGCCCAGCTCGGAGGCGCGGTTCTCGCCGCCCAGCGAGGCCGAGTGCAGCAGCTGGAGGTAGTCCACCACCACGAGGTCCAGGCCGTGCTCGGCCTGGAGGCGGCGGCACTTCGCGCGGATCTCGGGCACGCTCAGCACCGCAGAGTCGTCGATGTAGACGCCGGCCTCGCCGAGCGAGCCGATGGCGTGCATGATGCGCGACTCCTCGTCCTCGTTGTGCGTGCCCAGACGCAGGCGCGTGGCGTCCACGTCCGCCTCGGCGGAGAGCAGCCGCATCGCGAGCTGGTCGGCGGACATCTCCAGCGCGAAGAAGGCGACCGTGCCGTGCTGCCCGACGGCCGCGTTGCGGGCGAAGTTGAGGAGCAGCGAGGACTTCCCAACGCCCGTGCGCGCCGCCAGGATCACGAGGTCGCCGCGCTTGAAGCCACCCAGCAGCGCGTCCAGGTCCATGAAGCCGCTACGCACCGCGCTGACGAGGATGCCCTCGACCGCCTCGCCAGGGTCCTCGAGGAACTCGTCGAGCAGGTCGCGGAGCGCGCGGAAGTCGCCCGCGGACTCGGCGGCGCGGATGGTGAGCAGCAGTTGCTCGGCGTGCGCGAGCACGGCGCCCGCGTCCGGCCCGCCCTGGTAGGCGACCTGCGCGATCTGGCCGGCGACCTGGATCATCCGGCGGTAGAGCGAGTCGCGCGCGATGATGCGCGCGTGCGCCTCGACACCCTCGGCGGTGAAGTGCTTGCCGGTGATCTCGAACAGGTACGGCTCGCCCCCGGCGGCGTCGAGGCGCCCGGCGCGCTCGAGCTCATGGGAGACGGTGGGGTGCGTAATGGTCTCGCCGCGGTCGGCGAGCGCCACGCAGGCCTCGAAACACCACTGGTTCTGCTCGCGGAAGAAGTCCTCCGGCCGGAGGATCGCGACGACGCGCGGGTAGGCTTCCTCGTCGAGGAGGAGCGCCGCGATCACGGCCTCCTCGGCGGCGATGTCATGCGGCGGCAGCCCCCCGGCGGGGGGCCTGGTGTCCGGCCGGAGTTGCGCCGGCCGGCTACTGACCATGAGGGGCTACGGTACCGGGGTCTCTTCGGGCTCACCCGCAGGGTCGGTTGCCACAGACTCGGAGCCCGAGGATTCCTCGGAGGATTCGTTACCCGGCTCCGGCGCGACCTCAGCGACTGCCTCGTCTGGGTCGTCCACCGCCTCGGCGATCGGTTCCTCGTCTCCCGCGAGCGCAAGCGCCACGAGAGCCTCGGCGGCGGCGTCAACGCCTTCCGGCGCCTCGACATCCACCACGACCACCTCCTGCTCGACGGTCACATTACGTGACAGCCGAATCGGAACGGTGTAGACCCCGACCTGGCGAATCGCTTCGGGTAGCAGGATGCGACGTCTGTCCACTTCCTCGCCGAGAATCTCCCCAGCCTTCTCGGCAATGTCACCATTCGTGACGGAACCGTACAGACGTCCCTGCTCACCGACGCGGACAGGAATCACGAGCCTCTGGCCCTCGAGCTTGCCGACAAGCTCTTGTGCCTGCTCGTCCAGGAGCCGCTGTCGCTCCTCCTCCTCCTTTGCGAGCGAATCCGCCCGCTGGAGGAGGGTGGGCGTTGCCGGAGCGGCAAGGCCGCGCGGCAACAGGAAGTTCCGGGCATAGCCCGCGGCAACGGTCTTCACCTCGCCACGGGTGCCGGACCCCTCAACGGTCTCCAGGAACACGACCTTCACGCCGAAACCCTCTCGCCGTGCCGGAGCCGGGACGCCAGTGATATTGGCGGTCGCGCGACTGGGCGGCTGTGCAGTTGTCCCCACGGGCGCTCACAACTCGCCACAGGGGGCGATGGAGCCTGTAGACAACCCGCGAGTGACCCACAGGCTATCCACGACGTGGGATCAAGCGCAATCGCCGTCCGCGCACACCTCCACCATCACCGGCGTATCGGGTCGATGGTAGAACATGCGTTGCATGCGTGTCAAACGTACGTTCTGAGCGTGGTGCGAGGGCATCACAGCCTGAACGGGCGGTTCGCAGGTATGATGGATATCCCAGTTGGAGGA
>DAOULE010000021.1:0-1985 GCA_034420575.1 Dehalococcoidia bacterium
TGATCCCGGCGGGAGCCGCGTCATGAGCCCCGACACATCCCGGCTCGTCCCGCCGCACGGCGGGGAGCTCCGTGAACTGCTCGCCACCGGCGAGGAAGCCGCGGCGCTCGCGCAGTCCGCGAGCGAGTTGCCCGCGCTGCGCCTCGGCCCGCGCCAGGTTACCGACCTCGAACTGCTCTCCGTCGGGGCGCTGAGCCCCCTCGGCGGCTTCATGGATGAGGCCGACTACCGGGCGGTTGTCGAGGGCATGTGCCTCGCCGACGGTACCGTGTGGAGCGTGCCGATCACGCTGCCGGTCACGTCCGCGCAGGCCGCCGAGCTTGCGAACAGCCGGATTGCGCTCGCCGCCGAGGACGGCACGCTGCTCGCCGTGATGGACGCCGGCGACGCCTATGCCTACGACCGCGCGCGCGAGGCCGAGAAGGTCTACCGCACCTCGGACCCGGCGCACCCGGGCGTCGAGGCGGTCAACGAGCAGGCCGAGATGCTCCTCGGCGGGCCGGTCCGCGCCTTCGCCCTGCCGCCGAACCCGGAGTTCCCGGAGCACAGGCTCACGCCCGCGCAGACCCGCGCCGCGTTCGCCGAGCGCGGCTGGCGCACCGTCGTCGGCTTCCAGACCCGCAACCCCGTGCACCGCGCGCACGAGTACCTCACCAAGGTCGCGCTCGAGATCGTCGACGGCCTGCTCCTCCACCCGCTGGTGGGCGAGACGAAGGAAGGCGACATCCCGGCCGACGTGCGGATGGAGTGCTACCAGGTGCTCCTCGACGGTTACTACGCGCAGGACCGCGTCCTGCTCTCCGTGCTCCCCGCGTCGATGCGCTACGCGGGGCCACGCGAGGCGATCTTCCACGCGATCATGCGCCAGAACTACGGCTGCTCCCACTTCATCGTGGGCCGCGACCACGCCGGCGTCGGCGACTACTACGGCACCTACGACGCGCAGCAGATCTTCGACGAGCTCGAACCGGGAGCGCTGGCGATCCAGCCGCTCAAATTCGAGCACAGCTTCTACTGCGTGAGCTGCGAGGCGATGGCGAGCTCGCACACCTGCCCGCACGGCAACGACGCCCACGTCTTCCTGTCCGGCACGCGCGTGCGCCAGATGCTCGAGGCCGGCGAGGCCCCGCCGCCCGAGTTCACGCGGCCCGAGGTCGCCCAGGTGCTCGTCGAGGCGTACAGCAGCGGCGCGGCATAACGTCGCGCCCTCGCCGGCTGCTACCAGAACACCGGCGTCGCGAGGACGACGACCGCGATCACCGTGAGGGAGAGCGGCGCGCCGAGCCGCGCGTAGTCGGAGAAGCGGTACCCGCCCGGGCCGTAGACCATGATGTTGGTCTGGTAGCCGATCGGCGTCAGGAACGACGCCGAGGCCGTCACGGCGATCGCGATCGCCGTGCTCCGGGTATCGAGGCCGGTCGCCTCGGCGGCGGCTATCGCCACCGGGAACATGAGCACGGCCGCGGCGCTGTTCGTCACCAGTTCCGTCAGCACGATGGTCGCCAGCACGAGCCCGAGCAGCACCCCGCGCGGCCCGAGCGCCTCGAACACATCGACGATGCGCATCGCGAACTGACCCGCGAGCCCGGATTCCTGGATCGCGGCCGCGAGCCCGAACGCCGCGGCGATGGTCACGACGACGTCGAGGTCGATGGCGTTCCGCGCCTGGATCGGGTTGAGCACGCGCAGCCCGACCACCGCGAGCGCGGCCAGCAGGGCGGCCTCGAGGAGCGTGAGCACGCCGGTCGCGGCCAGCGCCACCATCGCGACCACCAGCGGACCGACGAGCAGCGCGCGGCGCTGCACACCGCGCCGCGAGAGCTCGCCAACGCCCGAGACCAGCAGGAAGTCGGGCTGCTCACCCCACTGCATCTCGAAGTCGTCGTCGCTGATCAGCAGCAGCGTGTCGCCGACGCGCATCTGCACGTCGCCGAGCTTCGCGTCGACGCGGCGTCCGGCGCGGTGGACGGCCAGCACCGCCGCCT
>DAOULE010000022.1:0-7348 GCA_034420575.1 Dehalococcoidia bacterium
GGCGTGCCGCCGCGTCGAGGACGGCGGAGCCCCGGACTTCGAGGTGGTCGCGATCGGCGGGCCGTGCGACGAGGAGGGGCACCGCGACCACGCCGCCGACAACTCGACGCGCATCCGCATCTGCCAGGCACGGCGGCTCACGCGACTCTCGAGCCTCGCGCCGTTCCACGCCCCGCCGCACCACGCGGCGCGCCGCGTCTTCGTCATCGACACCGCCGACGACCTCCAGACCGAGGCAGGGCACGCACTCCTCAAGACCATCGAGGAGCCGCCCGCGTCGTCGCTGCTGATCCTGCTCGCGACCGACCCGGACGAGCTGCTGCCCACGATCCGCTCACGCTGCCGCGAGATCGCGCTGCGACCGATGCCGCACGCCGACTGCGCGGACGCGCTGACGGCCGGCCTCGGCCTCGACGACGCCGAGGCGGCGCGCCTCGCTGCCCTCGCAAGAGGGCGCTACGGGCTCGCCGTGCGGCTGCACGAGGACCCCTCGCTGATCCAGCTGCGGCACAGCGCCGCCGAGGACCTCGCGGGGCTCGTCGCCGCGGGGCGCAACGAGCGCTTCGACTACGCCGCGCGGCTCGCCGGGCGGTGGCGGCGCGAGCGACCGAGTGTGCTCGGCACGCTCGACGTGTGGCGGTGGCGCTGGCACGACGCGCTGGCGCAGGCGGCAGGCGTCGAGGCGGGCGCGGCCGACGAGGTCGCGCCGCTCCCGGCGGTGCCCGTCGCGGCAGCCGCCGAGGCGCTGCGCGCCACGCAGCGCGCGCGGCAGCGGCTGGTCGAGAACACGAACCCGCAGCTCGCGGTCGAGGTCCTGATGCTGGACCTCCCGTACGTGGCTGCCGAAGAGGCGAATCACGGAGAGGAGGCCCGCGCGGCCGCGGCTCTCGCGTCCTGAGCATACGCTCGGGGCTGCGGGCAGCGCCGGCGGGAACACCCATGGATGGCACGGTCGGGGTCCGCTTCCACGAAGCCGGCCCGCTCACCTGGTGCAGTCCCGGAGACCTCGATCTCGGCATCGGCGACTACGTCGTCGTGAACACCGATCGGGGCGAGCAGCTCGGCTGGGTCGTGGTCGCGCCGGACCAGCTGCTGGCGGCGGAACCCGAAGGCCCGCGCCGCGTCATCGAGCGCCTCGCGACCGAGGACGACGTGACGGCCTGGCGCGAGGCACGCGAGCGCGCGCGGGAGGACATCAGCCGCGCGCAGGCGCTCGCGGCCCGTCAGGACCCGCGAGTGCGGGTCGCGAACGTCACCTTCAACCTCGCGGGCACCCGGGCGCACGTGACCTTCTCGGCGCCCGAACGTGTCGAGCATCGCTGGCTCCGCGATGAGTGCGCCGAGCTGTTCGACGCGCAGGTCACGGTCGAGCAGGTCGGTGACCGCGAGCGCGCCCGCTCGCTCGGTGACGTCGGGGTATGCGGGCTCGCGCTGTGCTGCAAGAGCTGGCAGACCACGTTCCCCAACGTCTCGATGCGGCTCGCGCGCGAGCAGGACCTGCCGCCGAACCCGACGAAGATCTCGGGCGTCTGCGGGCGTCTCCTCTGCTGCCTCTCGTTCGAGGTGGAGGAGTACCGCGCGCTGCGCGGCACGCTCCCGAAGGTCGGCAAGCGCGTCACCACGCCAGCCGGCCGGGCGCGCGTGATCTCGGTCGGTACGCTCAAGCAGACCGTCCGCCTGCGCATGGACGAGACCAACGAGGTCATCGAGATGTCCGCCGAGGAGCTCGCCTCGCAGTACGGCACCGCCGTGCGGCCCGAGGAGCTGGACGCGACGGTCGAGGAGCGCGTGCGACGCCAGGACCGTGACCGCCGCGACAACCTCGTCGCAACGCTGGAGCCGGTCGACGCGCCGAGCGGCGAGCAGCCGCGCCCCGGCGGCGAGGGCTCGGGGCAGCCCGCTCAGGACGGCGGCGAGAACCGCCCGAAGCGCCGACGGCGCGGCAGGCGCGGCGGGCGGCGCCGACGTGGTCGCGGCGGCGGGAACAGCGGGGGCGGCAACGCCGGAAACAGCGGCGGGAGCCCGCCGAGCGAGTAGGCGCGTGGGCCTACCGCGCGTTGTCGCCGAGGCCGCGTAGCTCCGCGACGGCGCCGTCGACGTAGAGGATGCCGATCGCGACGACCATCTGGTCGAGCAGTTGGCGGCGCGCCGCGTTGTTCAGGCGCGCCTCGACCGCCATCTGGTCGACGATCTGGCCGATGGTCGACTGGCCGTCCGCTCCGCGCAGCAGCCGCGCGACCGGGATGCTCACCGGCGCGCCCTCGGGCCGACCCTCCGAGGTGAGCACGAAGCCCCACTCGAACGAGTCGCGCTCCAGGGTCGGCTTGCGTTCGAGCCGCTCGTCGGGGTCGAGGACCGGCACGGAGGCGGCAATCGCCAGCGGCGAGGACGCCTGTAGCTGGGCCCGACGCCGCGCGCGCTCGTCCTCGACCTCGCGCACGCTGGTGACGAACGTCGAGGGCGCGTCACCGCGGTCGAGCACGGCGCGCTCGTAGCCGACGGGTGGCTGCCCCGCGACCATGCGCACGAAGGAGTGGCGAGGGGTGAACTCGTCCTCGTCGGCGATCTGGCGCGCCTCCCAGAAGTAGGACTCGGCGCTGCGGTTGCTCGAGTAGAAGAGCTGCGCCAGCCGGTGGAAGCTGTGGTACTGGCCCAGGTAGAGGTCGCGGTACGCCTCGGCCGCCGGTCCCTCCAGCGTCGGGTCCTTGAGCACCGAGCTCACGTACGCCGCGGCCACCGTGCCGCTCGTCAGCGCCAGGTGCACCCCGGACGAGAACAGCGGGTCGATGAAGCACGCCGCGTCGCCGACCAGGATGTAGCCGGGCCCGACCATCCGGTTCGAGAGGTACGACCAGTCGCGCACGACGTGCGGGCCGTCGACGAGCTTCGAGCCCTGGAGCAGCTCCGAGGTGCGAGGCGCCAGGTCCAGCTGCGCCTGGAAGGCGGCCTCCACGCCATCCTCGCGGATGGCGCGCTGCCCCTCCTCGCTGTCGAGCACCGCGCCGACGCTGGAGACGCCGGTGTGGAGCGGGATCGCCCAGCACCAGCCGTGCTCGTAGGACTCGATGAAGATGTTCGTGTTGTCGGGCTCGGGCAGCGGCGAGGCGCCCTCGAAGTAGCCGTAGATGGCGAGGTTGCGGAAGAACTCGTCCCACTCGCGCAGGTCCAGCGCGTGCCCCAGCAGCGCCGTCTGTCCGCTCGCGTCCACCACCCACGACGCCTGCACGAAGCCCTCGGCGCCTTCGTCGGTGCGGTACTCCACGCCGGCCGCGCGGCCGTCCACGAAGGTCACCTCGGTGACCTGGTGGCCCTCGCGGACGTCGACGCCGGAGGCGCGGGCGTGCTCCAGGAGGATGTTGTCGAACTCGGAGCGGACCACCTGGAACGAGGTCGGGTAGCGGTCGCTGACCTCGTCGAAGTACCAGCTCCACGGCTCGAGGTCTGAGCCCCACACCATGGTCGCGCCGCGCTTGCGGACGAATCCCGCCGCCTCGATGGCCGGCATCACGCCCATCACCTCGAGCATCGGGAGGCTCGCCGGCAGGAGCGACTCGCCGATGTGCTCGCGGGGGAAGTGGTCGCGCTCCAGCAGCACGACGCGCAGGCCCTTGCGGGCCATCATGGTGGCGGCGCTGCTGCCGCCGGGGCCGCCGCCGATCACGACGGCGTCGACGGGTGCGAGCGGCGATGTGGTCACTGGGCGAGCACTGCGTGCATCGCAGCCCCCTCGCGTGTGTCGGGGCGGGCGCGGGTCGGCCGCGCCGGGCCGCGTCGATCCTAGCATCGGGGCGGGGTGCGGGGTCGCGGGTAGGCCGGATCGGGCAGTCTCAGCCCAGAAACGTCGGTTATGTTCGAGAAATGACCCGTTTTCGGCTGGAACGCGAGCGGTCGTTCCTTTAGGCTCCGCAAATCCGAGGCTGGCAGGAAGCGAACAACGAGGGAGGTCCAGCCATGGCCATAGACCAGGAAGAGCGTTTGTCCCGCTTGTGGACGCACTCGGTGGGCAGGCGAACCCTGCTCCGCGGAGGGCTCATCGGAGGCGCCGGCCTCGCGGCCGCGGCACTGATCGGCTGCGGCGGCGGCGACGACGATGACGACGACACCGCCGCGACCACGACGACGACCACGACGACGACCACGACCGCGACCACGGCGGCGACGTCGACCCCGGCGCCCAGCGTCAGCGTCGCGGACACCACCGAGGACGACGACGAAGGCGATACGTCGCAGGCACAGGCCGACGAGGTCGAGACCATCGGCGAGCTCGTCCAGGACCCGGCGCTGCCGTACCCGTACAACTTCCCGGAGCCGAACAAGACTCCGCAGCCGGGCGGCATCATGAAGGTGGCAGCGACCTGGAACTTCCAGTCGCTCGACCCGGTCGACTCGGCCGCTGGCGGCACGGTGACGGTGCCGAACATGGTCTACAACCGCCTGATCGGCTTCAAGCGCGGTCCGGGCGCGGACGTGTTCCAGCCGGAGATCGAGCCGGAGCTGGCCGCGTCGTGGGAGCGCTCCCCCGACGGCCTGACGTTCACGTTCCAGATCCAGGACAACGTGACGTGGCAGAACGTGGCGCCGCTGAACGGCCGCAAGTTCACGGCTGAGGACGCGCGCTACGCCCTCAACCGCTACGCGACCGAGGGTGTCCACAAGTCCTACTACGCCAACGTCTCGGACTTCGAGGCCACCGACGAGCTGACGCTCAAGGTGAACATGGCGCGGGCAACGGCGGACTTCCTGAACCCGCTGGCCAGCAACAAGCAGACGATCTTCCCGAAGGAGATCGTCGACGACGACTCCATCCAGACCACCAGCGTCGGCACCGGCCCGATGATCCTGACAGGCCTCGAGCTTGGCCAGAACGTCGAGTTCGTCAAGAACCCGGACTACTGGGAGAAGGACGTCCTGCTGGACGGCTTCGAGTTCCTGATCATGCCGGACCACGTCGCCCGCCTGGCGCAGTTCCGCGTCGGCAACATCGACTACGCCTACGGGCTGGTCTCGACAGTGCGTGACCTCAATGAGGTGCTGGACACGAACCCCGACGTCCAGGTCAACTTCATCCCGATTACGTACAACTCGATCAGCATGGGCATCAACCACACCCTCGAGAAGTGGAAGGACGTCCGCGTCCGCCGCGCGGTGTCGATGGCGGTCGACCGCCAGGAGATCCTGGACATCGTCTTCGACGGTCTGGGCAAGGCGCTCAACATCGTCCCGTGGCCGTTCCTCTTCAGCGAGGAGAAGGCCGTCGGGAGCCCCGAGGTCGGGCCGTACCTGCAGTACAACCCGGACGAGGCGATGAAGCTGCTGCAGGCAGCCGGCGCCGAGGGGTTCGAGTTCAACAACAGCTACTACGCCTACACCAAGGGCCTCGAGCAGACCACCGAGGTGGTGCAGGCGCAGTTCCAGCGCGTCGGCCTCAACATGACCGGCGGCAAGGTGGACTACACGGAGTTCAACTCGCAGTGGGTCCCCTCGAAGCTCCCGGACTTCTCCACCTCGGCGTGGAGCACCAGCGGCTACGACGCCGACAACTGGTTCCACGGCCAGGTGCACTCGGAGTCACCGGGCAACCGCTGGCGGACCAGCGACGCCGAGATCGACGGCTGGGCCGAGGCGCAGCAGATCGAGCTCGACCCGGCTGCCCGCGCGGACCTGTGGCGCAAGATCTGGGACCGCGACCTGGACCAGGCCTACCGCCCGACGCTGCCGTGGGGCTTCAGCCTCGAGGTCTACCAGCCGTGGGTGCGCGGCCTGCGCTTCACCGGCACGGCGCCCGGCGACAACAACTCCTACTACACGTGGGGCGACCAGGTGCACACGGCCTGGATCGACCCGGACATCGAGGGCCGCTCCGGCTAGCAGTCCTCGACGGCGTGACCAACCCGAGGGGCGGCCAGACGGCCGCCCCTCTTGCTGTGCGCTCCGCGATCCCGGGCACGCCCACCGCGGTGGCTCCTGTTCATGCCTCGCGCGTTCGTGTAGGCTGCCCCGAATCCAGGCAAACGAGCGCCCAGCACGGGAGGAGGTTTCGTATGGCCCTGGACCAGGAACAGCGAACACACAGTTGGTGGTCGGAGACGGTCGGCAGGCGGACCCTGCTCCGGGGAGGGCTCCTCGGCGGAGTCGGCCTCGCGGCCGCGGCGCTGATCGGCTGCGGCGGCGATGACGACGATGACGACGACACCGCCTCGACGACCACGACCACAGGTGGCACGTCGACGAGCGGCACGACTACGACGGCTACGTCGAGCGGCACGACGTCGGGGAGCACGGACAGCTCCGACGACTCCTCGACGTCCGGCGACGGCGACGCAGCGGACGATGTCGAGACGGTCGGCGAGCTCGTCCAGGACCCGAGCCTGCCGTACCCGTTCAACTTCCCGGAGCCGAACAAGACGCCGGTGCCCGGGGGCGTGATGAAGGTCGCGGCCACCTGGAACTTCCAGACCATCGACCCGACCACCTCGGCGGCCGGCGGCACGGTGACCGTGCCGAACATGGTCTACAATCGCCTGATCGGCTTCAAGCGCGGCCCCGCCGCGGACGTGTTCCAGCCCGAGATCGAGCCTGAGCTCGCCGCCTCGTGGGAGCGCTCGCCGGATGGGCTCGTCTTCACGTTCCAGATCGACCCCCGCGCGGCGTGGCAGAACGTCGACCCGCTCAACGGGCGCAAGTTCACGGCCGAGGACGCCAGGTTCGCGTTGAACCGCTACGCGACCGACGGCGTCCACAAGGCCTACTACACGAACGTCGCCGACTTCGAAGCGGTCGACGACGAGACGCTGACGGTCACCATGTCGCGGGCGACGGCGGACTTCCTGAACCCCCTCGGGAGCAACAAGCAGACGATCTTCCCGAAGGAGCTGGTGGACGACGGCACGATCACCACGCGCGCCATCGGCACCGGGCCGATGATCCTCACCGGCCTCGAGGCGGGCGTGAACGTGCTCTTCGACAAGAACCCGGACTACTGGGAGCGGGACGTCCTCCTGGACGGGTTCGAGTTCCTGATCATGCCGGACCACGTCGCCCGCCTCGCGCAGTTCCGCGTCGGCAACATCGACTACGGCTACGGGCTGGCGTCGTCGCTTCGCGACCTCAACGAGATCGTGGACACGAACCCCGACATCCAGATCAACCTGCTGCCGACCACCTCAAACGGGATCACCGTAGGGCTCAACCACACGCTGGAGAAGTACCAGGACGTGCGCATCCGTCGCGCGCTCACCATGGCGATGGACCGCCAGGAGATGCTCGACATCATCTTCGACGGCATCGGCAAGGCGCTGCACGTCATCCCGTGGCCGTTCCTCTTCGAGTCAGAGGTGACACTCGGCGC
>DAOULE010000023.1:0-11807 GCA_034420575.1 Dehalococcoidia bacterium
ATGGAGGCCGCCGGCAAGGACGGCGTCATCACCGTCGAGGAGTCCAAGGGCATCCAGACCGAGATCGAGTACGTCGAGGGCATGGCCTTCGACCGCGGCTACATCTCGCCCTACTTCGTGACCAACCCCGAGCGCATGGAGTCCGTCATCGACGAGCCGTACATCCTGGTCACCGACCAGAAGATCTCGGCCATCAACGACATCCTTCCGCTGCTCGAGCGGCAGCTCCAGCGCTCCAAGGAGATCGTGGTCATCGGCGAGGACGTCGACGGCGAGGCGCTGGCGACGCTGGCGCTGAACCGCCTGCGCGGCACCATGAACGCCCTCGCGGTCAAGGCGCCGGGCTTCGGCGACCGCCGCAAGGACAACCTCGGCGACATCGCCGCCATCACCGGCGCGCAGCTGATCAGCCCCGAGCTCGGCCGCACCCTCGAGTCGGCGCAGCCCGAGGACCTCGGCCGCGCCCGCCGCATCGTCTCCACCAAGGACGAGACGACGATCATTGAGGGCTACGGCACCTCCGAGCAGATCGAAGAGCGGATCACCATGGTCAAGGCAGCGCTCGACAACGCCACCTCCGACTGGGACCGCGAGAAGCTGCAGGAGCGCATGGGCAAGCTCGCCGGCTCCGTCGCCGTCATCAAGGTCGGCGCGGCCACCGAGGTCGAGCTGACCGAGAAGAAGCACCGCGTGGAGGACGCCCTCTCGGCGACGCGCGCGGCCGTCCAGGAGGGCATCGTCCCCGGCGGCGGCGTCGCGTTCCTCAACACCCTCAACGTGCTCGACGGCGTCGAGCTCGAGGGCGACGAGGCGACCGGCGTGCGCATCCTGCGCCGCGCGCTCGAGGAGCCGCTGCGCCGCATCGCCGCCAACGCCGGCGAGGACGGCTCGGTGATCGTCCGTGAGATCGGGCGGCTCGACCCCGGCCAGGGGTACGACGCGGCCGGCCAGCGCTACGGCGACATGATCGAGTTCGGCATCATCGACCCGGCCCTCGTCACGAAGGCCGCGCTCGAGAACGCCGTCTCCATCGCCGGCATGGTGCTGACCACCAACTGCCTCGTGACCGACAAGCCCGACGCGAACGACGCGGCGGCGCTGGCGGCCGCGCAGGCTGCTGCCGGGGGCATGTACTAGACCCCCACCACGCAGTCGCGACCACTCCGAGGGGCCGGTTCCGCCGGCCCCTCGTCGCGTCCGCCTGAGCCGTGCCGGTGCTACGCTCGAATGGTGGAGCCGAAGACCGGGCGGCAGGCAGACCTCGTGTCGCAGGCGCGTGCGCTCGCCGCGCAGTTCGCCGTGCGCGCCGCCGAGCATGACCGCGCCGGCACCTTCCCGTACGACCACTTCGAGGCGGCACGACGCGCGGGCTACACCGCGGCCTCGGTGCCCGCGGAGTACGGTGGCGGCGGGTACGGCCTCGACGACGTCGCGCTCGCGCAGATCGAGCTCGCGAAGGGCGACGGCTCGACGGCGCTCGGCCTCGCGATGCACCTGATGATGTGCGGCACCGAGGGGCAGGCGCGGCAGTGGCCGGAGGCCGCGCGCGAGCGCATCTTCCGCGCCGTGGTGCACGAGGGCGCGCTGCTCAACAACGCCGCCGCCGAGACGAACCTCGGCTCCCCGCAGGGCGGCGGCCGCCCCGAGACCACCGCGACGCCCGACGGCCCCGGCCGCTGGCGCGTGAGCGGCCGCAAGACCTACACCACCGCCGCGCCAGTCCTCACCCACTTCGTCACCTACGTCGCCGTCGAGGACGGTAGCGGCGAGGTCGGCCGCATCGCCATTCACCGCGACCTGCCCGGCGTGCGCGTCGAGGAGACGTGGGACGCGCTCGGCATGCGCGCCAGCGGCTCCCACGACGTGTGCTTCGAGGACGTGCTCGTCACCGACGAGGACTTCCTGACGCGCTCCGACCTGGAGCGCCAGCGGGAGCAGCCCGCGGCGTGGTTCGCGATCCTCGTCGGCGCGACGAGCCTCGGCGTGGCCGGGGCCGCGCGCGACTACGCCGTGCGCTTCGCGCGGGAGCGCCGGCCCACCGGCGCGCCCGGCCCCGTCGCCACCGTCCCGCACGTGCGCGAGCAGGTCGGACGCATGGACGCCGCGCTCATGGCTGCGACGGCGCTGCTCATGCAGACCTCGGAGGCGTGGGAGCGCGACCCGGAGGCGCGGGGGCGCCTCGGCCCGCAGGTGGCGGCGTCGAAGCGCCTCGCCACGAACACCGCCGTCGAGGTCGTCGAGATCGCGATGCGCATCGTCGGCGGGGTCGCGATGCAGCGCTCGGAGCCCCTCGAGCGCTACTTCCGCGACGTGCGCAGCGGGCTCATCAACCCGCCGATCGAGGCGCGCGCGCTGGAGACGATCGCGAGCGCGGCCCTCGACGACCCCGAGTAGCAGCCACGCTCCCACCGCGCGAAGGGAGTCCCCGATGAGCCTCCACCGACTCGAAGCGGTGCAGGTGCTCCCCGTGAGCCGCGCCGAGGCGTGGGAGTTCTTCTCGAACCCTCGCAACCTCTCGGTGATCACGCCGCCCGACATGGGGTTCGAGATCACCGAGGAGATCCCGGAGCGCGTGCATCCGGGCCTGATCGTGGTCTACCGCGTGCGGCCGCTGCTAGGCATCCCGGTGACGTGGGTGACGGAGATCACGGCGGTAGTCGAGGAGGAGCTGTTCGTCGACGACCAGCGGATCGGGCCGTACCGCTTCTGGCACCACCAGCACCACTTCCGCGACGTGCCGCGCGGCACCGAGGTGCGGGACATCGTCCACTACGCGCTGCCGTTCGGGCCCCTCGGCGGCCCGGTCAACGCGCGCATCATCGCCCCGCGCCTCCAGGCGATCTTCGACTTCCGCCGAGGCGTCATCGAGCAGCGCTTCGGGCTGGCGCCCCAGCCCCGCTGACGGGGGCTATTCGGCCCACCGCAGGCTGTCGAGGGGCAGCCAGCCCTCGACGCCTTCCTCGGTGCGGACGTAGGCGAAGGTGCCGCCGAGGCGGCCGAAGAAGATCCGGGCAAGGGGGTAGGCGTAGTCTCCGTAGGTCATGCCCGCTGGTGGCTCAACCGAGCTCACGACCGATCGAGCCGGGATGCACTCGAGGATCGAGGCCTCTGGCTCGGGGGCGGTGCGCAAGTTCACGCAGTCCTCGTTCGTGTCCACTTCGAGTGCATTCAATGGGGTGAACGGTGGACGGTCGACCACCAGTGGAAGCAGGGGGCGGGCCCCGTCACTCTCGTACGGCCCACTCAGGCTGAGGTGCATACGGAGCTCATCACTCATGAGACCCCATGAGGTCCGGTTGAACGCGACTGCCTCGATGGATCCCGGCAGAACGTCCCAGACGCTTCCGGGCGGGATGCGGAGCGTTACCCGGGCCGAGGTCAGTTCATGGCCAGTGTCCCGCACAACCCTGGCGCTCAACACGCGGCACTGCCCGCCCTGGCTGTCATTGCCGTCGGCCTCGACGCAGTACGCGAGGTAATGCTGGAACGGCCGATCGAGGCGGTCGACGCGGTCCGGGCTCGGAATCAGCAGATCGTCCCACGAGTCCTTCTCCGCTTGAAACAAACTGACACGCGGGTCGTCCATCCTCACGATGCCCGAACCGTCGCGCGTGTCGACCACCAGCCCGGAGCTGTCAGGGAGCCAGTGGCTCCGTGCTCCGTGGACGCCAAAGAAGGTCTGTGCCGGCAGAGCACCCTTCATACGAAGCAGTTCGACGCCAGTGACCGCGTCAAAGATCGATGTGACGCTCAATCCAGGGGAGACGCCAAGCTCATAGACCGCCGTAGCTAGCGTGACTGCAGCCAGGAGCGACCCGTCGTGCGAGAGTTCACCGAAGGGGACCAGGAGCGACGACGTTGGCGCCAGCGTCCAGTCGTAGTGAGCAAGGGACACACGACCACTGTCGGGGATGAAGGACGAGACGACGATCCCTGACCCGGACGCACGAATCTGCGAGTACCAAACGTACGCGTGCTGTTTGGGGACCCGAAGGGTCGCGTGACTCCCGTCGGACAGGTCGATCACATAGAGCCGCTCGTCGGGCTCGTCCTCGCTCACGGTGCGCATGAGGAGGTGTGTGCCGTCCGGGTGGACCCACCACCTGAGCGGCGATACGGCCTCGGCGAGGTCAAACCATGCGACAGCCTCGAACGAGGCGTTGACGACCGCGTAGCGGGAGCCGCTGCGGAACACCAGGTGCTCATCGGTACCTGTACCCCATCCCAGCAGGGCATCGGTGAAGGTTCGCGAGCGCCGGTGCCACGTCTGCATCTCGGGGCGCTCTGGAACCAGTGAGACCTCCCCCACGTCCCAGGTGTACGACCGTCCGGCCGCCCGGTCGTACAGCACCGGGGCGACCTCGGGTGAGAGGTAGACGAACCGGTTGCCGGGCGAAGGGAGGATAGGAGCGTCCGATATCCAGCCCTCGACGCTACCCGTCTCGACATCGAGGAAGAACAGCCCGAACGCTTTGCACGACTCGAGCTCCACCTCCATCTCATCGTCGCGCTCGAAGAACACGCGACCGAGGGCGTCATGGTCGGTCTCGATCTCCCGGATCGCGGGCTGCCAGCGACCGGGCGGCGGCTCGGGTGTCTCGCTCCCGACGGGTTCCACACCCACGACCGTCCAGGGCTCGGGACACTGCGACGGTGACGGTGTCCATGTCGGCGCGGGAGTCGGTTTCGGCGTGGGCGTGGCGGTCTGCATCGGGGCGGGCGTCGTAGTTGGGGTCGGAGTGGACGTGGGTGTTGGTTGCCGGGTGGGCGTCGGCGACACGGTGGGCGTGACCGTCGGTGTCGGCCTGGCAGTCGGCGTCGCTGTCGGTTCAGGCGAGGGAGTTGCCGCAGGCGTCGGGGGCACCGTCGCCGTGGTGGTGGGCGGGGCCGTCGCGACCACGCGGGGAGTCGCGGTGGGCGTCGGTGGTGGTGGCTCGTCACCTCGCTCGCACGCCGAGGCGAGCACGGCGGCGGCGAGCGCCAGTGCCGCGATGAGCAGAGTGGACCGCACGTGGCTCGCCCTCGCTACGGCACGGCGCTGCGGGCTGGCGCCCCAGCCCCGTTGACCGGCGCCGGCGCGACCCCGTCGCCGTCGAGGGTCCAGTCGAAGCCGCCGAGGCCGCCGTGCGTGAGGCTCGCCGGCGGCATCGCCACGGCCGTGGCGGGCGCTGCGATGGGTGACACCGGGCCAGCCGGGACGAGGGCTGCGACGGGGACGGGCGTGGGCGTGGGTGGGGTCATCGCGGCGAGCTGGGCAGCCGTGACCTTCTGCGGCGGCTCGCGCGAGCTCAGGATCGCGGTCGCGCCCAGCAGGTAGAGGACGATCATCAGGGTCCACGCCGAGACGTACGTGCCGCTCGCATCGAACAGCACCGAGGCAACCACCGGCCCCACCGCGCCGAACAGGATCCCGGCCGGCATCCCCACGCTGCGCACCGCGCCGATGTGCACGCGGCCGAAGTACTTCGCCCAGATGAACTCGCCGAGCGGCACCCCGCCACCGAAGCCGAGCCCCCACAGGAAGAATGCGACGTGCATGAGCGGCAGCAGGCCGAGCCCCGCGGCAGCCAGCTGCAGCACCGAGCCGATGCACAGCAGCGCGTAGCACATCGCCCAGAGGATGCGCGGGTGCCACTTCCCCAGCGCCCAACCCCACAGGATCTTCGCCGCGAGGTTCCCGACGCCCGCGACGCCCACCGCCAGTGCCGCCTCGGTGCGCGTGAAGCCGGCCTCGGTCACGAACGGGATGCCGTGGATCAGCAGCGTGAAGGCCGCCGCGCCGAAGAACGCGAACGCGAGCGTCAGCAGGTAGAACGCGCGCGTGCGCAGCGCCTCGCTGCGCGTGTACGAGTTGAGGCGGTCGAGGTTCAGCGCCTCGGTGTCCGCCGCCGAGGTGCCCGCGCCGCCCTCCCGGCGGCCGTCCGGGAGGTAGCCGTAGTCCTCCGGCTGGCGGCGCATGATCAGCGCCGTCGGGAGCGCGAGCAGGAGCACGGCGACCGCGAGGATCTGGTAGCCCTCGCGCCACCCGAGGCCGTCGACGATGCGCGTCATCACGAACGGGACGAATATCCCGGCGAACGAGATGCCCATCGAGCCGAGCGCGATCGCCCACCCGCGCCCGAGCACGAACCACTTCGAGAGCGCGATGTTCACGACCAGCGGCCCGACGAGCGACATGCCGAGCCCGACGCCGAACGCCTGCAGCACGATGAACTGCCACAGCTCCGTGACCTGCGAGGTCAGGAACATCGCCGCGGCGAGCGCGACCGCACCGAAGAGCATGAGCGGCCTCGGCCCGTGGCGGTCCACGAGCGGCCCTACGATGACGCCCGACATGCCGTTCACGGCGTTCGCGCCGGCCGTCGCGATGGTGAAGGCGGCGACAGTCCAGCCCATGTCCTCGGTGACCGGGCTGAGGAACACGCTCATCGAGGCGAAGCCGGCGCCGACAGCCACGAAGGAGCCGATGACTCCGCCGCCGACCATGTACCAGCCGTAGAAGATGCGTGGCTGCGCCGCCGCGCTGGATGCCATCAATCGATTCTACCCGCCGCACCGCTCGGCTTCGCCTGTATCATCGCGCCGCACGGGGGTGCGGGACGGCACACCCGGCGAGCGAGGTGCTGCGATGACCGGGACGATGCCGCTCGACGGCCTGCGCGTGATCGACCTGACGCGGGGGACGGTCGGACCGTTCTGCACCCGCCTCCTCGGCGACTACGGCGCCGACGTGATCAAGATCGAGCCGCCCGAGGGCGACCCGACGCGCCACACGCCGCCCTTCCACCAGGACGAGCCGGGCGTCGAACGGTCGGGCCTGTTCCTGTTCCTCAACACCAACAAGCGCAGCGTCGTGCTCGACCTCAAGACGGACGAGGGCCGCGAGCACCTGCTGCGGCTGGTGCAGGACGCCGACGCGGTCATCGAGAACTTCAAGCCCGGCGCGATGGAGCGGCTCGGCATCGGCTACGACGTGCTGCACGAGGTGAACCCGATGGTCGTGCTGACCTCGCTCACCAACTTCGGGCAGGACGGCCCCTACCGCGACTACGAGGCGACCGACCTCACGATCTTCGGGATGGGCGGCAACCTGCAGGCGGCTGGCGACGCGGAGCTGGAGCCGGTGAAGACCGCCGGCCGCATGACCGGCTACCACGGCGGATTCGTCGGCGCCCTCGCCACCATGGTCGCGCTGCACGGCTCGAAGGAGCGCGGCGAGGGCGAGCACGTCGACCTCTCGCTCTACGAGACGGCGACACACTCCATCGACGCGCGGCTCGCGCAGCTCATGGGCCACCAGTACACCGGCGGGATCGCCGGGCGGTCGGGCGTGGTCTCGCAGGTCGGCTCAGGCGTGTTCCCGTGCATCGACGGCTTCTTCATCATCAGCTCGGGACCCTCGCGCCTGCCGGGCGTGATCCGCATGATCGGCCGCGAGGACCTGCTCGAGCACCCCGACTGGTCGACGGTCACCGCGCGCTCCGCGCCCGAGCGCATCGAGGAGTTCAACGTCCACCTGCTGCCGTTCACGCTACAGCACACCAAGGCCGAGCTCCGCCAGGCGTGCGAGGACTTCGGGGTCCTCGCCGGCCCCATCAACACCATCGAGGACCTGTTGCAGGACCCCAACTTCGTCGAGCGCGAGTTCTTCCAGACCATCGAGCACCCCGAGACCGGCCCGCTCACCTACCCCGGCTACCACTTCACGCTGCACCGCGACGAGGGCCCGATGCCGCCGCGGCGGCACGCCCCGCTGCTCGGCGCGCACACCGACGAGGTGCTGGCCGAGGCTCCCCCCGCCCGGGCGCCCGTCGTGCGCCCGAAGTCCGAGCCGACGCCGGTGATCACGCCGGCGGAGGGGCGGCTGCCCCTCGAAGGCCTGCGCGTCATCGACTTCACGGTGGTGTGGGCGGGTCCCTACTCGACGATGCACCTCGCCGAGTGGGGCGCGGAGGTGATCCGCGTCGAGTCGACCCACTTCGCGCCCTCGACGTCGCGAGGGTTCCTCGTGCGGCCGCCGCTGGAGATGGTGCAGGCCGTCGGCCCGACGAACATCACCTACCCCAACAACGAGCCAGGCGAGCGGCCGTGGAACCGCTGGTCTGGCTTCACGCACCATGCTCGCAACAAGAAGTCGGTCACCATCGACTACGCCTCGCCGGAGGGCCAGGAGATCCTCGACCGCCTGATCGCGGTCTCCGACGGGCTGATCGAGAACAACCTGCCGCCGAACGTCGACCGCAACAACCTCGGGTGGGAGCGGCTGTCGAGCGTGAACCCGCGCATGATCATGGTGCGCGCGCCGGGCTTCGGCATCACCGGGCCGTACCGCCGCTACCGCACGTTCGGGAACCACATGGAGGCGCTCTGCGGGCACCCCGTGATCCGCGCCTACCCCGGCTTCAGCCTCGAACGCGCCCCGAGCGGCGTCCCGTCGGACGCGGCCTCGGGCGTCGGGTCGGCGTTCGCGTTCATGAACGGGCTGCGCTACCGCGAGCAGACCGGCAAGGGGCTGATGATCGAGCTCGCGACGGCCGAGAACTTCGTCGGCTACATCGGCGAGTTCATCATGGACTACTCGATGAACGGCAGGCAGTGGGAGTACATGGCGAACAGCCACTTCTTCCTCGCGCCGCACAACGTCTACCCGGTCCACGGCATCGACCGCTGGGTCACGATCGCGGTGCGCAACGAGCGCGAGTGGCAGGCGCTGTGCGACTCGATGCGGATGCCGGAGCTGGTCGACGACCCGCGCTTCGCGACGATGGCCGTCCGCTACGCCAACCGCGGGGAGCTCGACGAGATCATCTCGGAGTGGACGCGGGAACGCGATCCGTACTGGATCATGCACCGCCTGCAGGCCCTCGGGATCCCGGCGGGCGTGGTGATGACCGAGGCCGACGCCTACGACGACCGCCAGCACCACGCGCGCGACTTCTTCCAGACCCTCGAGAACCCCGACACCGGCGTCCAGCGCTACGTCGGCCGCGCGTGGAAGGCGAGCCGCTCCCCGATGGGCGTGACGCGCCACGCGCCGCACCTCGGGCAGGACAACGAGTACGTCTACAAGGAGGTCATGGGCTACTCGGACACCGAGTACCAGGGCTTCGTGGAGCGCGGCCACATCGGCACGGAGTACGACGCCGACATCCCGTAGAGCGCTGTCAGCGCCCGAGGAGCGCGTTCACGCGCCCCATGTCGAGGTGCTCCCGCACCACCGCCGCGAGCCGGTCGAACGCCTCCTCGCGCTGCTCTGCGAACGCCACGCTTGCCTCCGCGTGCTCGCTGCGTCCGAGGGCGCGCAGCAGCGCTCCGCGCACGCCGTCGTTGTGCAGCAGCCCGTGGAGGTACGTCCCGGCGATGCGCCCGTCCGGTGACACCGCGCCGTCCGGGCGGCCGTCGAGGGTGAGCAGCGGACGCGCGTCGCCCTCCCCGGCGTGCTGGCCCATGTGGATCTCGTAGCCGCTCACCGGCAGCCCCGTGGCTCCGGCCCACGGCCCGGCGGCCGCAGGCACCTCGCCCGAGGCCTGTCGTGTCGTCTTCGCCGCGACGAACCGCGTCTCGACGGGCAGCAGGCCGAGGCCGGGCGTCGATGTCCCCGGGGCCGCCTCGACGCCCTCTTCGTCGACGAGGAGCGTTCCGAGCATCTGGAAGCCGCCGCAGATGCCGAGCACGGCGCCGCCGCGCGCCGCGTGCTCCTCGACGGCCCGGTCCAGCCCCTGCCCCCGCAGCCATTCGAGGTCGGCGACGGTCGCCTTCGTGCCCGGCAGCACCGCGAGGTCGGGCTCGCCCAGTTCGTCGGCATGCCGCACCCAGCGCACGCGCACGCCCGGCTCGCGCATGAGCGGGTCGAAGTCGTCGAAGTTGGCGATGCGCGGCAGCCGCACCACCGCCACGTCCACCTCGGCCGCCCCGGCCTCGGCGGCGGCCTCGGGGCGCTCGAGGGCGACCGCGTCCTCCTCGGCCACGCCGATGTCGTCGATCCACGGGATCACGCCGAGCACCGGCACGCCGGTGCGCTCCTCGATCTCCTCAATGGCCGGGCCGAGCAGCGACGGGTCGCCGCGGAAGCGGTTGATGACGAACCCACGCACCAGCGCGCGGTCCTCGGGCGGCAGCAGCTCCAGCGTGCCGAGCAGGTGCGCGAATACGCCACCGCGGTCGATGTCGCCGACGAGCAGCGTCGGGGCCTGCGCGTGTCGTGCGACGCGCATGTTGGTGATGTCGCCCGCGCGCAGGTTCGGCTCGGCCGGACTGCCCGCCCCCTCGGCGACGATGAGGTCGTAGCGTGCGCGCAGCGCGTCGAGGGCCTCAGCGGCGTCGGGCCAGAGGTCGCGCTTGCGCCCGATGAAGTCGCGGCTACGCAGCAGCCCAGCGGGGCGGCCGCGCAGCACGAGCTGCGAAGTGCGGTCGCCCTGCGGCTTGAGCAGCACCGGGTTCATGTCGACGTGCGGTTCGAGGCCGGCGGCTGCGGCCTGCTCGGCCTGTGCGCGGCCGATCTCGAGGCCGTCGGCGGTAACTGCCGCGTTGTTGGACATGTTCTGCGCCTTGAACGGCGCGACGCGCACGCCGTCCTGCTGGAAGATCCGGCACAGCGCCGCCACCACCACCGACTTCCCGACCGACGACGCGGTCCCGACCACCATCAGCACCGGCGCGAGGCCGCCTTCGCGCGTCACGCGCGGTCGTCCAGCGCAGCGCCGAGCGCGTCGAGGAGGCGCGGTAGCTCGGACGCCGCCGGTGTGGCGATACGCACCCACTCGGGCAGCCCGAACGAGGTGCAGTCACGCACATCGATGCCGCGCGCGAGCAGCGCGCCACGTACGGCCGCCGCGTCGCCGACACGCGCGAGCACGAAGTTCGCCCGCGCCGGGCTCACCGCGATGCCGCGCGTCGCAAAGAGCTCGTGCATCGCCTCGCGCGTCTCGGCCACCTCGCTCGCGACCTCGCGGCGCTCGGCGTCGAGGGGGAGTGCGGCGCGGGCCGCCTCGATGGCCGGTGCGCCGACGGCCCACGCAGGTTGGAGGGCTGCGAGCCGCCCGATGAGCGGCGCGGGCCCTGCGACGTAGCCGACCCGCAGGCCGGGGATCGCGTGGAGCTTGGTGAACGAGTGCACGACGAGCACGGGCAGACCGTCGCGTACGAGCTTGTTCGCGTCCCATGCGTCCTCGACGAACGGCTCGTAGACCGCGTCGACGAGCAGCACGCCTCGCGCGACGCGCACCACGCGCCGGAGCGTCGCTTCGTCGACGTACACGCCGGCGGGGCTGCTCGGGTTCGCGACGAGCGTGAGCAGCGCGCGCGGCGGGTCGTCGGGCGGGGCGAAGTCGGGCGGTGACGCCTCGTGGCGCTCGACCTTGAAGCCCGCCGCAAGCGCGGCGCGCTCGTACTCGCCGAACGCCGGGGTGAAGACCGTGCAGGCGTCGTCCGGGCCGAGCACGGCGCGCAGCGCGAGGTGGATCGCCTCCGTCGCTCCCGCCGTGATGAGCACCTGGTCACGCGACACCCCGATCTCCGTCGCCACCTGCCAGCGCAGCGACGACGGGTCGAGGTCGGCGTTGGGCTCCGGGTAGCGGTCGAGCACCGCGCCGCGCGCCGCCTCGACGACCGCCGGGTGCGGCCCGTGCGGGTGCAGGTTCGAGGCGAGGTCGAGGACGGCCTGCTCGCTGCTCACGACCGGCTCCCCACCGCCACGAGTCCCGCGCCGAGGACCGCGCCGGTAATGAGCGCCGACTCGGTCGCCAGCACGCAGGCGCGCCCGATGTCCTCGTGTGTCGGTTCGCGCAGCCCCTCGCCCAGCGTATAGT
>DAOULE010000024.1:0-6452 GCA_034420575.1 Dehalococcoidia bacterium
GGAGGGGTCGTACATGCCGGGTCCGCTGGATGGCATCAAGGTGTTCGAGGTCTCGCAGATCGTCGCGGGACCTTACTGCGGCCTCAACCTGGCCGACCTCGGGGCCGACGTGATCAAGGTCGAGCCTCCCGGCGGCGAGGGCAGCCGGCAGGCCGGCGGTTTCGTGCCCGGCGAGAGCAAGGGCTTCCACTCACTCAACCGCGGCAAGCGCTCGCTCGTCATCGACCTGCGCTCGCCCGACGCCCAGGAGATGGTGCACCGCATCATGCCGGGCTTCGACGTCTTCGTGATCAACGCCCGGCCGGGCGTGCCGGAGCGGCTGCGAGTCGACTACGAGACGCTCAAGCAGTTCCGCCCGGACATCATCTACTTCGAGAACACCGGCTTCGGGCGCGGCGGTCCCAGCGAGTTCCGCTCGGGCTCCGACGCCGTCGCACAGGCCTACTCCGGGCTCCTCGCGGGCGACGGCAAGGTGGGCGACTTCGGCGAGCCCGAGATCATCACCGCGACCGCGCCCGCCGACTTCCAGGCGGGCCTCGCCGGTGCGATGGCGATCTCGGCAGCGCTCTTCCACCGCGAGCGCACCGGGCAGGGCCAGTTCGTCGAGACGTCGCTGCTGCGCGCGGGCCTCGCGCTGCAGGGCACGCGCATCGGCAAGCTGCCCGCGCTCGACGCCCAGACGACCGACAAGGCGCTGGAGCGGATGCACGAGGTGCGCGCGGCAGGCGGCAGCTACAAGGAGCTGCTGGATGCGCGCGGGAACCTCTTCGACGTGATGGGGCGTGCCGCCGCGCGGCTCTTCTACGGCGGCTACGCCGTCAAGGACGGCGGCGTGATCCTTGGCGCTCTCACCCCGCTCAACCGCGACCAGATGCGGCGCGCCATCGGCGTCGAGGACGACCCGACGGCCGACCCCGAGTTCGACTCGATCCCGCCCGAGAACCGCAGGCTTGTCGACGTGATGCTGGAGCGCATCCGCGGGATCATGATGACCAAGACGATGGACGAGTGGATCGAGATCTTCGACCGCGAGGGCGCGCCGATCTCGAAGGTGAACTGGCCCGAGGACATGGCCGACGACCCGCAGGTCGAGGCGATGGGCTACATGATCGACCTGGAGCATGAGTTGACGGGCCCGGAGCGCATGGTCGGCCCGATCGTCTCGATGTCCGAGACCCCGACGGGCACGGACCGCCCGTCGCCGCCCCTCGGCCGCCACACGGACGAGGTGTTACGCGAGCACGGCATCGACGACGCGGAGATCGCGAGCCTCCGGGAGCTCGGCGCGATCGCCTGAGCGGCCTCGACCGGTTCCCGAGCGAGGGTTACGGCGCCGGGTAGTCCGGTCCGCTGTACGCCCGCTCCGCGTTGCACATGATCCCGTCGCTGTTCCCGTCGCGCATCCCGAGGGCGTCGAGGGCGGCGTAGAGGTTGGGGTGCGTGCGACGGTCGACGCGCCACCCGAACTCTCCACAGGTCCGGGCCGGCTGCGGCCCGGTGTACGGCGGTTCGGCCGTCGCCGTGGGTACGGGAGTCGGCGTTCGTTCGGCCGTCGGCACGGGCGCCGCGTCACCGCAGCTGGCTGCCCACGAGCGGGCGATGTACTCGAGTTCCGCGCGGTCGGCCGTCATCCCGAGCTCTCGCTTCACCTCGACGTGGAGCGTGAGGTAGCGACACCAGCCGGGGAGGTCAGGCCGATCCCACTCGGCGGGGTCGCGGTCGGCCTTCGACTGGTTGAGCGCGGCCTGGGCCGGCCGAAGATTCGCCGGCCAGTTCCCGAGCGAGGGCTCCCGGTGCCCGGAGCACCATGCCTCCTTGAGGGCGACGACGTGCTCGACGTGGACGGACTGCCCGTTGTTCGCCAGCCGCTGCCCCGTGTACCAGCCGGTGATGATGCCGTCGGCCGCGCCGTCCTCGGCATCCCAGCCGTCGCGCAATGCGCGAGCGTTGTAGCCGGCGAAGTGGTCGCGGTCGTACCCCGCGCAGTTCTCGGGCGCCACGGCGATTCCATCGAGGCTCAGCGCCGTGGTCGCCGCGGTCGAGGTGGCTGCCGGAGCCAGCGTCGGGCTTGGTGAGGGCCGGGGCAGCGCAGTCGCAGCGGGTGTCGGAGCCTGTGTCGGGCTCGCTGCAACCGTCGCTGTCGGTGCGGGAGTGGAGACCTGTGTCGGGCTCGCGGCGACTGTCGCCGTCGGTGCGGGCGTCGAGGTTGCGGTCGGCGAGGGAGCGGCTGCGGTCGAGGTAGGGGCAGTCGTCGGGCTCGATGTCGCCGCGGGCGCGGCGGTCTCCCCACCCACGGTCTCGTCGGCGGGACTCGTGCAGGCGGCAATGGAACCAACGAGGAGTGCCCACAGTGCAAGCGCACCGAGGCGGCGAAGGCCATCGCGAGTCATGGCGCCTGCTGTCGGACCGGCCGCGCCGGCGCAGCAAGTGCGTCGAGCGCATCACATTCGGGATGCGCCCATCATGTACGGGATATTACATACGGGAAATCGCGGACGTTATAGCGAGATCAGGCCGTCGCGTCCTCCAGGTAGACCGTCCCGATCACCTCGTCGTCGAGGAGCTGCTGGTACGCCTCGGCGCTGACGCCGAGCACGTCGCGCAGGATCTCCTCGTTGTGGCGGCCGAGCGTGGGCGCGGGCCGCGCCGGCAGCAGCGGCGTGCGCTCGAAGGTCGCCATCGGGCCGGGGTAGAGGTGTGTGCCCGCCTCGTGCTGCGTGATCTCCTGGAAGTAGCCGCGCGCCGCGTGGTGGGGGTTCGAGGTGACCTCCTCGTGGTGCACCGTCGCGATGGCCGGGACGCCGGCTGCCTGCAGCCGCACCATCAGCTCGTGGTCCTCGAATGCGGGTGTCCACCCCGCCACCTCCGCGTTGATCGCGTCGGTGTTGCGGTAGCGCACCGCAGCGTCGGCGAAGCGCTCGTCCTCGGCGAGGTCGGGGCGGCCCATCTCCGCGCAGAGCGCGGCGAACGCTTCGTCGGAGGGGATCGCGATGGCGATCCAGCGGTCGTCGCCCGCACACGGGAAGGCGCCGTACGGCGCCATCGAGGGGTGCCGGTTGCCCCAGTGGCCCTGCACGCGGCCGTTCATCGCGTAGTCCATGAACGCGTGCCCGATGTGGCTGGCCACGGACTCGACTTGCGAGATCTCGACGAGCTGCCCCTCACCGGTGCGGTCCCGGGAGAAGAGCGCGGCCTGGAGGGCGAACGCGACCTGCGCCCCCGCCGTGGGGTCGCCGTGCAGCGAGGCCGGGGTGTCGGAGGGGTCGGAGCCCTCGTAGCCACGGATGCCGGTGTGGCCCGCGACGGCCTCCATGTTCGCGCCGTAGCCCTTGAAGTCGCGGTACGGACCCTCGATGCCGAAGCCCGGGAACCGCACCATGATCAGCCGCGGGTTGACCTCGCTCAGCACCTCGTAGCCGATGCCGAGGTTGTCGACGACGTCGGCGGCGTTGTTCTCGATATACGCGTCGCTGTGGCGGATGAGGTCCAGGAAGAGCTCGTGGCCGCGCTCGCTCTGGAGGTCGAGCGTGACGGACTTGCAGCCGCGCTTGGCGTAGTTGAACCACGCCTGGCGGTTCCAGAAGCCCTCGCTGCCGTCGCGGTTGAGGTAGGACGCTCCGGCCCGGCCCTCAAGGAGCGCGTCGGGGATGTGCCGGAAGTTCGTGCGCGTCGGGTTGAGGTGCTGGATCGACTCGATCTCGATCACCTCCGCGCCGAGGTCGGCGAGGATCATCGTCGAGAACGGTCCGGCCCAGACGATGCCCTGCGCGAGCACGCGGATGCCGTCGAGGGGTTTTGCGGGGTCGGCCATCGTCGGCTCCTAGATCACGCCACGCTGGCCGAGGATCGCGACTTCCTCGGGCGTGTGGCCCAGCCGCTCGGTCAGCACCTCGAAGGTGTGCTCGCCGAGCAGCGGCGCGCACTGCATGTCGCCGGGCGTGCTCTTGAAGCGCACGGGCAGGCCCACGTACTCGTAGGAGCCGGCGACCGGGTGGTCGATGGTCCGGAAGAAATCGCGCGCCCGGTACGCGGGGTCGCGGTACGCATCCTCGACGGTGTTGATGGCGCACACGGGCCAGCCCTCGGCCTGCGCGAGCTCCATGACCTCCTGCTTGGTGTGCGAGAGCAGCCACGGGTAGAAGATCGCCTCGACCTCCGGGAGGAAGTCCGGGTTGTAGACGTTGGCGACGAAGCGCTCGTCCTCGATCAGGTCCTCGCGGCCCATCGCGCGGCACATGCGAGGGAACCACGCGGGCTGGGTGGCGACCTGCACGTAGCCGTCGGCGCACGGGTACACGCCGCTCGGCAGCCCGCTGTACACGACGTTCTTGATGCGCTCGATCATCAGCGCGCCCGAGTACTGGTAGGCCATGATGTTCGGCCCGCCACGGTCCATCGAGGCGGTCAGGATCTCGTTGATCGAGATCTCGACGCGCTCACCTTGCCCGTCGCGCATCGAGGAGCGCATGGCGCCCATCATCATCCCGGCGGAGACGACGCCGGCGAGGAAGAGCGGGGTGTAGAGCCCCAGCTTGATCGGCTCGCGGTCGGGGTCGCCGGTGACCTGCATTACGCCGCCCGAGGCGTAGAGCAGCATGTCGTCGGCCTCGAAGTCCCGGTACGGGCCGTCCTGGCCGAAGCTCGAGATGCGGACGAGCGCCGCTGCCGGGCTCGCCTCGGCGAGCACGTCGGGGCCGATGCCGAGCCGTTCGAGGGTGCCGGGCCGGAAGCTCTCGACGATCACGTCGGCGTCGGCGGCCAGCCGCAGGAGCAGCTCGCGGCCGGTGGCGGTCTTCAGGTCCAGCGTGACGCTGCGCTTGCCGGTGTTGAGGTGCAGGAACATCCCGCTGGTCTCGATGTGCGGCATGTCGTTGGGGTACGGCCCGAGGCGACGCGAGGCGTCGCCACGCCCGGGGCGCTCGATCTTGGTGACCTCGGCGCCGTAGTCGGAGAAGAGTTTGGTCGCGTACGGACCCGTGACCCCCTGCGTGAGGTCCAGGACCCGCGCCCCCTCGAGCGGTCCCGTCATGCGCCTGCCCCCCGGCAGGGGCGCAGCCTACCGACGCAACGCCGATCGAGGCAAGCGCCAACCGGGAGGGGTGGCTGTGCGAGCACGGTGACGGCGCCGCCTGCTACGCGAGGTCGTAGAGTGGCGGCTTCGACCACTGCTCGCTGGGCGGGTTCTCCTGCCGGCGGATCTCCTCGCGGCTGCGCGCGGCCTCGATCTTCTTCGCCTCGCGCAGGATGCGGTCGCGCTCCCGCTCGTGCTCGTGCTGACGCTCGATGGCTCGCTCGCTGCGGCGGCGCTTCGGCTTGCCCTCGTACTCGTTGATACGGCCCTCGTCGAGCAGCTGGGTGAGGTGGCTGCGCACGTTGCCGTCGGCGGCGCGGCGCAGCCGCGTGTCGATCTCGTCGCCGTAGACGCGGAGCATGATGTCCCAGCTGCTGAGTTGCTCGCCGTCCTTGAGCACCTCGAGGATCTGCTGCTCGCGCATGTTGCGGTGGGTGACGTACATCTGGAGCCGCTCGCGCGGGTCCTCCACGATCTTGCCGTGGCCGGGGCAGATGACCTCGAGGTTCGGCAGCTCGAGCAGCTTCTCCAGGCTGCGCCGGTAGTCGCCGAGGTCCCACACCGTGGTGGTCGAGGAGCCGAGCAGCGTGTCGCCGGTGAACAGCACGCCCTCGTCCTCCAGGTAGTAGCAGAGCGAGTCGGAGCTGTGCCCGGGCGTCTCGATGACCTGGAGGTTGACGCCCCCGCCCATCTCGATCACGTCGCCGTCGCCGTACTGCTCGACCTTGCGAGGGATGCGCCCGGTGAGCAGGCGCCGCCCGCCCTTCGGGATGGCGATCTCGGCGTTCAGGAACTCCTTGGTCCACTTGAGGTTGCCCGAGTGGTCGGCGTGGTGGTGGGTGATGGTCGCGATGCCGATCTCGGCGTGCTCGGTCGCGGCGAGGTAGCCGCGCAGGAACCACTGGTAGCGCTCCGTCGCCTCACCCGAGTCGATCGTGAGCGACTGCCCGCCGGGAGGCCCGATCAGGTAGATCGAGGTGAAGTCGGGGTGCATCACGTTCTCGTCCGGCACCATAGCGGCGCGCACGGATTTGCTGATCTGCATCGAGTCCTCGCATCACGCTTCGCTGCGCCCGGCCGGGCGCCGTTCGGGGGAGCATAGCGCACAACGCGCCCCTCGACGCCGCGAGCGGGTGGGCACGCGGGAGGGGCGGCCTTGCGGCCGCGCTCTTCGGACACTCAGGAGGGGCGGCCTTGCGGCCGCGCTCTTCGGACACGCGGGAGGGGCGGCCTTACGGCCGCCCCTCGAAGTCTCCGCTGGTGCGGATGCGTTGCCCGGTACTGCGTGTACTAGGCGCGGCCCGGCACGTCCGGGTCGATCCAGGCGCTCGCGACCTGGTCGCCCCAGTCGTAGTACGAGCTGTTGGTGCCGAAGATGCCG
>DAOULE010000025.1:0-13048 GCA_034420575.1 Dehalococcoidia bacterium
TGAGGGCGCAGACTCCGTCGTACCCCGTAGCGATCGCCTGGTACCGGCCCCCAAGAAAACTGATGAACTGGGGATCGGAGGCGCGAGGGACCTCAAGAGTCCCCCAACAGACCGCCTCCCCTGCTTCCGTGAGCGCGCAAGTGCTCGCGAACCCAGCGCTGATGGCGGTGTAGCGGCCGTCCGGGACATCCGCCTGGCCGAAGTTGTTCCAGCCCCAACAGACAGCATCGCCTTCGTCCGTGAGGGCGCACGTATGGCCGTAGCCGTCCGTTGCGGCCATATAGCGTCCGGGCGCGACGGCAGGACGTGCGACCTTGTTGTCGACGGCCCCCCAGCAGACCGCTTCGCCGTCGTCGGTGAGGGCGCACGCATACGAGGCTCCCACGCTCACCGAGGCGTAGTCTCGGTTACCATCGAGTTCGGGCGCGTTCATGAATCGAAGCACTCCGAATTCGCCGATGTAGAGGCCTTCGATGTCATGGTTCTGACACCGGATGCTGCCGCCTTCTGTGACCGCGCAGACGAATGCGCCCCCAACCGACAGAGAGGTGTATCGGGTGTCGTCCTCACTGTCCCAACCATCGCAGGCCACCTCGCCGCTTACGGTCAGCGTGCAGACCTCGTGCATGTGAACGTGCGCGGCCGTGTAGTCCCCCGCACTGCGTTCAACCGACTGCTCGACTTCGCCGTCACTGTCACTTCCGCGCCAGCACACAAGGTCGCCCGCTACGGCAACAGAGCAGGCCGTCAGGAGATTGATGTAGTGGTCAGACTCCTCAGCGTAGAAATCTCCAAGGCTGATCGTCGTGTACGTTCGGTCGGGAAGGGTCGGCAGTGGGATCGATTCGCCGTCTGGCCCCCAGCAGACCGCTCGCCGTGCCTCGGTGAGTCCGCATGTATAGCGACCCGACGAGCTGAGCGCGGCGTATTGCCCGGTTGGCGCGCCCCGGGAGGGATCAAGCGCACCATCGAGTATCGGACCACCGCCGACGGCCCAGCACACTATGTCTCCCGCGGTCGTAGTCGCACATGCGCCTCTGGCGACAGTAGCGATGTGCGTGTAGGAACCGGCAGGCGTGTCCCACACGGCGCCGTCCTCGATGGTCCAACAGACAGCCTGGCCTGACTCGGTCAGGGCGCAGGCGTGCTCTCCAAGACCACCGATGTACTCCACGCCGACGGCGATGGCCGTGTAGGTACCTGGCGGCGTGTTGAACGTCGGGGTTGGCGGGAGGCGTGAGTGCGCGGGCTCCGGTGCCTGCGGAGCAGTCGAGGAAGGCTGCTCCGCTATCGGAGTGGGCGTGGCACTCGGCGTCGGCGGAGGCGTCGCCGTCGGCGTGGGTGTCAGCGAAGGCGTCGCGGGCGGGGTAGCCACGGGGCTCGGCTCCGGCGTTACCGACGGCGTGGGTGAGGCTGCGGTGAGCGTGGGCGCTGGGGTCGTCGTGGGTGTGGCGGTTGAGGTCGGCGTCACGGGTGGCGGCGCGACAGCGGCGGGTGGGTCGGGGTCGCCCTCCACGATGACCTCGAGGGCCACGAGCGCCACGACCACAACGGCGACCCCGGCCAGCGCCGCTGCGCCCACCCCAACCCACGCCAGCGGGCGCCCCACCGACCACAGCGCGGCGGGCAGCATGAGCAGCCCACCGAGACGGCGTCGACGGGGCTCGGGGCGCCAGGCGGCGAGGGCGCGGCGGTCGCGCAGCTCCAGCTTCGCGAGCATGTTCGAGACGTGGTAGCGCACCGTGTTCGCGCTGACGCCGAGCCGCTCGGCGATCTCGGCGTTCGTGCCGCCCTCGCGCAACGCCTCGAGCACCCGCCACTCGGCCGGCGTCAGCACGTCGGGATGGCGCGGGCGGCCGCCACGATTGCGCTCCATGGAGCCATCGTAGAACGCGGGGTGCGGGGGTTTCCCCATCCGACCGCCGTCGACGCGGTCTACCGTGTCAAGATGGTTCTTGACACCGGATCGCCGGAGGCGACAATAGGAGCGAGCAGCGAGGGAGGCGTGCCCCATGGCTCAGACGCGCGAGAAGTTCTCCAGCCAGGCGTCGCCCGAGTTACTCGCCGCGCTGCGCGAGGCTGCACGCGACGAGGGGCGTCACTTCCAGTCCGTGCTCGAAGACGCGATGCGTGGGTACCTGGAGGAGAAGGCCCGCGCGACGGTCCGCCCGGAGGTGATGGACCGATTCCGCGCGAGCGTCGAGCGACATCGCCTCCTTGGTGAACTCCTGGCGAAGTGACCCACGACTTCCCGACGATCGAGGAAGTCGTGGCCATGCATGTCGTCCTGATCGACGAATTCGGCGGCACTGCCGGGATCCGTGACGAAGGCGCCCTGGCGGCCGCGGTGATGCGGCCGCAACTCGGGTACTACGCGAGCCTGACCGAGGAGGCGGCGGCCCTCATGGAGGGCCTCGCCGTGAATCACCCCTTCGTGGAGGGGACCAAGCAGGTGGCCTTCTTCGTCACCGATGTCTTCCTGCGCGGCAATGGCCACTTCATCGACTGCGACGACCAAGAAGCCCACGAGTTCTTTATGCACCTGTTCGAGACCAACACGTTCCGGTTCGCGGAGCTGGTGGGCTGGCTCGAAGAGCGGGTGGAGCCGCTGCCGACGGCCTGACGGTCGGCGCTTCGCGGCGTCCTCGTTGCCTCGCGGGCGTCGATCCGGCCTCAGGCCGGAGGATGGCCCTTCGGGTCGGCACACCTACAATGAATCGATGACCAAGTCGCGCATCCTTGTTGCCATGTCCGGCGGTGTCGACTCCGCGGTCGCGGCAGCCCTGCTGCACCGCGAGGGCCACGACGTCGTCGGTGTGACGCTGCGGCTGTACACCGAGGCGGACGACACGGCGCTGCGCTCGCGACGCGCGTGCTGCGGCGTCGAGGATGTCGCCGACGCGCGTGCCGCCGCTCAGCGCATCGGCATCCCGCACTACGTGCTCAACATGGAGCGCGAGTTCGAGCGCGACGTTATCGACGTGTTCACGAGCGCCTACGCCGCCGGGCGCACGCCGAACCCGTGCCTCTCCTGCAACGACCGCATCAAGTTCAGCACGCTGCTCGACCGCGCCAACGCGATGGGCATCGAGCAGCTCGCGACGGGCCACTACGCGCGCATTCGCGAGCACGACGGATACCGCTCGCTGCACGCCGCGGCCGACGAGGCAAAGGACCAGTCGTACGTGCTCTACACGTTGCGGCAGGACCAGCTCGGGCGACTGCGCTTCCCCCTCGGCGACCTGCCGAAGGCGGAGACGCGCCGCGTGGCCGCCGAGCTCGGCCTCGGCGTCGCCGACAAGCCCGACAGCGCCGACATCTGCTTCGTCCCCGGCGGCGACTACCGCGAGCTGCTGCGCGCGCGGGGCGTGACGTCCGAGGCGGGCACCATCGTCGACTCGGACGGCGAGGAGCTCGGCCGCCACGACGGCGTCGCCGGCTTCACGGTCGGCCAGCGCCGTGGGCTCGGCATCACCACGGCGGAGCGGCGCTACGTCACCTCGATCGACGCCGGGGCGGGCGTTGTCACCGTCGGCAGCGCCGACGACCTGCTCACGACGAGCCTCGAGGCCTCGGCCCCGAGCTGGGTGGGCGAGCCGCCCGCGCCGGGCGACCGCGTGCTGGCGCGCGTGCGCTACCACGCCGAGTCGGTGCCTGCACGGCTCCTCGACCGCTCCGAGGGCGGCTTCCGGCTCGCCCTCGACGAGCCCGTGCGCGCGGCCGCGCCTGGACAGGCGGTGGTGCTCTACCGCCCGGCGCCGGGCGACGGCGACGAGGTGGTGGGGGGCGGCGTGATCGAGCGAGGGGCGCGCGCGGCGCTCTGAGCCCGCGGCGCGGTCACTCCCGCGCGTCGAGCGTCTTGATGTCTCCGGGCCAGTCGAGCAGCCGAGGGTCGGCCGTCACGAGCACATGGCCGTCGAGTGCGGTCGCGACGATGATCCGGTCGACCCAGTCGCCGGGCGGATCGGCGAGTCCCGTCGCCCGCGTGGCGATCGCACCGGTGGCGGGGATCTCCGTGAGCCCCTCGTCGAGCAGCGCGCGGCGCCACTTGTCCAGGTCTCCTGCAAGCGTGAAGCGGCCGTGCTTGTGGAGCACTGCCGCTTCGAAGAACGTGACCGCGGACGCGGCGAGTTCGCCTTGCCGCCATGCGCCGTCGATGGCTTCGCGACCTCGTCCATGAGGGCGAGGCACTTCGCCTTGAACTCGGCGGCCGTCATCGTGCGCATGCCCAGCTCGACGGTTCGCTCGCGGGCCATGTCGCGCTCCCGGGTAGGTCCGTGCGTGCCAGGGTACGCGAGGGGGCGGTGGAGCGGTTCTTGACTGGTGCGTGGAAGGTTCTGGAGCAGCGCCCCTCGCGATTCGTTGTCCGCCAATACCCGCGCGGCTACGATGACGGGGCGCGGGCGTTCCCCACCCCACGAGGCCTACAGCGAAGAACGGCGAGGACGGCAGCACTGTGCGATACGTCGTCCTCTTGCTGCTCCTGTTCGTCCTCGCCTCCGCCGGCGGCGTGTACGGCATCCTCTACTTCGACATCACCATGGGCCAGATCCGCGACGGCGTGATCATCGTCTACGGCGCGATGGGCGTGCTCTTCTTCTTCGTCGGCATCATCGTGCTGCTCGCCATCCTGTTCGGCCTGAAAGCCGCGTCCGACGCAGGCAGCGATGTCTTCACCGAGACGGTCCGGCCCCTGACCGGCAACGCGCGAGAGATGGCCGATGATGCGCGCGAGATGGTCGGCGACGTCCGCGGGATGGTGCGGACCGCCCGCACCAGCGTCGAGTTCGTCAGCGACAACGCGGTCTCACCGGTGATCCGCGCCGTCTCGGTCGCTCGAGGATTCCGGCGCGGCTTCGGAAGCATGCTGGCGGCGAGCGCGCGCCGCCAGCCGCCCAGGGAGTAAGGCCATGCCCAGCTTCCGCCGCCGTCGCCGCCCGAGGTCGCAGGGCCGCGCCTCCTACCAGGTGGCGGAGGTCATCGGCGCCTCGGTTGACCTCGACGATGCGATCGAGGCGGCCGCGATGCGCATCGCGGCACGGCAGCGCGCGGAGCGCGCGTCGCGTCGCACCGACCTCGCGGGCTGGGCATTCATGGGCATGGTGGCGGCGGCCGCCTACGCGGGCGTGCGCACGCTGATGAAGCGCGAGAGCCGCGAGCTGCTGGACATGCCCGCTCCGTTCGGCCCCCTCGCCGCCAGCATCGCGGACGATCTCCGCTCGGCGCGCGAGAAGGTGCGCGAAGGCATCATCGAGTCGCGTCGCGCCGCTGAGGAGGCGCGCGAGGAGCTCGAGTCGGAGTACCGCGAGCGCATGGGGCGAGAGGAGCCCGAGGACACGTAGCTCGGCGCTCAGGGTGACGCCTCCGCTTGCGGCGCTCTCCGTCCTGTGTACCAGCTGCTCAGTCCTGTCGCCCGGCTTGCTGCAGCACCTCGCGAAGTTGGGGAATCAGGTCGGGGACACTGCGGGTCACCATCACCCAGATCAGGTTGTCATCGACGCCGAGGTAGACGTGCATGATCACGTTTCTCGCGCCGACGATGCTGCGCCAGGGGATGCCTGGGTACGCCTCACGGGCGGACTTTGGAACCTTGGTGGCCGCCTCGCCGATGAGTGCGAGGTTGTGCAGGGTCGCGTGGTAGGTGCGCTCGTCGGCCACGAAACCGTCGAGGTCCATCCCATCGGTGAAGTCGCGGACACGTTCACAGGCGTCCAGCATGTCGCGCACGTAGAGGTCCCACGGGCGATCCTCAGACACGGACCGCCTCAGCCTCGACGTAGGGGCGCAACTCGGTGCGCAGTGCCTTGTCCGTGACGAGGTCGACTGGCCGGCCAAGCAGGTCCTCGATGTAGAACTGGACGCCGAAGTAGCAGTCCGGGTCGGTCGGACGGTCGAAGCTCACGAGGATGTCGACATCACTGTCGGGCCGGGCCTCGTCGCGGGCGGTGGACCCGAAGAGGGCAAGCTCGACCACGCCGAAACGCTCGGCCATCGCCCCCTTGTGCTCGCGCAGCAGCGCCAGCACCTCGCTCTTCCCGACTGCCTGCCCGACCATCACGGCCTCCGCGGGTGGACCTGTCGTGTCTCTATCCTGCCACGACCAGGAGGGTCACGCCCATTTCGCACGTTCCTCCTATACTGGCTGTGGAGAGGTGTCCGAGTGGTTTAAGGTGCCGCTCTCGAAAAGCGGTAGGCGAAAGCCTCGTGGGTTCGAATCCCACCCTCTCCGCCAGCCTCGGATCCCGTCCATGGAGCGCCCCTGCGCGGGGCGCATCGTCAGCCAACGACGCGGCAAGCGTCACGCGGAGAGGTGCCGGAGCGGCTGAACGGGCTCGCCTGGAAAGCGGGTAGAGGGTATCCCCCTCTCGTGGGTTCGAATCCCACCCTCTCCGCCATCCCAACGACTCATCGACGCACCTCGACCCCACCCGACAGACGCCTGACTCCAGGCGGCTGACCTTGTAACTGCGGAACCTCGCGGCCTCGGACGAAGCAAGCGTTCCGTGCTGAGTTCGGCGTTCCCCCTACATGTCCTCCCCACCCGGCGCGTCGTCCGGCGGGACCCGGAGGTGCCAGTCGCTCACCTGCTGGTAGGCGTGACCCATCCGCACCAGGAGCGCCTCGGCGAACGGCGCGCCGACGATCTGCGCCGACAGTGGGAGTCCGAGGTCCGACGAGAACCCCGCAGGGAGCGCGATCGCGGGGTACCCGAGGAGGTTGAACGGGCCCGCGTAGCTGGGCATCGTCAGGCGCCGGTTCATGTCGGGCGGTGGGTACTCGGGCGCGGGCTCGGGCGTCATCGGCACGACGAGCACGTCGACGCTCCCCATCACGCGCGCGGCCTGCTTCGCGTACCAGCTGCGGAAGCGCTGGGCCTGGATGTAGTCGGCTGCCGAGTACAGCGCGGCGCGGCCGATCATGATCCGGGCGCCCTTGCCGTACTCGGTCCACTGCTCACTCGCCATGTCCATCTTGTGGTAGGCGAAGGCCTCGCTGAGCATCGTCAGGGTGTTGGCGTCCTTCGCGATGTCCGAGTGCGGCAACTCCACCTCGACGACCTCCGCGCCGAGCCCCGCAAGCGCCTCGATGACTGCCTCGGTCGCCGCGCCCACCTCGGGGTCGAGGTCCTCGTGGTCGAAGAAGTACGCGCGCGGCACCCCGATGCGGAGCCCCGCCACGCCCGCGTCGACGCTGCCGAGGTAGTCCTCGGTGGGCTCGGTTGAGGCGGTGGGGTCGCGCGGGTCATGACCCGCGATGACGTTGAGCACCGCCCCGCAGTCGTAGGCCGAGCGCGCCATCGGGCCGATCGAGTCGAGCGTGTAGCCGAGCGGGACACAGCCCCACTTCGGGACGCGTCCGTACGTGACCTTGAGCCCGGTGTGCCCGCAGTACGCCGCGGGGAAGCGCACCGAGCCACCGGTGTCCGTCCCGAGGCCCGCGAGCACCATGCCGGTGGACACGGCGATCCCGGTACCCGACGAGGAGCCGCCGGGCGTGCGGTCGAGACGCCACGGGTTCCTCGGGATCGGGAACGGCTTCTCCTCGTCGGGGGTGCCGAGGGCGAACTCGGAGAGCACGAGCTTGCCCATGATTACGGCGCCCGAGGCGCGGACGCGCTCGGTGACCACGGCGTCGTAGCCCTCGCCCCACGCGGGGTCGAGGATGAGCGAGTTCGCCGTGGTGGGCTGGTCGTGCGTGGCGAGGATGTCCTTGATGCCGAAGGGGATGCCCTGCAGCGGGCCGCGGTCCACGCCGGCGGCGAGGTCGGCGTCGGCCTGCTCGGCCTGCTGCATCGCTCCCGCCTCGTTGACGGCGATGAACGCACCGAGGCGTGCGTCCAGCGCGGCGATGCGTTCCAGCGCCTCACCGGTCAGCTCGACGCTCGTCACGTCGCCGCTGCGCAGCGCGGCACCGGCGGACTCGATGGTTCGTGGTGATGGCATCGCGCTACTCCCGCACCGGCGGGACCGGCGTGAAGATCAGCGCCGGCTCCTCGTAGCGAACTTCCTCGATGTAGAGCCGGTCGGTCAGCTCGCGAAGCGCCGGGTAGCCCGCGACAAGCGACTCGAACTCCTCGTCGCTCACGGGCAGCCCGGCCGCGTCGATGAGTGCGCGGACGGTCGCCTCCACGTTGTCCGGGACGGGCATCGATTCCCCCCAACTCCGCGCCGGGCCTCAGCCCCACGGCGAGGGTGCGCGGCGCGGTTACTGCATGCGTGTCGCCGCACGAGCGGTCGTGCGGTGGCGTCGCGGCGCAGCATAGCGGCAGCGCGTTACGTCGATGCGTCGGGCCGTGCCGGCGGCCTACTCGGCGGCCACGAACGTCACCGCGATCTCGGAGTTCACCGTCACCGTGTACTCCTCTCCCGGCTCGAAGCCGGCGCCCAGCGGGACGGTGGTCTCGACGATCGGGAAGTCCGCAGTGCATGCGACGTCCGGCTCGACGTTCTCGTGATGCGTCAGGACGATGTCGATGCGGTACGGGTCGCGCCGCACGATCTCGTAGCCGTTGAACTGCGAGCAGCCGCTGCCCTTCGGCAGGCCCGAGACGATCCGCAGCTCGTACCCGCCCGCGGAACCCCCGGCCTGCACCACCTCCGCGCGCTCGATGGGTGACTCGGCGATCGCGCTGTGGCCCAACGAGGGCTCCGGCAGGGTGAAGGTGGTGGTGAGCATGTCGTTCACAATCACCTCGTACATCGTCCCGCTCACGAGCGACGGCCCGAGGACCAGGTACGTGTCGAGCTCCACGACCTCAGCCTCGCAGTCGATGCCCCACGGCGTGGGCGGCGGCTGCATCAACGTGACCCACGCCCTGATCTGCGAGCCCACGATCTCCCAGTCCTCGTTGCCCGGGCGGGCGCAGTTCTCGACGGTCGACTGGTAGTACGCGATGCGGAGCGGGTGGTCGCGCTCGTTCGCGACCAGCGAGGCGAGCACGACCCGCGCCGGCGTCTCCACCCACTGCCGCCAGTCCGTGCCGTCGTCGACGAGTCCCGGCGGCGGCTCGACGAGCACGAGCAGCATGTCTACACGGCTCGGGTTGCCGCGCGTGATCACGTCGTACGCCGTGTCGTTGGTGAAGGCGAGCCGGCCGTCGGACTCGATGATGCGCGCGCTGATGCCGTAGACGTTGCGGTCGTGGATGTCGTCGCGGTGGTAGCCGACCTCGACGCGGATCGGCGCCTGGCCCGGGTTGTCGATGGTCTGGCGGGCGATCAGCGGGGCCGCCGCGTCCTGGTAGGAGACGTCGCGCAGCTCCACGACGAGCGTGGCGCCCTCGGTCAACGCGAGCCGCTCGCGGTACGTCACCGTGCCGCTCACCGAGGCGTTGGGGCTCCGCCCCGAGGTGACCTCGAGCTCCCCGGCCGGGGCCGGGTCGCCGCTGCACGCCGCCGCGAGGAGCGCGAGCAGCAGCGCGGTGAGGGTCGTGGTGCAGGCGATCCTGGTCGTGGTCGTCATCGGCCCACCTCCGTAGTTGGTACGAAGCGAGAGCCGCGACCGGATGGTGGGAGGAGCGTCGAGCGTCGCCCTCGTCGTCCCTGTGTAGCTCGCGTCCATCGTCCCACTGCTCGCCGCGATACGCACGCCGACGCGGACGTGGGTGACGCGCCTCGATGGCTTCCGAGGGCTCAGCGGCCGCGGCGGCGCTGGCGCTGGCCGTACGAGCGGATCGCCCGCAGGAAGTCGATGCGGCGGAACGCCGGCCAGTACGCGTCGCAGAAGTAGTACTCGCTGAACGCGCTCTGCCACAGCATGAACCCTGACAGCCGCAGCTCCCCCGACGTACGGATTACCAGGTCCGGGTCCGGGATGTCCGGCGCGTACAGGTAGCGGCCCAGCTCGTCGGCGTCGAGGGCGCGTGCGATGTCCTCCGGCGAGTCGCCGCGCTCCGCCCGGTCGTCGATGAGCCGCCGCACGGCATCGACGATCTCGTCGCGGCCGCCGTAGCCGACGGCGACGATCAGGTCGCCCGCGTCATGCTCTCCCGTCGCGCGCTCGACGCGCTCGATGGCCTCGACCGTCGAGGCGGGGAGCAGGTCGCGGCGGCCCACGGCGCGGATCCGGCGCGGCAACTCGGCGTGGCGCTGCTGCTCCGCGAGCGCCTCGACGCGCGCCTCGACGATCTCGAAGATGGCGTCGAGCTCCTCGGGCGGGCGCGCGAAGTTGTCGGTCGAGAGTACCCAGATCGTGACGACCGGGATGCCGAGCTCGTCGCACCAGCCGATGAGCCGCTCGATGTTGTCCGCGCCGTCGCGGTGGCCCGCGCCGACGCTTGCGAGGCCCGAGGTGCGCGCGAAGCGGCGGTTGCCGTCCGGGAGCACGCCGACGTGGTGCGGGATCGCGCCGCGGCGCACCTCCGCCTCCAGCCGCCCCTCGTAGAAGCGGTAGACCAGCCGCCGCAGCATCTCCACGTCGAGGGCCGACCGGGCCGGGCCGGCGCGGCTACGCGCGCTCGGCCCGCACGATGAAGCGGTCGCTGTAGGACTTCGTCGCGACGTCGAACTCGCCGCCGCAGGTGATGAGCGTGATGCTGTCCACCGGCACGTCGCCGGTGAGCACCGGGAGCCAGTCCGAGTCGGGGCCGTCGGCCGCGATCTGGCGCGTCCACTTCACCGTGTAGTGCATCGTCTTGCCGCCGACCTCCACCTCGATCACGTCACCGGGCGAGAGCAGGCGCAGGTCGAAGAAGACGCCCTCCCCGCGGTAGTTCGCCTCCGCCCAGGAGATCGAGTGGTTGTAGTCGACGTGGCCAGAGAAGACGGCGTTGCGGCCGCCGCCGGGCACGCCGCCCAGGCCGTCCCACTCGGAGAAGTCGTACCACACCACGTCGCCGGGGCCCGTCGGGTTCGGCATCCTCTGGTCCACGTAGCGCTGGCCCACCGGCGCGTCCACCCCGAGGACCGGGATGCGCAGCCGGCCGAGCGTCGCGTCCGGCGCCTCGCCGAACAGCCGGCGCAGCTCGCGCAAGTCGAACACCGTCGGCGCGCCGGCGGGCGGCGCGGTCGTCGTCGAGGCCGCCTGGTCGGCGTCGTCCGGCGTGGGCGTCGGCTCCGGGGTGCTCGTCGGCTCGGGCGTCGTCGGGGGCGTCGCCTCGGCCGGTGGTGGCGTCGCCACCGGCGTCGGCGTCGCGGGCGCCGGGGCGGTCACGGCCTGCGGGCGCGCCTCGGCGGTGGGTGCGACAGGCGTGATGACCACGGCCGGGCCGTCGTCGTTGCCGCCCGTGAAGAGCAGCGCCGCCACGATGAGCACGCCGACGAAGGCGCCGGCGACGATGCCAACCGCCGCCCAGCGCGAGAGCGGCGATCCGCCGGATGGGGTCTGCGGGTTCGGATGGTTCGAGGTCATTGCGGGGAGTCCCTCAGTCGATCCACGGCCGCGCGCGCGACCGCCCGACTCCACCACTCATGAGTATGTTTCACGAAACGCGTCGTGCCTGCAACTCCCGACCGCGGTCAGAGTATGAATGTAATAGCGAATCGTTCCCCACAAAGCAATCATTGCTTGCTATACTCTCGGCGACTGGTCGACCGACGACGGGACGCCCATGGCCTTCGACACCGAACGCGCCGCCCGACGCCTCGCCGATGCCGGCATGGAGGAGCGCGCCGCGAACGGCGTGGCCGACGTCATGGTCGATGCCACCAGCGGACTGGCGACGGAGGCGAGGATGAACGCGGGCTTCGCGGCGCTCCGCGAGGATATGGCGCGGCTCGCGGGGCGCATGGAGACCGGCTTCGCGGAGATGCGGGCTGACATCGCGGAGTCGCGGGCCGAAGCCGCTGAGTTCCGTGCCGACATCTATCGCGCGCTGTGGATCCAGGGCCTCGGCATCCTCGCCGGTACCGCCGCCATCGTCACCATCATCATCGCGCTGGACTGACGCGCGAGGGATCACCGATGCCCCGGTTCAGCGGGGACACCTGCGGCTGTAGCCGGCCGGCGGACACCCGGCGTGCTCACAACGACACCCCGCCGACCGCGTAGAATCCGCCCGAATCTCGATGACCACACTCATGCCGCTGGACGACGTGCGCGTGATCGACCTGACGCAACACGCGGCGGGACCGTTCTGCACGCGCGTCCTCGCCGACTCCGGCGCCGAGGTGATCAAGGTCGAGCGGCCCGGTGGCGACCCTGCCCGCGCGCTGCCGCCGTTCTTCGGCGACGTGCCGGGGCTCGACCGCTCCGGCGTGTTCCTGTTCCTCAACACCAACAAGCGCAGCGTCATCCTCGACCTCCGCACCGACGAGGGTCGTGAGCGGCTGCTCGACCTCGTCGCGACGGCCGATGTGCTCGTCGAGAACTACCGGCCCGGCGTCATGGAGCGGCTCGGGCTCGGCTACGAGGCGCTGCGCGAGGTGCAGCCGAAGCTCGTGATGACCTCGATCACCAACTTCGGGCAGACCGGCCCGTACCGGGACTTCGAGGGCACCGACCTCACGCTCTACGCGATGGGCGGGCCGATGGCGAGCTCCGGCAACGCCGACCACTACCCGCTCAAGGCCGCGGGGCGGGTGACGCTCTACCACGCCGGCTACTCCGCCGCGCTCGCCACGGCCGTCGCGCTGCGCGCCGCGGAGGAGACCGGGCACGGCGAGCACCTGGACGTGAGCGTCTACGAGACGGCGGCGCACTCGATCGACATGCGGCTATCGAGGCTCATCGGATACCAGTACGCGGGACGCATCCTCAGCCGGATGCCGCTCGGGTGGTCTGTCGGGGCCGGCACGCTCCCGTGCAAGGACGGCTTCTACATGATGGGGGGCAGCGCCGACCGGCTGGACCGCACGCTGCGCATGATCGGCCGGGAGGACCTCCTTGAGACCGAGGAGTGGGGCACGCTCGCCGAGCGCTCCAAGCCCGGACGCTACGAGCAGTTCCTGGAATACCTGCTGCCGTGGATGGCGGAACGCACCAAGCGCGAGATCCGGGACATCTCGCAGCAGTACGGCGTGCTCGGCGGGCCGATCAACACCATCGCCGACCTGCTCGACGACGAGAACTTCACGTACCGGCGCTTCTTCCAGACCATCGACCACCCCGA
>DAOULE010000026.1:0-10179 GCA_034420575.1 Dehalococcoidia bacterium
CGATTGCATCCACTTCGAAGAAGGCGAAGACCGGATGCTCTACATCGACCCGGTGGCGTGCATCGACTGCGGCGCCTGCGAGCCCGCATGTCCCGTCGACGCGATCTTCGACGAGGTCGACGTGCCGGAAGACCAGGAGCACTTCACCGCCATCAACGAGCTGTGGTTCGACGACCGCGCCGCGGCCCGTTCCCAGGTCGGTGGCGACGGAGCGCCCGCGGCGGCGCCCCCGGCGCCTGAGCCCGCCGAGGAGGCGGCGCCCGAGCCGGAGCCCGCAGCCGCCGAGGCGCCCGCGGAGGCCGAGGCTGAAGCGCCCGCCGAGGAAGAGACCGCCGAGGAGGCGCCCGCGGTGGCAGCCGCCGCCGCACCCGCTCCGGTTCCCGCCGGCGGTGGGCAGGTCGAGGCAGTCGCGCCGCACGGCCACGGGCCCGCCGTCAACCAGTACAAGCTGCCATCTCCCATCAGTTTCATGGCCTTCATTGCGCTGATAATCGGGCTCGCCGCGATCTTCATCACGCCCGGCCCGACCTTCAGCGGCGCGGGCGTCTGGGACGCCCTCGACAACATCCGCTTCGGCGACGTGAACGTCGGGAACCTCCAGCTCCTGTTGGACGGCGTGGACGGGCCGTCACAGATCGGCGTCGTGATCGCCATCCTGCTCGTACCGCCGGCCCTGCTGCTGTTCCTCTACGGTCAGGGCAAGGACATGCGGCTGTTCGCTGCCAAGCACGAGCGAGCGGTCATGGACTGGCGTGAGGCCGGTACCCCGTGGCGGCGTAGCGAGGAGTCGCGCCAGTTCGAGATCGAGGTCGTCGTCCGCCAGCTCGCGCGCGACCGCTTCGAGTACCCGAACGACCGGCACCCGGACTACCACACGTACACGAACCTGCCGACGCCGACGCTCGCGCTGGAGTTCACCGCCGGCGGCGCGTCCACCTCGCAGGTCTTCCCCGACATCGTGGTGGTCGAGCAGCCGCGCAACCGCCCGGTCATCGTCGCGCAGGTCGAGACCCGCGAGACGGTGACGCGCGAGCAGGCCGAGCTGGTGTGGGCGCCCCTTGAGACCGGCGAGGCGCCGCTCTACATCTACGTGCCGTCGGGCCTGGTCCGGCGCGCGAAGGACTACGCGATGGCCGCCGGCATCAAGAACGCGAAGTTCCGTAGCTGGCGTCGCCAGCCCACCGGGATGCTCGTCCAGGAAGTCTAGTCCGAGGGCTCACCGGCTCCCGACAGCGAAGCCCGGGCAGTCCGCCCGGGCTTTTCGTCGCCCTCGCGCGCTACCCGGAGGCGGGCGGCGGGGCCGTGGAGTGCGTGAGCCGCCCCGGCGCGCCGAGGTCCGGCGCACCGACAAGCGAGGCGATGGTCGCCAGCTCACCCGTGTGCACGAAGAGGTGGCCGACCGACCGCACCAGCAGGTCGCCGACGGTCTGGCCGCGCCTCGAACCCCCGGCCGGCTCCATGACCGCGTCGAGGTCCTCGTCGCGGAGCGAGCGCAGGTACGGGATCGCGGCCGCACGGATGCGAGCGAACGCCGCGAGCGACTCGCGGTAGTCGGGGACCGAGGGCTCGGAGCGGAATCCCACCTCGAGGCCAGCGAGCCACTCGTCGGGATCGAGGCCCTGTGCGCCGGTGCACCAATACGCTTCCTGCTGCTGCGCGACGTGCGCGACGATCCAGCTACCGGCGTTCAGCCGCCCGATCGCGCGGCCCTGGCCGGGCGTCGGCAGCGCCTCGCCAGCGCGTTCGAGTTCGTCGAACGCGTCCCAGAGCAGCCGCACGAGCCTCGGCGGGCGGGGGTTCGCGGACGCCATCGGTTGGTCGTCGGTGGTCACCCGGCCAGTCTAGCCTCGGTGTCCCATGCGCGCGTGGGCTACGACCACCAGCGCCCGTATGGCGAACCCGCGGCCCGGCCACGGCCACCGAGGTGACTCCCGCCACCCAGCCGCCTCGGCGCGCCGGGCCAGTCAACGAGTTCGCCGCGCAGCCACTGCTCGATGAGCAGCACTGCCGCAGCGCCCAGGACGAGACCGAGCATGATCCCGAAGAGCATTCCGCACCCCCAGTCGCCACGCGTACCGGGACAGAACACATGTCCGGTACGTGTGTTCTGCACTGTAGAACGGGTGTACGGGCGTGTCAACCCGCCCGGCCGAGGGTCAGGGGACGGACTCGGCCTCGATCTGCTCCGTGCCGCCGAGGTAGGGGCGCAGCACCTCGGGGACCTCGATGTGCTCACCGCGGTCGTACTGCTCGAGCACGGCGGCGAGTGTGCGAGGGAGCGCGATGCCGGAGCCGTTGAGCGTGTGCATGTGCTGCACCCGCCCGTCGTTATCGCGATACCGCAGGTTGGCGCGCCGCGCCTGGTAGTCCAGGAAGTTGGAGACCGAGGAGACCTCCAGCCACTCCCCCGAGCCGGGCGCCCAGACCTCGATGTCGTACGTCATCGCCGAGGACTGCGTGACGTCGGCCGCGGCGAGGCGCACGACGCGGTAGCGCAGCCCGAGCCGCCGGACCACCTCGAGCGCCTCATTGAGTAGCAGGTCGTGCTCGTCCCACGAGCGGTCCGGCTCGCTAAAGATGACGATCTCGACCTTGTCGAACTGGTGGCCACGCTTGATGCCGCGGATGTCGCGGCCCGCGCTCATGCGCTCGCGGCGGAAGCACGGCGTGTAGGCGACGTGGCGGATCGGCAGCACCTCGCCGTCGAGGATCTCCTCGCGGTAGAGGTTGGTGACCGGCACCTCGGCGGTGGGGACGAGCCAGACGTCGTCTTCGGCGTCGTGGTACATCGTCTCGCCGAACTTCGGCAGCTGGCCGGTGCCGACGAGCATCTCCTCCTTCACGACGAAGGGAACGTAGACCTCGTCGAAGCCCCGCTCGCGGTGCAGGTCGAGCATCCACGTGATGAGTGCGCGCTGCAGCCGCGCCGCCTGGCCGCGCAGCACGTAGAAGCGCGACCCGGCGATCTTCGCCCCGCGCTCGAAGTCGATGAGCCCCATCGCCTCGCCGATCTCCCAGTGCGGCCGGCTGCCCTCGGTAGCCTCAGGGGCCTGCGCATCGACCACCGGCACCGGGGGCTCGACGCGAGTCGGCTCCGCGCTGCCCGCGCCTTCGAGGATGACCTCGCCGGCCTCCTCGCCGCCGTCCTGCACGTCCTCGTGCAGCGTGTTCGGCAGCTCGAGCGAGCGCTCGCGCAGCTCCGTCTCCTGCTCGCGCAGGCGCTCCTCCAGCGCATCGAGGCGGTCCGCGACGGCGCGCTGCTCGTCGATGAGCCGCTGGCGCTCCTCGGGGTCGCGAGTCTGGCCGATCGCGCGCCCGGCCTGGTTGCGGTCGGCGCGCATCGACTCGACCTCGGTCAGCAGCTCACGGCGTCCGCGGTCGAGCTCGACGATGGCATCGAGGGGCGCGTCGACGCCACGGCGTGCGAAGACGGTGCGGAGTTCCTCGGTCTGCTCGCGGATGGCGCGGATCGAGAGCACGGCGACCGTTCCGTCAGGCGACGCCGGTCGCCAGCAACTCGACCGCCGCGATGGCGTCGAGGGCGAGGCGGCGCACGTCCTCGGGCACCTCGGCCGGACCCCCGGGTCCGTTGAGCACGACGCCAGGCGTGCGCAGCGTCTCGGCGGCGACCCAGCGCCAGCCCTCGGCGTTGTCGGGCAGTGCCGGCGGATCGCCGGAGGCGGGCCGGGTGAAGTAGACGAAGTCGATGTGCTGGTGCGGGTTGCCGGGCTCCTCGATGTCGTAGACGCCGATGGTCGCCGGGGCCGGGAGCTGGCGGGGCAGCTCGTGCGGGTAGGGCCGCGTGGTCGGCACGACGGCTGCGACGACGCCCGTCTCCTCCTCGACCTCCCGCAGCACGGCCTCGACCGGGTCCTCGTTGGGCTGGACGTGCCCGCCCGGCGGCAGCCAGAGGCCGAGCCGATGCCAGTGCAGGGCGGTGCGTCCGCCGTGCGAGAGGAAGCCGGAGACGGTGAAGTGACGCTCCACGAAGTGAGCCTAGCGTGACCCCTCGGGGCGGGCAAACGACGCCAGCGACGCTTCCGGCAGCGCGTCGAGGTCCACGTCGCGCAGCGAGCCCACCACCACGTGCGCGCCCCGCTGCGGCGACGCCGCGCTCGACGCCTGCCGCGACTGCACGACAAGCATCCCGGCGGCGGCAGCCGACTGCACCCCGGCCGGCGAGTCCTCGACCGCCACGCACGCCTCCGGCGCGACGCCGAGCAAGCGCGCGGTGTGCCGGTAGATGTGCGGCTCCGGCTTGGCATGCTCGACATCGTCGCCCGTCACGACCACGTCGAACGACCCGTCGAGCCCCGCGGCGCTCAGCGTGGGATGCACCCATGCCGCGATCGACTGCGAGGCGAGCCCGACGCGCAGCCCTCGCGGGCGGGCGGCGGCGATGAGCTCGACCGCGCCGTCGAGGGGCGGGATGGGCCCGGACTCGATCTCCGCAGTGACGGCCTCGGAGTAGCGCGCGGTCAGCTCCTCGACCGACGCGTCGAGGGCGAAGTGCTCGCGCGCCCAAGCCATGTACGGCTCGATGGCGAGGCCGACGAACGGCTCGTAGTCCTCGATCGTCAGCTCATGGGGCGCGAACAGCCGCTGCGAGGCGCGCCAGTGCACGGGCTCGGAGTCCACGAGCACGCCGTCGAGGTCGAAGATCAGCGCCTCGATGACGCGGCTCACGCGGGGTCGCCCTCGCTCGGCGGGGCATTGCCCTCCAGCACGTACTTGAGCCGCCACAGCGCGTCGCGCAGCGCCTGGCGGCGGTAGGAGCGCAGCAGCAGCACGTCCAACACCGCGCCGGGGAAGCCGCCCGCGGGTGTGTAGACGGCCTGCAGCTCCAGGTGCACCTCGCGCGGCCCCTCGGCGCTGAGGTTCCACGTCAGCGAGTCGAACGCCTCGCCACCGTCGGCGGAGCGGAAGTGCAGCAGCACCAGCGGCTCGACCCGAGCGGGTTCCAGCCGCACGGCCTCCGCCCGCAGCGGCAGCGCCAGCGTTGCGGCGAGCGAGCCACCCGAGTCGCCGTCGACGTCACGGAAGCAGCGCGGCAGCCACTCGCCGTAGCTCCCCGTCGCCTCGATGCGTGCGAAGACCTCGTCGGCGGCGGCGTGGATGTGGATGTCCTCGACGAGCCGGCCCACGCGCTAGCCGCCCGGCTCGCGCATCGTGGGGAACAGGATCACCTCGCGGATCGAGTGCTCGCCGGTCACGAGCATCACGAGCCGTTCGATGCCGATGCCGAGGCCGCCCGCGGGGGGCATGCCGTACTCCAGCGCGCGGATGAACGCCTCGTCGGCGACCTCGACCTCCTCGTCGCCCTCGCTGGCGGCTGCCGTCTGCTCCTGCAGCCGGCGGCGCTGCTCGACGGGGTCGTTCTGCTCCGAGTACGAGTTCGCCAGCTCGTAGCCGAGCGCGAACAGCTCGAAGCGCTCGACGAGCCGCGGGTCGTCGCGCTTGCGCTTGGCAAGCGGGGAGAGCTCCGCGGGGTAGTCGAAGATGAACGTCGGCTGCACCAGGTGCGGCTCGACGTACGCCGCCATCAGCCCGTCCAGCGCCGTGCCCCACGAGGTGCCCTCGTCGACCGCGACGCCGCGGTCGCGCGCCAGCGTGCGCATCTGCTCGGGCTCCGGGTGCTGGAGGTAGTCGATGCCGGTGTGCTCCAGCAGCGCCTCGCGGTACGTGGTGCGCCGCCACTCACCGCCGAGGTCCACGACCTCCTCGCCGTGCTGCACGCCGAGCGAGCCCGTGACGTCGCGCACGACGGTGCGGATCAGGGCTTCGACCATCGCCGCCACGTCGTGGTAGTCGGCGTAGGCCTCGTAGGACTCGAGGAGCGTGAACTCGGGGTTGTGGCGGTGCGAGATGCCCTCGTTCCGGAAGACGCGGCCGATCTCGTAGACCTTGTCGAACCCGCCGATCATGAGCCGCTTGAGGTGCAGCTCCAAGGCGATCCGCAGCGCGAGCTGGCGGTCGAGGGCGTTGTGGTGCGTCGCGAACGGCCGGGCAGCCGCGCCGCCCGCGCGGTCCTGCAGCACCGGCGTCTCCACCTCCATGAAGCCGCGGCCTTCGAAGAACCGCCGCACCGACGCCACGACGCGCGCCCGCGTCCGGGCGATCTCACGCGACCGCTCGTTGGCGATCAGGTCGAGCTCGCGCTGGCGGTAGCGCGTCTCCACGTCGCTGAGGCCATGCCACTTCTCGGGCGGCGGCCGCAGCGCCTTGGCGATCACGCGCCAGCCGCGCACCGCGACCGTGACCTCGCCGTGGCGCGTGCGGAACAGCCGCCCGCGCGCCTCGACGAAGTCACCGAGGTCGACGAGCGGCAGCAGCGCGAAGTCCTCGCCGAGCACGTTGCGACGCAGGTGCAGCTGCACGGAGCCACTGCCGTCGCGCACGTCGACGAACGCGGCGCGCCCCATGTCGCGGATCGCGAGGACGCGTCCGGCGACGGTGAGCGCGCGCCGGGTCTCCTCGAGGCCCTCGCCTTCGTTGCGCTCGAAGAGCGCGCGCGCCTTCGCGATCTCGTGGGTGCGGCCGATGGTGGCAGGGTATGGATCGCCGGCGGCGAGGAGCGTCTCGCGCTTCTCGCGGCGCTGTTCGACCAGCTCCTGCTCGCTGGGCATGTGGCTACCTCGGGGCTGCGCCTGGCGGGCGGCGGGTTGTGGGGAGCGTCCGACCGATGTGCGCCCGCCGTGCCCGGCGGGGATCCGCGGACGGTCGCTAGCGGACCTTGAGCACGGTCATGGTGGCATCGCCACCGGGCGTGCTCACGTCCACTTTGTCATTACGCTTCTTGCCGAGCAACGCCCGCCCCACGGGCGACTCGTGGCTGATCCGGCCCTCCGAGGGGTTCGCCTCGGCCGGCCCGACGAGCTGGAACTCCTGCTCCGCCCCGCTCGGCATCTTCACCGTCACGGACGAGCCGATCCGTACCTCGCGCGAGCGGTGCGCGGCTTCCTCGTCGATCACCTCGGCGCGCTCGAGCATGGCCTCGATCTCGAGGATGCGGCCCTCCAGGAACGCCTGGCGGTTCTTGGCGTCCTCGTACTGGCCGTCGATCTGCGCGGTGCCGAGCTCCTGCGCCTCGTGGATGGCCTCCGCCACCTCCGCGCGACCGCTCGTGCGCAGCTCATGCAGCTCCTGCTTGAGGCGTTCGATGCCTTCCTGTGTAAGGAGTACGTGCTCTTCCATCATCGAGACTCCCACAACACCCCGCGCCGTCCGATCGCCCCGTCGCAACATGACCGCCGGCCGCGTCGGCAGCCGGCGGGAGGGGCCGAGACCAGTCGGGGCGATGGCCCCCGCCGACACGGACCGCGTACGTCTAGAACTTATGTCTATGTTAACGCTCGCCCCTGCCCGTTGCAACGGACTGCCGCACTCTGGCATCTCCGCGACCACTGGCCTGCGAGAGCGTGTTAGCACATAATGGGTTCTCGTCCGGCGGGGTACCGGGACGTCAGGGGCCCGGGCCGGGGGCACACGCAACCATCGTCTCGCCGAATCCCTCTCCAGTGCAGGGCCGGAGTTCCGGCGCGGTGCTCGTCGCGCTGATCATCGCCGTGACCGCGGGCGCGGTCGGCGGTGTCGCGGGCGGCGTCGCCGTGCTCGTGCTCGACGACGGCGCCCCGCAGCCACCGGAGACGGCGACGACCCCGGTCGCCACCGAGACGCCCCCGCCCACTCCCGCCCCCACTTCAGACCTCGACGCCGCCATACACCGCGCGCTCCAGGCGGTGGTGACCGTCGTGGCCGACACAGCCGCCAGACGCGACGCGAGCGGGCAGATGTCGCAACAGCGCAGCCTCGGCTCGGGCGTCGTGGTCGACGCCGGCGGCTACGTGATCACGAACTTCCACGTCGTCGCCGGCGCCTCCGAGCTCAGCGTCGTGCTCAGCACCGGCGAGGAGCGGCCCGCCCGGCTCGTCTCGCACGACGCTCCGTACAGCGACTTCGCCGTGCTCGCGATCCCGAGCCAGGGCCTGCGTACGCTGCCCCTCGGCGACTCGGCCGCGCTCCGCCTCGGGCAGCCCGTGATCGCCGTCGCCGGTGCGGGGTTCACGACCGGCAACTCCGTCAAGGTCGGCGTCGTCTCCGGCCTCGAGCAGTCCTGGGTGCGCAACGGCGTCGTCCTCGAGGACCTGGTGCAGACCGACGCGGCGGTGAACCTCGGGGACTCCGGCGGGGCGCTGATCAACGCCTCCGGCGAGCTCGTCGGGCTGCTGACGACCGCCGTACGCGAGACGCCGACGGGCATGTCCGTGGAGGGAGTGGCGTTCTCCCAGTCCTCGAACAGCCTGCGGCCGATCCTCCAGAACATCATCACGCTGGGCGTGCATCCCCGGCCACGGCTCGGCATCGAGTACCCGTTCGTCCACCACATCGAGATGACCCCGGAGCTGGCCGAGGCCGAGGGCCTGCCGCGCCTGGCCGGCGCGCTGGTGACCAGCGTCGAGCGCGGCAGCTCCGCCGAGGCCGCGGGGGTGCAGGCGGGCGACCTGATCGTCGCTGTCAACGCCATGCCCGTGGACCTCGCGAATCCATTTGTGAACCGGTTGAAGGTGCTCGTCCCCGGACAGGTCGCCGAACTGACCGTGCTCCGGGGCGGCCGGCAGATCGTCATCCCCGTGACGCCAAGGCTGGAGTAAGCCATGTCGGATCAAGACCCGCGTTCCCGCCCCGATCCCGACCCGTTCGAGGCCATCGACGCCGACGAGGGCGAGTTCGGATACGACCTCTACGACAGCTACGAGGACGAGGAAGGGGACCGCGGGCTGCTGCGTGTGGTCGGCGTCATCGCCGTGGTCGGCGTCATCCTCGCGGCGCTGCTCCTGCCGCCCATCTCGCTGCTCGACCGTGGTGGCGACGAGGGCGACTCGACGCCCGGCATCAGCACGACGGCCCGCGACGACCTGCCGGAGCTGCCCGCCAGCCTGGCCGCGCGGAGCGCGCTCTACGACATCACCACCGCGGGCGACTTCACCGGCCCCGCCGCGCTCACCGTGCGGCTGGACCAGCGGGCCGGCGAGGGCGAGCACCTCGGCTTCTACACCTACGAGGACGGCGACTGGAGGCGCCTGGCCTCGATCTCGCTGATCGACGACGGCAACGCCGCCCAGGGCCAGGTCGACCGGGTGCCGGCGAACATCGCCGTGCTCGCCCGCACCTCGTTCGCGCGGTCGCTCGCGCTGATCGTGGCGCCGGGCGAGACGCCCGACGGCACGGCGCTCGCCGCCGCCGGCATCGTGAGCGTGCGCGCCGCCACCCCATCCGGCGGTGAGCGCCTGGGCGACGTCGACGTGCCGGGCGGCGCCCTGCGCGCGGCCCGGGCCGCCACGAGCCGTGCCGACGTCTACCTGGGCGTCTACCTTGCCGATTCCTCCGACGCTGCCGCCATCGACGCGATCTTCGCCATGCCCGACATCGCGGAGAACCACGTCGACGCGCTCATCAACGCCGCCGATGCGGTCGGCGCCGACGGGCTGCACCTCGAGTACCTGGTGCTCGACAGCGCTCGCCGGCAGGCGTTCAGCGACTTCGTCGCCACGCTCGCCGAGGCCGCCGGGGAGCGCGGGCTCGGCCTCGTCGTGGCCGTCCCGACGCCCTCGGGCACCGACTTCGGCGCCTACGACTGGGACGCGCTCACCACGGCCACGGAGCTGTGGCTGATGCCGCCGACGAACCACAGCCTGTTCTACGACGAGGTCGGGGCGGCGCTCACCGCGCAGCGCGCTGCCGGCACCGACCTCGCTCGCGTCTCGCTCGTGATCGACCGTCGCTCGCGGGAGCGTTCGGCCGAGGGGATCAGCTTCCTGACGCTCCACGAAGCCCTGTCGCTCGCGAGCACGGTGGAGAGCCGCGCCGGCGGGAGCGTCGGGCCCGGCGAGTTGGTCTCCGTCGCAGCCATCAACCTCGACCGTGACGCCGGGAACAGCGGGCTCTACTGGGACAACGAGGCGCGCATCGTCACCTTTGCCTACGAAGCGCGCGGCGGCCCGCGCACGATCTGGATCGAGAACCGCTACTCAACCGCCTTCCGCCTCGATCTCGCGCGCCGCTACGGCCTGGGTGGTATCGCGGTCGGCGCGGGGCACGCCGACACGGAGTTGCCCGACCTGTGGGACGTGGTCCTGAACTACGTCGGCGAGGACTCCGTGCGGCTCCTGCTGCCGCACG
>DAOULE010000027.1:0-22855 GCA_034420575.1 Dehalococcoidia bacterium
CCCGGCGCCGAGCGCGCTCCCGCCTACCCCTTCCGCGGCGACGAGGAGATCGACCTCCAGGCCGCGATGCAGCTCATGTCCGAGATGCAGGACATCGACTCGCTGGAGCGCCAGCTCGAGCGCGCGCAGTACGACGGCGAGCTCGACGGCATCGACCTCGACCAGTTGCGCGAGCTGCTCGGCGACGAGGCGTCCGACGCCATCGACCAGCTCGGCGACCTGCTCGACATCCTCGAGCAGGCGGGCTACATCCGCCGCGAGGGCGACACCTGGGAGCTGACCCCGCGCGGGACGCGGATGATCGGCCAGCGCGCGCTCGCCGAGATCTACGCGCAGCTCAAGCGCCAGGGCATCGGCAACCACCCCGTGCCCGAGTCCGGCCGCCATGGCGAGCGCATCGACGACTCCAAGGAGTACGAGTTCGGCGACCCGTTCCACCTCGACATGGGCCGCACGTTGATGAACGCCGTCGAGCGCGAGGGGCCGCAGACGCCCGTGCGCCTCATGCCCGACGACTTCGAGGTGTTCCGCTCGGAGCTGCTCACGCAGACCGCGACCGCGGTGATGGTCGACCTCTCGTGGTCGATGGCGCTGCGCGGCTCGTTCCAGTCGGCGAAGAAGGTGGCGCTCGCGCTGCACAACCTGATCAAGGCGCAGTACCCGCGTGACCAGCTCTACATCCTCGGCTTCTCCGCGTACGCGCGGGAGCTCGAGATCTCCGAGCTGCCGTACGTGCGCTGGGACGAGTCGGTGCTGGGCACGAACATGCACCACGCGCTGATGCTGGCGCGGCGGCTGCTCGCGAAGCACACCGGCGGGACGCGGCAGATCATCATGATCTCCGACGGTGAGCCGACGGCGCACCTCGAACGCGGCCGCTCACAGTTCTCGTACCCGCCGAGTCCGACGACGATCCGCGAGACCCTCAAGGAGGTGCGGCGCTGCACCCGTGAAGGCATCACGATCAACACCTTCATGCTGGATCGCAACTACTACCTGAAGGAGTTCGTGAACAACCTCGCGAAGATCAACGGGGGCCGCGTCTTCTTCACCACGCCCGACAAGCTCGGCGAGTACATCCTCGTCGACTACGTGCAGCACAAGCGTCAGCACATCGGCCGCAGCGCCTGACCGAGCGCGCCACTCGCGCCCGTACCACGGGACGTACGAGGAGCGGGCGCGGCGGCTACTCCGGGGTCAGCCCGAGCACCAGGTCGCGCAGCGTGACCAGCCCGCACGGCTCCCCGGCGTCGTCGACCACCAGCGCGCGAGAGACGCCGAACTGCACCAGCAGCCGCACCGCGTAGCGCGCGAGCATGCCCGAGCGCACCGTCAGCGCCGGCTTCGACATGATCTCGTAGACGTTGACCCGGTCCGGGGCACGGTCGCGCGTGACCACCTCGCGCGCCAGGTCGCTCACCGTGACCAGGCCCAGCTCGTCGTCGTCGTCGCGGCGGTTGACCACCAGCGAGCTGATCTGCAGGCGCCGCATCGTCGCCATCGCCTCGGCGACGGTCGCGAGTCCGTCGATGGTGTGCACCTCGGCGCCCATGATGTCGGAGACCCGGATTGCCCGGTCGTCGCCCTGGTCGTTCATACGGCGCCTTCCAATTCCTCCATCAGCGTGGGCAACTGCGTCGAGAGGCCGACGGCGTCTTCGATGGTGATCTGGAAGGCGACGCCGGCGCCGTGCTCGCGGTCCATGCCGGCGGCGGCCGCGATGCGCTCCAGGATGTCGCGCGCGCGCGGCTCAGCCACCAGGAAGAGCACCATGTCGCGCCTCGACGCCAGGTCCAACCCGAGGAAGGTCTTGCCCGGGTTCAGTCCCTCGCCGCGGACGCTGCTGATGATGGTGTCACCCGTCGCACCGCCGGCGCGAGCCGCGTCGATGATCTGGCTCGTCTTATCGTCGCTCACCAGCGCGACGACCAGCGCCATCTTCATAGCTCGACCTCCTGACGCTCTCTCCGCTTGCGCCAGCGCTCCACCCGATCGGCGGTGATGGCATAGCCTAATACCGACATGATGGGGAATACACTGGCGAAGGCGATCAGCCCAAAGCCGTCGATCAGCGGGCTGCGCCCCGGGACGTTCGCGGCGAGGCCCAGCCCCAGGGCCGCCACCACTGGCACCGTGACCGTCGAGGTGGTGACGCCCCCGCTGTCGTAGGCCAGCGGGATGATGGTGCGGCTGCTCAGGTACGTCTGCACGATGACCACGACGTAGGCGGCCACGATGTACCACGGCAGCGGCGTGCCCGTCACGATGCGGAAGCACCCCAGCGACACCCCGACGGCCACGCCGACCGCCACGGCGATGCGCAGCCCCCACGCGCTCACCGCGCCGCCCGATACCTCCTGGGCCTTCAGCCCCACGGCGATCAGCGAGGGCTCGGCCACCGTCGTCGCGAAGCCGACGGCCGCCGCGAAGACGTAGACCAGCCAGTAGTCCTCCCACCTCACCGCTCCTCGGAGCGTCCCCGCCGTCTCCGTGAGTTGCCACGCCATCGTCTCGCCGATGGGGAACAGCGCCTGCTCCAGCCCGATCAGGAACAGCGCCAACCCCAGCAGCACCATGACCGAGCCGGTGGCGATCCCACGGAGGTTGGGGAGCCCTCGCCGCAGCACGCCGAGTTGGAACACCAGCAGGATGACCACGATCGGCGTCACGTCGCGCAGCGTGTACAGCAGGGTCTCGCCGAAGAGCGCGAGCGGCTCCAGCACCACGTCGCCGTCGCGCAGCGTCTCCAGCAGTGCTTCGCCGAAGTGCCTGAGCGACTCCCGCATCACGCCACCATCCCGTAGCCGAGCACGCAGATCATCGGCGTGAGGCTGGCGAAGGCGATCAGCCCGAAGCCGTCGAGCATCGGGTTGCGTCCCCGGATGCTGGAGGCGAGGCCCACGCCCAGTGCGGTGATCAGCGGCACCGTGATCGTGCTGGTCGTCACCCCGCCGGAGTCGTAGGCCACCCCCACGATCTCCTCGGGCGCGAAGAGGGTCATTACCATCACCAGCACGTAGCCCGCGATGATGAAGTGGTGGATGGGCCACCCCTTCAGGATCCGCAGCACCCCCAGCACGATGGCGAGGCCGACGGCGACGGCCACCACCACGCGCAGCTCGAGGGCGTACTGGTTCTTCGCGGCCTGGCTGCCGCCGATGAAGCCGGCCTGCCCGGCCACGTCGGCCGCCTCGGCCGCCACGGCGATCAGCGCCGGCTCCGCCACCGTGGTGCCGAAGCCGAGGCAAAAGGCCAGCGCCAGCAGCGCCGCGGAGCTTCCCTTGCGCGCCATCCCCTGCGCCAGCGCCTCGCCCAGCGGGAACAGCCCGCTCTCCAGTCCCTGCACGAAGAGCGCGAGCCCCAGCACGACGCAGACCAGCCCGACTAGCACGCTGGCGATGTCCGGGAAAGGCTGTTGCAGCACGACGATCTGGAAGAAGGCAATGACGGCAATGATGGGCAGCAGATCCCGCAGGGCGCCGAGGACCTGCCTCGCCATCGCCAGCGCGAACTGCAGCAATCCGTGCTCCTCGCGCGTGGCTGCATGCGTTCGGGGAGTCTGCCTGGCGCGGTTACACCCTATGGAGCAGCACGGCGCGGGTCAATGACAGCCCGACGGGCCGTATCGCTTGCCGGGGAGCGCATGGCCGAAGCCGCGCACGGTGCGCTGCTCGTGTTCGACGAGGTGATGACGGGTTCCGAGTGGTGTGGGAGGGCGCGTCCGACCGCCTCGAAGCGCTCGTGGCGCGACACGACGCCGGGTTGCCGCGCGCGGCAGGGGAGGTTCGCGCACTGGTCGTCGATCGGCCGTGTCGTCTATAGCCCCGACCCTGTTCGTCTGCCGCGCGTCGCCTGAGCGGTGCGGTTACGGCCGCGACAGGTCGAACAGGGGGATGTCTATCGCATCGGCCACGGCGTTCATCCGGCGGTCGTAGCTCGCAAGCGAGACTGCCTGGCCGTGGTCGGCCAGGTAGACGCACGACGCGAGGTGCAGCGCATCAAGCGTCCGAAGCCGGGTGGGGCCGGGAAAGGCGTCCAGTGCCCTCGCGAGCACCGCTGGCGCAAGCTCCAGCATCGCGATCCGCCCCAGTAGCAGGCGCACGGCATCGCCGTGTGACTCGGAGAGGCCGCGCCGGTGCAGCGCCGTCCACAGCTCGTGCTCCAGGAGCCGGCTCGAGACCAGGATCTCGTCCCACAGCGTCTCCGGCGGACTGCGATCCTCGGCCAGCAGATGCGCGAGTGCTACCGACGTATCGAGGTAGATCAGCGGTCGCTCCGGCTCGCATCCAGGTCCGCCAGCACCTCCTCCAGGCGGGCGACCGCCGGCGGCGCCGGTGGCGGGCCGGAGGCACCCAGCGCGGGCGGCGTCACCACGCCAGAGCGCACGGCATCGGCCAGGAAGGCGTCGGCGAGGACGGGACTGCGGGTCTCCCGGAGCGGACCGAGTTCGGCCACCACCCGGTCGCGGTCCGTCACCAGGATCGTCTCGCCGGATGCGGCGAGCCGCACGTATTCGCTCAGCTTGCTGTTCAGGACCTTGATGCCGACCGACCTCATGACTCGAAGGTAGCGACCGGGGGCTACTTCGGCAACGGACCGTCGTGGAGACCCTGTCGGCGCCGGAGACCGGGAAGAGTGCGGTCGGGTGATCGACGTAGCCCGGCCGCACGGAGGGCGTGAGCTGTCATGCGGCTGCTCGTCATGGGGATGGGGCCGTTCCGAGGTGACCGCGCCGTCTCCCGATCGACGATCTGCGACTGCGCCCCGCGTGGGCGTCTCTGACAGAGGAGGCGGCAGCGTTCGTGGAATGCCGCCGTGAACCAGCCATTGACGGTCGGCGCTCCGCGGCGGCGTTGGCGCCCGAACGGCCCGGAAGACAGCGCTCTTGCTCAGCCTGTCCCACAGCGGGTTCCGGGGTGCGTGCCGGCACCTTGCAAGACATTGCGAGGAACGATCTCGCGGAACTCGGCCTGCCCGGCTGCGGGTAGACCGTACCGAGGAGCCGCCGCCCCGGGCGCTGGCCGTGGGCTCGGGTTGCGGGTACTAGACCCAGACGCCGGGGCGTTCCTGCCAGAAGAACTGCACCAGCATCCCGCCGGTCTGGCGGGGGTGGATGAAGCCCTCGATCCAGCGCGCGCCGTCCGTCACGCCCTCGCGCTCGCCGAAGGGGCGGATGCCGCGGGCTGCGCAGGCCGCGACGGCGGCCTCCCAGTCGGCCACCTCGAAGGTGATGTGGTGGATCGTCGGGCCGCGGCGCTCCAGGAAGGCCGCGATGAACGAGGGGTCGCCGAGCGGCTGGATGACCTCCCAGCGCATCTGCCGCGTGGGCGTCTCCATCACCTCGGTCACGAACTCGCGGCCGGGGTCGTCGGAGCGGTAGAAGCTCTGCATGCCGAAGACGCTGCCGTACCAGCCCGCGAGCTCGTCGCGGTTGCCGTGCGCGTGCGAGAGGTGGTTGACGGCGACGATGCCCATGGCGCCCTCGCGCGCGGGGGGCGGCCCCATGCGCGGCGCGGCGCCGTTGGCGCTGCGGAAGCGGAACTGGAAGCCGTGCCCGCCGCGCCAGGGGTGAATCAGGATCTCCTCGACCGGCTGCTCGGCCGTGCCCTGCTGCTCGCTCCACGGCTCGATGCCGAGGCCGCGCAGGTCGTTGACCGCGGCGGAGAGATCGCGCACGTGGAGCAGGACGTACTGCAGCCCCGGCCCGAGCGGGCCGTCGATGAAGCTCTGGAGGTAGGAGTCGGGACGCGTCGGCGCGGAGACCTCCCAGTCGATGTCCGACACGCCGGGCACCGCCATCTGCACTCGTTCGACGCCGAGCACGTCGTCGCGCGTACGCTGGGTGGTGGTGAAGCCGAAGAGGCCCTCGAGCAGCTCGACCTGGGGCTCGAGCTGCGCTACGACCATCCCGATGCGATCGATCCGCTCGATGTCCACGGCGTGCTCCCAGTGTGCGTTAACGTTCGGTTCAGTAGCCCATCATAACGACACGGCGCGCTATAGCCTCGCACAGGTAGTCGCCGCGTGCCTCATCCGGCTAGCATCGCCCGATGGTACCCGGTACGGTCCTGCTGCTGCTCAATCCCAACGCCCGCCGCGCGCCCTCCGAGGACGCGCTTCGCAAGGCCGCGGAACCGCTCGTCGAGCGCCGTTGGCGCGTGGACGTCGAGTCCACGACCGGCCCCGGTGACGCGACCCGGATCGCCGCGGAGGCAGCAGCGCGCGGCTACAACGCGGTCATCGCCGTCGGCGGCGACGGGACCGTGCACGAGGCCGTCCAGGCCCTCGCCGGGACCGCGACGGCGCTGGGCGTCGTCCCGGCGGGCACCGCCAACGTGTGGGCGAACGAGGCCGGCGTGCCCCGTGGCGCGCGGCGCGCGCTGACCTTCCTCCTGCGCGCACGCACCGCCCGCATCGACGTCGGTCGCATGACCTTCGAGGACGGCTCGTCCCGGCGCTTCCTGCTGATGTGCAGTGCGGGCCTCGACGCCGAGGTGGTGCGCCGCGTCGGCGCCGGCGGGCGCGCGAAAAGGCTCGCGGGTGGGCTCGTGTACGCCGCGACCGGGCTCGTCCTCGGCGCCCGGGCCGCGTCGACCCCCACGGTCATCGACGTGGACGGCGTCGGCGCGGAGCGCGACCTCTACTTCGCCGTTGTCGGCAACACGCGTCTCTACGGCGGGCTCGTGCGTCTCACCGCCGGCGCGCTCGCCGACGACGGAGCCCTCGACGTCGTCACGTTCTCCGGCCGGCGCCGCGTCGGCCGGCTCGCGCTCGTCGCGCGCGCGCTCCGGGGCGGGCTCGACCGCCGCTCGGGCGGCGCCATCGACTACACGCAGGGGGCCCGCGTCCACATCGCGCCCGAGGGCCCGCTGCCGGTGCAGGCGGACGGCGAGTACATCGGCGAGACCCCCGTCACGATCACTGTCGAACCGCGCGCACTCACCGTGCTGCTCGCCCCGGATCTGAACCCGCTGCTCACCTACGAGGTGGATCGGTAGCGCGCGCCCCTTACCCGGCGGGGCGCAGCTCGCCGTCCTCGATGCGGAAGCGCCGCGCGCCGGGGAGGTCCTCGGCGCTCGGGCGGTCCGCGTCGGCCGAGGTGATGACGACCTGGTCGACGCCGTACGCGGCCGCGAGCACGCGCTCGCGGCGCTCCTCGTCCAGCTCCGAGAGGATGTCGTCGAGGAGCAGGACCGGCGCGTCGCCAGTGCGGTCGAGGGAGAGCGCGACCTCGGCCAGACGCAGCGCCAGCCCCGCCGTGCGCTGCTGGCCGCGCGAGGCGAACGCGGCGGCGTCGTTGCCCGCGATCTCGAAGCGCATGTTGTCGCGGTGCGGCCCGCTGCGCGTCATCCCGGCGACGAGGTCGTCGCGACGCCGCGCCTCGATCACCTCGCGGAACGTCGCCTCGACGCCCTCGACGCTCCCGGCTTCGAGCACCGCCGCCGCGGCGGGGTCGGGGAGCGCCGGCTCGTAGCAGACGGCCAGCGGCTCCACGCCAGGCGCGAGGTCTGCGTAGTGCTGCGCCGCGCCCTCGGCGAGTGCGCGCACGGCCAGCGCGCGCCCGTGCAGCACGACGGCACCGGACGTGGCCAGCTCCTGGTCCCAGAACGCGAGCTCGTCGCCGGGGCGGGCGCGGCGCTCCTGCAGGCTGCGCAGCAGGCTGTTGCGCTGCTGCAACACTCGCTGGTAGCGCTGCAGCGCCCGCACGTACTCGCGGTCGAGCTGCGAGATGGTGATGTCGAGGTAGCGCCGTCGCCGCGCCGGTGAGCCGTCGATGATCTGCAGGTCCGCCGCCGAGAACATCACGACGCGCAGATGCCCGATGAGGTCGGACGCCCGCCGCGGCGCGCCGTCGACGCGGAAGCGTCGGCTGGTCGGGGGGAGCCTGCCATCCTCGGCGGCCTCGCGCCCGCGCACTTCCTGGCTGCTCACGACGATCTCGACGGTGACCGGCTCGGCGGCCGTGACGACCTCGGCGTGGAGGGTCGCCGCCGGCAGCGGCTCCTCCCGCAGCGCGTCCTGCGCGATCACCTCGGCGTCCGCGCCCGCGCGCCCGCTGCGGGTGGTGGCGAGCAGCGCGATGGCCTCGATGAGGTTGGTCTTGCCGGCGCCGTTCGGCCCCGTGACCACGCTGATGCCGGGCTCGAGCGGGGCGTCGAGCCGCCGGAACGTGCGGACGTTCGTGAGCGCGAGACGAGCGATGTGCATGCCGGGCTCCCAGCCGCCTCGATTATCGCCCGCATCGCGGCCCATGCGCTGCGTCGCGCGGGGACGGGCGCGCAGGCCGGGCGTCGGGGGCTGCCGCTGACGATCGCGCCCGCTACCGTGGCAGCAGCAGGCGCGCGACCACGGCCTGCTGCCGGGAGGAGCATCCGATGAGCGACCAACCCATCCGCGTCGGCCTGATCGGGGCGGGCGCGAACACGCGCCTCCTCCACATCCCCGGCTTCCAGGCCATCGAGGGCGTCGAGGTGGTCGCCGTCTGCAACCGCTCGATGGAGAGCGGGCAGCGCGTCGCCGACGACTTCGGCATCCCGAAGGTCGTCACGGACCCCGACGAGATCTACTCGGACGACAGCATCGACGCGATCTGCGTCGGCACGTGGCCGTACCGCCACAGCGAGTTCACCGTGCGAGGGCTCAACGCGGGCAAGCACGTGCTGTGCGAGGCGCGCATGTCGACGGGTGTCGCCGGCGCGCGGGCGATGCTCATCGCGTCGCAGGCGCGGCCGGACCTCGTCGCGCAGCTGGTCCCCGCGCCGTGGGACTTCCGGAGCTGGCGCACCGTCCGGCGGCTCCTCGACGAAGGCGCGCTCGGCGAGCTGCGCGAGGTGCACGTGACACGGCTCGCCGGGGGTGCGCTGAACCCCTCGCGGCCGCTGCACTGGCGCGAGCACAGCGAGTACTCGGGGTTCAATGCCATGGAGTTCGGCATCGTCGCCGAGATCGTGCAGCGCTGGCTCGGTCCCACCGAGCGCGTGCTGGCGGACGCGACGACGTTCACCACGACTCGACGTAACGAGGAGACCGGCGAGGACTACGCGATCGAGATCCCCGACAGCCTCGGCGTCTTCGCGCGCCTCGCCAGTGGCGCACGGGCGACGTACGTCGTGAGCGCGGTCACGGACGCACCTCGCGTGGCGAACGGCATCGCCATCCACGGCACGGACGCGACCCTGCACTGGTGGGCCGACGGCGACCGCCTCGAGCTTGCCCCGCGCGGCGAGGAGCCGCGGCCGCTCGACCCGGACCCCGGCACCGACGGCTCGTGGCGCGTCGAGGCGGACTTCATCGACTCGATCCGCGAGGGTGCGCCGGTCGAGCTCACGAACTTCGCCGACGGCGTGCAGTACATGCAGGTCATCGAGGGCACATGGCGGAGCTGGTCCGAGGGCCGCGCCGTCGAGATCGCCGAGGTCTAGGCAGGGCGCGGAGATGCGCATGGTGGTAGCCGGCGGCGGGACGCCCGAGCGAAGACAGCCGGAGCTGTGGGAGCTGCTGCTGCGGCTGGTCGTCAACGCCGTCGGGCTGTGGCTCGCGGCCATCATCGTGCCCGGCATCCAGATCGACGACGTGCCCTCGCTCGTCGCGGCGACGGCGCTCTTCGCGCTCGTGAACACGCTGGTGCGGCCGCTGGCGTTCTGTGCCTCGGCGTGCGTGATCCTGCTGACGTTCGGGCTGTTCATCGTGGTCATCAACGCGCTCATGCTGGCGCTGACGGCGTGGATCGCGGGGCAGCTCGGCCTCGGCTTCCGCGTCGACGGCTTCGCCTCGGCGGTCTTCGGCGCGCTCATCGTCGCGCTGCTCTCGCTGTTCGTCACGTCGGTGCTGCGCTGGCGCCGAGGCCCCCGGCAGGCGGGCGGCCCGCCGGGAGCGGGAGGCGCCGCGTGACGCTGTGGATCTGCCGCACCTGCGGGGTCGAGTACGCCGACACCCCGCAGCCGCCGGCGCATTGCGTGATCTGCGAGGACGACCGCCAGTACGTCGGCTGGGGCGGGCAGGAGTGGACCACGCGCGACGAGCTACTCGCGCAGGGCCACCGCAACGACGTGCGCGACCTCGAACCAGGCCTGACCGGCATCGGCATCGCGCCGGCGTTCAGCATCGGCCAGCGCGCGCTGCTCGTGCAGACCGACGCCGGCAACGTGCTGTACGACTGCGTGAGCCTGCTCGACGACGACGCCCGCGCGGCCATCGAGGCGCGCGGAGGTCTCGATGCGATCACCCTCTCGCACCCCCACTTCTACGACGCGATGGTGAGCTGGAGCCACGCCTTCGGCGGCTGCCCGATATACGTCCCGGAGCACGACAGCGACTTCGTGACGCGCCCCGACCCGGTCATCGAGTACTGGGACGGAGAGCCCCTCGAGGCGGTGCCGGGGGTGACGCTCATCCGCACGGGCGGGCACTTCGCCGGCAGCGCCGTGTTGCACTGGGCCGCGGGCGCCGAGGGCCGGGGCGCGCTCCTCGTCGGCGACTCGATCACGGTCGTCCCGGACCGCCGCTACGTGAGCTTCATGTACAGCTACCCGAACCTCATCCCGACCTCGCCGGAGACGGTCCGCGCCATCGTCGCGTCGGTGGAGCCGTACGCGTTCGACCGCATCTACGGCGGGTGGTGGGACCGCGACGTGATCGAGGGCGGCAAGGCGGCCGTCCGCGAATCCGCGGAGCGCTACATTTCGTATCTACAAGGACAGCAAGGCTGAGCCGGAGCCCCGCCGCACGGCTCAGCCGACCTCGATCCCCGCTACCCCGCCAGGAACGCCGCGAGCTCCTCGTTGTACTGCTCCGGCAGCGTCCCCCGCATCATGTGGCCCACGTCCGGCCACAGCCGGAACGAGAGGTCCGGCGAGGCGATCGTGCGGTAGTAGTCCAGCTCCTCGGGCAGCATGTAGCCGCCGGCGTCGATGTCGCCGACGAGCACGAGCGTCGGCACGGCGACGCGGCGCATGTGGTCCTCGCAGTTGAACGCCCAGTCGCGGTTGTCGGTGAGCAGGCGCGTCACCGCGTGCGGCGAGAAGTGGTGGTGGGCGTAGACCGCGGCGTCGATCTCCTCCGGCGAGAGGCCGTCCGCCTCGCCCTCGGCGCGGATCTCGGCCGCGGGGCGCTCGTGGCGGGCCATCGCCTGGCGCAGGCTGGTCACGAAGGCGTTGACCATCTTCCAGTAGACCGGGTCCTCCAGGAACGCACGCGAGATCGCCTCGGGGTGCGTCGCAGCCATCATCGTGCCGATGTTCCCGCCCCACGAGTGCCCGACGTACGCCGGGCGGTCGAGCTTGAGGTTGTCGATCAGCTCGACGAGGTCGGTGACGAAGTCGCGCAGGTGGTAGCCGGTCTGCGGCTTGTCGGTCTCGCCGTGGCCGCGGTTGTCGGGCGCGATGATGTGGTAGCGGTCCTCGAAGGCCGCGACGACGGTCTCCCAGTTGCCGCCATGCCCGGTCCAGCCGTGGACGAGCAGCAGGTCCGGGTGGGCGGGGTCGCCCCACTCGCGGTAGTGCATGCGCAGGCCCTGTACCTCGGTGTAGCCGTGTTCCATCGTGCTGCTCCATTCATCCCGCGTCGGCGCGATCGGACACCCACCGGGAAGCATCGCATACTGGCCGTCGTGCGCTACGAGGGATCAACTGCCGCTATCGACGTGGGCGGGGACGGCTCGTCGCCCATCGCCAACGTGGTCACACCGCTGCGCGACTACCCCGCATTCCGCGCGCTGTGGTGGAGCACGCTCTACGCCTCCAGCGCGTGGTGGGCGCAGACCGTCGTGCTCGCCTGGCTCGCATTCGACCTCACGGGCTCCGAGCTCGCCGTGTCGGCTGCGGCCGCCACCGGGTTCGCGCCGATGCTGCTCGGGCCGGTCGGCGGCCTCCTCGCCGACCGCATGCACCGCCCGCGGCTGCTGATCGGCTCGCAGCTCGTGGCGCTGCTGGCGGGCGTGGCGATCGCGGCGCTCGTGATGCTCGACCTCGCCGAGTACTGGCACGTCCTCGTGGCCGGCGCGCTGGTCGGCGTCATGATGGCGCCGCTGCAGCCGGTCCGCTTCACGCTCACGATCGACCTCGTCGGCGAGCGCCGCGTATCGAGCGCGAACGCGGTCAACGCCGTGGGGATGCTCGGCAGCCGCGTCGTCGCCCCGGCGATCGCGGGCGGGCTCATCGCGCGCTACGGCGCGGACGTCGCGCTGTGGTTCAGCGCCGCGTGGTACATCCCGGCGTGCTGGGCGCTCATCCGTCTCGACGACGAGCGTCGAGGGGGCGCGGCGAGCGCCATCGTGGTGATGGGCGAGATCGCGCAGGCCTTCCGGCACGCGCTGGCGAGCCGCGCGCTGCGCGCGCTGCTGGTGGTGACCGTGCTCGCGAACACCTTCGCGTGGCCGGTGATCCTCGGCTTCCTCCCCGTGTTCGCCGAGGAGGTGTTCGACGTCGGCGCGGCGGGGCTGGGGCTGATCGTGGGGGTGAACGGGATGGGCGCGCTGCTGGGCGCGGTCGGCATCGCGTCGCTCGGTGACTTCCGCCGGAAGGGGATGCTCTACCTGCTGGCGACGACGACCTTCGGGATCGGGCTCACGGCGTTCGCGGTGAGCGGGTGGTTCGGGTTGGCGCTGGTGCTCATCTTCATCGCCGGCGCGGCAAGCGCGGGCTTCGGGGTGATGCAGAGCACGCTCACCATGCTGCTCGCACCCGCGGACGCGCGAGGCCGCGTGCTGGGCGTGCTCATGCTCTCCATCGGCGTGCTGCCGGGCGCGATGCTCGTGCAGGGCGCCGTTGCGTCCACGATTGGCGTCGCGGCGACGACTGCAGTGTCGGGTGTGGTGCTCTGCGTGCTCACGCTGGCCGTCGCGGCGTCGTCACCCGAGCTGCGACGCGCGGGCTGACGCCTCGAATCGGGGCGACCCCGGCGTCTCCCCCGCGTGCTCCGAAGGTGCGTTATCCAGATTGTAATTCACGCCTAACCGCCCGATCACCACGCCTTAACGGCCCCGCCCGACGCTGGATATGGAGGGTGTGAGCGCGAGCAGGCTCGCGGACACCGAGGGCGCATCGGACACGCCGACTCCGACCGTCCAGCACCCTCTCCGGGCGGCACGGACAGGAGGAATCACCGATGACCATCACCAGCGTCATAGAGGCGGTCCGACGCGCGGACGGCTCCGCGCGGCTGCAGCAGCTCTCGCCCGCGGACCTGCAGGTCGTGCTCACGCGCGTGGGTGGGGCAGTCCGCTACCAGTACTTCGGCTTCAACTAGCGCCCGGCCAGGCGCAGGGAGCAGATCGAGAGCCGGCCCGTACCGCACAGCCCCGCCGCGGGTACGAGCCGTCTCGGTCAAGATGACGCCCCGGCGGCCCGACGCCTCCGGGGCGTCGCGCGTCGAGGCGAGAACGAGCGCCCTGCGCGTTGAGGGCGGGAGTCGCTACTCGGGGTCGAGGATGCCGAGCCGCATGGCGGTGAGGACGGCCTCCAGCTTGGTCCGCGCCTCGAGCTTTCTCCGGAAGTGCCGGACGTGATTGCGCACGGTGTGCGGGCTGATGCCGAGATCCTCCGCGATCCCATGGGTACTCCGGCCCTGCGCCACCAGGCGCAGCACCTCGAGTTCCCGTGGCGCGATCCTCGGCGTGCCGGGGGGATGGGGTGTCGTTGCCGCCTGTCCGGGCGTCGCCTCGGCGCCACCCTCGGTGGGTTCGGTCCGGGCTACTCCCGGCGATCCGGCAGCGGCTGATTTACCCCCGGGATGGTCGAGCACGTGGACCAGCAGGGGACTGTCGCCCGGCGCGTTTCCCACGAGCATGGGAGTGACAGTGATCTCTTGCCGCTCGCCCGACGAGTCGATCATCTGCACGTCGACCGATCCCGGAATCCGGCCGTCTCGCAGCGCGTGGAGCGCCGGACAACCCTCGGCGCACGCTGAGGTCAGGCCACCGCGTGCCCGTCCCCCGAGGAACTCGAAGCAGCGCCGCCCAATCGCATCGTCGGGCCTGTGTCCCAGCATCCGCTCCGCGCCGCGGCTCCAGAAGACGACGCGCTGGTCCTGCGTGACGGCGTACGCGCCCACGTCCGCCTCGTCGAGCAGCGCGAAGATGTCCTCTGCGTGCACGCCGGTCCACCTTCCGAACCCATCAGCCCACCATGGCGGGGCGCCCGAGCGCCGACCCTGGTCAAGCCCTGCCGACTCCCCGACGGCCGTTCCGTCCGTTCGTAGTCATTCTATTCGGAGTAGCGGTTCGTGGCATCCGTTTGTTTCTAGCATGAGTGTAATGGATTGGGATCGAGCGAGCGCGCATCCGGGCCGGGCTTCCGGTCCGGCCAGGGAACGGCCATCGTGCGATTCTCGTAGACTCCGGGTGCGGTGGGCCGGGACGGACCTCGCCCCGGCACGAGAGCCGCGGGGCGACGGGGTTGCGCGCTGCACGGCCCGCCCCACCTGCGGACTGCGAGGACGGCGCCGACCCGGAGGATGGGCCATGACGAAGCGGCCACTCGAGGGCATCCGCGTGCTGGACTTCACCTGGGTGCGCGCCGGACCGTGGGCCACGCGCTGGCTCTCCGTCATGGGCGCCGAGGTGATCAAGGTCGAGTGGCCCGACCCGCGGCTCGCCTTCACCGGCCGCACCGGCAGCCTTGGCGACGCGAGCGCGGGGCCCAACTCGAACGGCCACTTCAACGACCAGAACGCGGAGAAGCGCAGCATCACCGTCAACGTGCGCAGCCCGAAGGGCCTGCAGGTCATCAAGGACCTGCTGCGCTCCACGGACATCGTGATCGAGAACTTCAGCGCGGGCGTCCTGCGCGACTGGGGCCTCTCGTTCGACGAGATGCGCGCGATCAAGCCCGACATCATCTACGTCTCGATGGCCGGCTTCGGCCAGACTGGCCCCCACGCGCATTACACGACGTTCGGGCCCTCGGCGCAGGCGCTGTCGGGCCTGACGTTCCTCTCCGGGCTGCCGGACGCGCCACCGGCCGGGTGGGGCTGGTCCTACATGGACGACACCGGCGGCATGCACGGGGCGATCGGTGCGCTGACCGCGCTGCACCACCGCCGCGCCACGGCCGAGGGCCAGCACGTCGACCTCTCGCAGGTCGGGACCGGCATGACGCTGACCGGCCCGGCGCTGCTCGACCTCAGCGCCAACGGGCGCGGATCGAGGCGTGCGGGCTATCCGCCGGGGAACCGCACGCACTGGCCGGGCACGGAGCTGCTCAACAACTATCGAGGCCGCCACGCTGCCCCGCACAACGCGTACCGCACGCTTGGCGACGGACACCACGACTGGGCCGTCATCGCCTGCTTCTCCGATGGCGAGTGGCGCGACCTCGTCGGCGTCATGGGCTCGCCCGCGTGGGCAGCCGATCCGAAGTTCGACACGCTGCGAGGCCGCCTCGCGCACCAGGCGGAGCTCGATGAAGGCATCGCCGCGTGGGCGGCGGGCCTCGAGAAGTACGAGCTCGCGGATCGCTGCCAGGCCGCGGGCGTGCGGGCCGCACCCGTGCAGAGCAACCAGGACCGCGTCGAGCACGACCCGCAGCTGCGCCACCGCGGGATGTTCACGCCCCTCGCGCACCCCGTGATCGGCGAGCACCCCATGCAGCAGGCGCCGTTCAAGTTCTCCGCCACACCCGTCCCGATCACGGCGGGCGGGCCGTTGCTCGGCGCGGACAACGTCCCGATCCTCGGCGGCATGCTCGGCATGAGCTGGGAGGAGATCGCCGCGGGCTACGAGGACGGCACGCTCTGGCCCGCGGGCCAGCCCGTCGAGCGCTACCTCCTCGAGCCGCCGGAGCAGATGCCGCCACCGCACGAGGAGCAGCCGCTGCCGCCGGTGACGGTGGAGCATCGCTACTCCGACGGCGCCCTCGGCGACCTGCGGGTCATCGAGATCGGCGGCGAGATCGGCCAGTGGTGCGCGAAGCTCATGGCCGACCAGGGCGCCGACGTGATCAAGATCGAGCCACCCAGCGGCGCCGCCGAGCGTGAGATCGGGCCGTTCTACCACGACGCGCCGGACACCGAGCGCAGCCTCCACTTCTGGCACTACAACACCAGCAAGCGCGGCGTCACCCTGGACATCACGACCGAGGGCGGCCGCGAGCTCTTCCGCCGCCTCGTGGCGACGGCCGACGTGCTGATCGACTCACGGCCGCTCGGCGAGCTCGACTCGCTCGGGCTGGACTACGCGGCGCTCAGCGCCGCGAACCCCGGGCTCGTCATGTGCTCGATCACGCCCTTCGGGCAGGACGGGCCGTGGACCGGGTGGACCACGTCGGACCTCATCCAGCTCGCCGCCGGTGGGCAGATGGGGGAGTGCGGCTACTCCGAGGAGGATGTGTCCGAGCGCACGCCGATTGCACCCGGCGGCGGCAACGCGTGGCACATCGGCAGCCACTTCGCCTATATCGCGATCATGGGCGCGGTCTTCCACCGCGGCGTCACCGGCGAGGGCCAGTTCATCGACGCCTCGGTCCACGATGCCTGCGCCCTCACCACCGAGGGCGGCGTGACGACGTGGATCTACGGCGGGCAGGTGCGCGAGCGGCAGACGGGCCGCCACGCCTCGCCAACGCCCACGCCGCCCTCGCAGTACCGCTGTGCCGACGGGGTCTACGTGAACACGCTGGCGTTCCCGCTGCTCATGAACCCCGCCGGCATCCGCCGCCTCGCCGAGTGGTTCGACACGCACGGCCTCGCCCAGGACCTGCTCGACGAGCGTTACGCCGACCGCGAGGTGATCGCCGCGAAGGAGCAGCACGTGAAGGACGTGCTCCGTGACTTCATCGCCGCGCTGCCCTCGGAGACCGTCTACCACGAGGGTCAGGGCCGCGGCTTCTCGATGGGCCCGGTGCGCGCGCCTGAGGAGGTGATGGCGGATCAGCACTTCCACGAGCGCGGCTTCTTCGTGGAGGTCGAGCACCCCGACATCGGCCGCACGCTGACGTACCCCGGCGCGCAGGCCGTCTATAGCGCCTCGCCGTGGCGCATCCAGCGCCGGGCACCGCACGTCGGCGAGCACAACGCAGAGGTCTACGGCGAGCTGGGGCTCTCACCGCTCGAGCTCGCGGCGCTGCGCGAGGGCGGCGCGCTGTAGCGGGCGTCCGGCGGCTCGACGGTCACCGTTCGAGGAACGAAAGCTCCTGCTCGACCAGCGAGACGATCAGGTCGTCGAGCTGTTCGACGGTCTACTGGCTCACGCTATGGGGCGTCGTGCCGCCTGCGCCGTACACGATGAAGATGAAGCGTCCCACGGTGTGCTGGGCGATCTGGCGGAACACGTACTCGCCCTGGGGTTCAAACCGCTGGAGGCGATGGAGAAGACTTATGCCGCGCCGTTGCGCTTCGATCATCTCGTCCGCGTAGCCGTAGTCGTCCGGGTAGTCGAGGTGCGGCGGGGCATTGGCGATCAGGAACATCAGCCGGATCGCGTCACCCTCCCGCCACTCGGGTGCGGCGTCCCGGCCCTACCGAGAGATACGCGGCGGTCGGCCGCATGGTTCCCGGGGCTATGCGTCGAGGAAGTCGAGGAGGATGCGGGCGAAGCGGTCGGGGTCGTCGTCGATGGTGAGCAGGGTGTCGCTCTCGGGCCGCATCCCGGTCGCGTCCGGGATGCCCTCGACGAAGCGCGCGTGCTGCTCGCCGAGCGGGGAGCCCGAGCCGTGGAGGATCAGCGTGCGGGCGCGGATGCGCGGTAGCGCGGCCCAGTAGTCGAAGCGCACCATCCCGTAGGGCGCCGAGCCCTCCCACCCGGTGTCGCCGTAGAGCTCCTGCACACCCTCGTCCGAGTTGAGCTTGAGGTGCTCGACCAGCGTCTCCATGACGCGGTAGAGGTCCGCGCCCGGCTCCGCGCCTCCGTGCTGCTCCCACAGCTCGAGCAGGTGCCCGCCGTCGGGGCGTAGCGGGGTGTAGTGGTGCACGCGACGGATCCGCTCGCGCCCCTCCTCGGTCGCGCCGTAGTTGTAGACCTCTTGCACCACCACCGCGCCGACGCGGTCAGGGTGGTTCGCCGCGATCGCGATAGCGATGTGCGCCCCGGTGTGCGTGCCGAACACGTCCGCGCGCTCGATGCCGAGGCCGTCGAGGAGCCAGACGGCGGCTTGCGCGAACTGGTCGAGCGAGGTGTAGGGCGTCGGCGGCCGGTCCGAGTCGCCGCACGCGGGCATCGTCCATGCCACGACGCGGCGGTCCTGCGCGAGGCGCTCGAAGTGCGGGAGGTACATGCGCGAGGACTGCGGGAGGGCGTGCAGCAGCAGCAGCGGCGGCTTGCCGCTCTCGCGCTGCGGGCCGGCCTCGCGGTACTCGATGTGCCCGTCCGGGCCGAGCACGAATCCGCGTCGCACCTGCATGCCGGCCGCCGTCATCCCGGTCCCTCCGGCCGCCTACGCGGCGAGCATCGAGCCGGCGACGCGCTCCGCGGCCGCGACCGCGGCATCGATGTCGTCGCCGTCGACGTCGAGGTGGGTCACCATCCGCACCCGCTGCGGGCCGGTGCCGCTGCACAGCACGCCCTCGGCGGCGAGGCGCTCGCGGAACTCGATGCCGTCGAGGGCGTCGTCGAGCTCGAAGAAGACGATGTTGGTGTCGACGGCGGCGGGGTCCAGCACGACGCCGGGCAGCGCGGCGAGCCCCTCCGCGAGGTGCGAGGCGTGCGCGTGGTCGTCGGCGAGCCGATCCACGTGGTGCTCGAGCGCGTACAGCGCGGCAGCGGCGATCACCCCTGCCTGCCGCATCCCGCCGCCGAGCTGGCGGCGCAGCACGCGCGCGCGGTCGATGCCCTCGCGGGGCCCGGTGAGCACGGAGCCGACGGGCGCGCCGAGGCCCTTCGAGAAGCAGAACGAGACGGTGTCCGCGAGGGCCGCGATGGTGCCGGCGTCCGTCTCCAGCGCGTGTGCCGCGTTGAAGATGCGCGCACCGTCCAGGTGGACCACGGCGCCGGCGCGGCGAGCGACCTCGGTCGCCTCGCGCATGCTCTCGAGGGGGATGGCCGCGCCGCCGCAACGGTTCTGCGTGTTCTCCAGGCAGACCAGCGCGGTGCGAGGCGCGGTGCCGGGAGCGCGGATCAGGGACTCGAGCTCTGCCGGGTCGATGCGCCCCCGCGCGTCGTTCGGCGCGCTGCGGAGGCTGATGCCGCCGAGGGCGGAGGCGCCGACGGCCTCGTGGTGGAGGATGTGCGACTCGGACCCGACCACGGCCTCCTCGCCGCGTCCGCAGGTCACGAGCAGGGCGAGCAGGTTGGCCATGGTGCCGCTCGGCACGTAGAGCGCGGCCTCCTTGCCGACACGCTCTGCGGCGGCACGCTCAAGGCGCTGCACCGTGGGGTCGTCGCCGAGGACGTCGTCGCCAACCTCGGCGCGCGCCATCGCCTGGCGCATCGCCTCGCCGGGCCGGGAGACGGTGTCCGATCGCAGGTCGATCACCATGGAGGTTCCTCGATGCAGCTCCGCCGCGACGGCTCCGACTGTACTGGACGCTGCCGGTAGGGAGGCAACTGCGAGCGTCGCGGCCCACGGATCGTCGGCTAGAATCGACCTCGATGAATCGAGTCCTGGGCAGGCTCAGCTGGCTGGTCACCGTCCGGCCCTACGTCACGATCGCCGTCCTGCTGGCGGTTACGGTCGTGCTGGCCGCCGGAACCGGGCGGCGCGCCGAGGTGATCGAGGGCGCGGCCCTCGCGTTCCTCCCGCCGGGGAATGCCGTCGCCGAGGCGACACGGCAGATCGACGACCTGTTCGAGGAAACCGGCGACGTCAGCGTCGTGACGCTCCTCTTCCGCGGCGAGACCCTGACGCCGGACGGACTCGCCCAGATGGACGCCCTGCTGGGCGACATCCTGGGCGATCCGGACGTCGCGGCGCTGCTCGCGCCGGGCGATGCCGTCGTCGCGCCGTCGTTCATCGTCCAGGCCGCGCTCCAGGCGGAGGGTGTCGCGTCGATCACGCAGGCGGAGATCGAGGCGGCCACGGGCATTCCGGAGATCGGCGGCGCGCTCGCCGCGATGACCGGGACGGACACGGACGGCACCCCCATCGCCATCGCCACCATCCGCCTGCGCGACACGGGCGACGAGCGCCTCCCGCTGGCCGAGCGGACGATCCACGAGCTGGCCGTCGGGCAGGAGGGCCCGCTGAGCGTCAGCAGCATCTCGCCCACCGTCGTCGAGGATGAGTATCGGAAGGCCACCGAGGAGGGCATGGCGCCCCTGGTGGGAATCGCGCTGCTGCTGATCGCGGTGCTGCTCCTCGTCTTCCTGCGGACGCTCTCCGACCTGTTGCTGACCTTGCTGGGGCTGCTCCTCTCGCTGACCTGGGTCGTCGGCGCCGAGGGCTGGCTCGGCCCGAACGCGCTCGGGGTCATCGGCCCGCCGAGCTCGCTGACGGCCCTGGTGCCGATCATCGTGATCAGCCTCACCGTGGACTACGCCATCCAGGCCGTATCCCACTACCGCGAGCAGCGCAGCGAGGGCGAAGCGGTGCTGGCCGCGGTACGCATCGGCCTGCGCAACGTCACCGTCCCGCTGGTGCTGGCCGCCGTGACGACCATCGCGAGCCTGCTGGCGAACCTGTTCTCCCCGATCGGCGTGGTGGGGGACTTCGGCATCGTCGCCGGGCTGGGCGTCGGCATGAGCCTGATCGTGATGCTGACGCTGATTCCCGCGGGCCGCGTGATCATCGACCGGCGCCGCGAGGCGCGCGGCACCCTGACGCAGCCGCGCCTCGTCGCCACGGCACTGCCGGGCATCGGTGGACTGGCCGAGGTGCTGGGGCGGTCCGTCACGCGCATGCCGGTGCCGTACTTCGTCGCGGTCATCGTCGTGACGATCGGGTTTGGCTACGCCGCCACGGGGCTCGAGTCCGGGTTCAACATCCGCGACATCCTGCCGCGGGGCGGCAGCGTGCTCCAAGACATCGACACCCTCGACGCGACCGTCGGCGGCTCCACCGAGATGGCCAGTGTGCTGGTGCGCGCCGAGGCCACCGAGACGCGGACCCTGCTCAACCTGCTCGATCTCAGGAAAGCCCTCGACGACCCGGCGCGTCGCCCGCGTTCGGTGGCGGGACCGATCCAGACGTCCTACGAGCTACTCGTCAACGACTGGACGGAGGACAGCGGAGAGGCCGGCGACAGGTACGACCCCGAGCTCGCCGCCATCTTCCGGGAGGCGAACGTCGGTGTGCGGCTCGACCCGGTGCTGATGCAGCAGTTCCTGGACCGGCTCCAGGAACTCGACCCCGCCACGGGACACGCGCTGGTCGACGATCCGGACGGCATCGACGCGCTGCTGGTGCAGTTCCCGACCTTCTCGGGCGATCCGGCGGCCACGCGCGCGCTCCAGGAGGACCTCGAGGCGCTCTGGTTCGGCGACGACGGGGCCGTTACCGCCACGTCGGAGAGCATCCAGTCCATTGCGGTCACCGACGAGATCACAGGGGGACAGACGCGGGCAGTCAGCACGACCGTCGCGGTCGCGCTGGGCATCCTCGCGCTCTTCTTCTGGTTGACGCTGCGGCAGCCGCTGCTGGCGTTCATCGCGGTGGGGCCGATCGTGCTCGTGCTCATCTGGGTGCTGGGCACGATGGCGCTGCTGGGGATTCCCTACACCCTGATCACCTCGATCATCACGGCGCTCTCGATCGGCATCGGCGTGGACTACACGATCCACGTGATCCACCGCTACCGCGAGGAGTTCACGCGCGTGCGCAATCCCGAGGTCGCCGCGTCCCGGACGCTCGCAACCACGGGCTCGGCGCTGCTGGGCTCCGCACTCACCACCGCACTGGGGCTCGGCGTGCTGGTGGCCTCGCCGATCGCCGCGTCGCAGCAGTTCGGCATTACGGCCGCGATCACGATCGTCTACTCGCTGGTCATGGCCACGGTGCTGGTGCCGCCGGCGATGACCGTCTGGGGCGCCTACCAGAACATGCGGCTGCGTTCGATGGGGCGCCGCATGGCGGACGAGCTGGACCTCGCGATCGAGGGCGTGTACCGGCGTCGCGCGGAAGAACAGACTCGGTAGAGCCCTGCTACTCGGGCCACCCTGCACTGCGTCGCTGCCGGCGTGATCGTTCCGGCCGCAGGGCGCGCCCGTGTCTCACGGGTCGACTGGTTTCGGACGCCCGGATCACGCGGCCGGACAGCGTGTGAGCTAGACCGGGAGGTCGCGCCGCTGCTCGGCGACGTGGAACTTCAGCTTCCTCGGTGAGAGCGACGGGAACGGGTCGATCTTGATCTTGTAGTTCTTCGGCGAGACCTCGAGCGTGAAGTGGTGCGCGATCAGCAGCAGGTTCACGGCCATCTGGAGTTCCATCCAGCGGTTCCCCAGGCAGGTGTGCGTACCGAGGCCGAACGGGGCGTACCCCGGGTTGAGGTGCTCGTCGCGCCCGGGGAGGTAGCGGTCGATGTCGAACTTCGTGGACTCGGGGAACACGTCATCCATGTAGTGGGCGGCCGACTGCGCGATGAAGAGCTCCGCACCTTCGGGCAGCTCGTAGTCCTCCACCACGGCCCCGTTCATGACCTTGCGCACCGACATCGGGACGATGGGGTAGACGCGCATGCTCTCCATGATGAAGCGCCGCGTCACGTTGATGGACTCGTGCGTGAAGTCGTCGCGGCCGGGGTCGCCGCCGTCGAAGAGGGCGTCGGCCTCGGCGCGGATGCGCTCGTAGAGGTCGGGCTGTGAGGCCATGGCGTAGACGGCGAAGCTCAGCGCGTCGCCCAGGTACACGCTGGCGATGAGCGGCGCGGAGAGCGCGAAGCGGAGGTTCGACTCCGGCAGGAACTGCGGATCGCTCTCGTGCAGGCTGAGCAGGTCGTCGGCGAGGTCTCGGGGCTCCCCCTCGCGCTGGGCGGGCGTGTGGACGCCCTGGAC
>DAOULE010000028.1:0-11738 GCA_034420575.1 Dehalococcoidia bacterium
CCGCGGCTGGTACGTCGGCATGACGCTGCTCGACTTCGAGCGCTCGAACATCGCCGGCGCGATCAGCGCGAAGCGGCGGCTCGACATCCTGACGGACTTCCTGCACAGCGATCAGGGCCAGGAGACCACGCGTGTCTCCGCGGTCACCCGCAACGAGATCGCTGACCGCTACATCGAGTCCGACGTCGGGTTCAACTTCTCGTTCCGCATCATCTCGATGCAGGACCGGGGGCTGATCCCGAACTACGAGGCGTCGATGACGAAGCTGTTCCTGTCGGAGGTCACGCAGGACGTGGCGCGCACGGCGGTGCACTGCTTCGGGCTGTACGCGAACCTGTGGGACGAGGACGACGAGCGCTCGCCGGCGCGCGCGTTCTTCACCCGTCGCTACGTGCTGGACATCCCCGGCACGATCGCCGCGGGCAGCTCCGAGATCCAGCGCAACATCATCGCCACCCGCGGGCTGGGGCTGCCGCGCAGCTAGCCTAGGGACACTGGTAGCAGACACACGAGGCCGGGGCGCGTCCCCGGCCTCGGCGATCCTGTGGCCCTGTCGGGCTGCACGGGTAGCCATCACCCGCCCGCTCGCCGCACACTGGACGGTGGAGGGGTGCCCGAGCGGCTTATGGGAGCGGTCTTGAACACCGTCGTGGCGCTTGCGTCACCGTGGGTTCGAATCCCACCCCCTCCGCCAACCCACCCACCATCGATGCAGTACGCACGACCGCCCGACGACGCACCCGGAGGCCAGCACGCCCATGTCCGCCATCTACGACCTCGCCGATGACTACGTCGTCCGCTATGCCGCGCTCTCGCCCAACGCCGCTACCAGCATGGGCATCCCCGGTCACGAGACCGAGTTGACCGACTTCTCGCCCGACGGCCACGACGCCCGCGCCGCGCTGGAGCGCGAGACGCTCGCCGAACTCGCCGCCGCGACCGTCGAGGACGACCGTGACCGCGTCGCGCGCGACGCCATGGCGGAGAGCATGCGGCTCTCGGGCGAGCTGCACGACGCCGGCGAGCGGTTCCGCTCGCTCAACATCCTCGCCAGCCCGTTGCAGTCGCTGCGCCGCGTCTTCGACCTCATGCCGCGCGAGAGCGAGGAGCACTGGAGCAACATCGCCGCCCGCCTCGCCGCGCTCCCTACGGCCGTCGACGGCCTCCGGCGGACGCTCGACGCGGGCATCGAGCGTGGGATGGTGAGCACGCAGCGGCAGGCCTCGGAGTGCGCCAAGCAGTGCGCGACATGGAGCGGCGCAGCAGGCGCCCCCTCGTACTTCGACGGGCTCGTCGAGGCGTTCGAGGCGTCGGAGGTGGCGAGCGAGGGGCTCGCGTCGCAGCTGCGTACGGGCGCGGCGGCCGCGAATGAGGCGTTCGCCGGCTTCGGGCGCTACCTCGACGAGACGTACGTGCCCGCCGCAGAGCCGCACGACCCCGTCGGCCGCGACCGCTACGCGCTCGGCGTGCAGGTCTTCACCGGCGCCTCGCCGGACCTCGACGAGACGTACGCGTGGGGCTGGTCCGAGCTGCACCGCATCGAGGCCGAGATGGAGGCGACCGCGGAGCGCATCGCCCCCGGCGTCGGCGTCGAGGGCGTGAAGGAGCTGCTCGAGTCCGACCCGGAGCGCGCCATCGACGGCGTCGACGCGTTCCAGCAGTGGATGCAGAACCTGCAGGAGACGACCATCGCCGAGCTCAACGGCACGCACTTCGACCTGCCGGAGGAGGTGCAGCGCATCGAGGCGCTGATCGCACCGCCGGGCGGCCCGCTGGCGATGTACTACACGGGGCCCTCGGAGGACTTCAGCCGGCCGGGCCGCACCTGGTACCCGACGGCGGGCAAGACGCGCTTCCCGCTCTGGGGCGAGGTCTCGATCGCGTACCACGAGGGCGTGCCTGGTCACCACCTCCAGATCGGCATGACCGTCTACCTGCGCGAGCACCTCTCGCGGTGGCAGCGGCTGATGGGCGGCTCGTCGGGTTACTCGGAGGGCTGGGGCCTCTACGCCGAGCGGCTGATGGGCGAGCTCGGCTACCTCGAGAACCCCGACTACTACCTCGGCATGCTGCGCGCGCAGGCATTGCGGTGCGCGCGGGTCGTGGTGGACATCGGGATGCACCTCGAGCTGCCGATCGCGGAGCACGACCACTTCCACCCGGGCGAGATGTGGACGCCGGAGCTGGGCCTGGAGTTCGTGCTGCAGCGCGCCCACTTCCCGGCCGACTTCATGGCGAGCGAGGTGGACCGCTACCTCGGCCTCCCGGGACAGGCGATCAGCTACAAGGTCGGCGAGCGCGCGTGGCTCGACGCCCGCGAGGCCGCCCGCCGCCGCGACGGCGACTCGTTCGACCTCGCTGCGTTCCATGCCCGGGCGTTCGAGCTCGGGCCGATGGGGCTGGACCAGATGCGGCGGGAGTTCGGCGGGTAAAGCGCCCTCACGCCCACTCGCGCGGGCGATGCACTTCTCTTCCTGACGGCAGTACAACGGTCTGCGGGAATTGGCACTCCTCGAGTCGCTGACTCGTGAGTACGTAGTGCTCCGCTGCCTCTTGCACGAGCGCGGAGCTTGGTCTTGCCGTGGGCGAACACAGGATGACGCTGACTCCTGCTTCGCGAGCGAACGCGACAGGCCTCAACAGGTCGCTGTCGTTGGACACCACGATCGCGGTGTCGACCGAACCGGTGTACGCGTCGCGCAGAAGGTAGGAGGCCAGGTTCACGTCTGAAGCCTTCTCGCGGGATCGGTGTACTTCGATGCGATCCCGGATCGAGCCATGGGTCGGTCGCGCCATGACTCGATCCTGCCGGAACGTCCCGAAGACGATCTCCACCCTTGTCGATACGAGTGCATCGAGCAGTCGCTGCTGCCGCGCCGGCGCTCCCCTGTCCAGGGGCATCGGATGAACCCTGGCTGTGAAGTAGTAGGTGTGCTCAATCGGCGTGCCAGGCAACAGGTTGCGCCAGAGTTCAGTGAAGTCGAGCCACTTGGCCTTGGGTCGACTTCGAACCAGCGAGTGGTAGAGGTTGAAGCCGTCGACGTAGGCGTGAGCGACCATGCTTCCGATCCAGACGTGCGAAGACCCCCTTGCGGGGGCCTCCGGCCCAGCCGTCGCAACAACTGGGGATTTCCTGAGTCGATGATCCATCGCTCAGGGGGCTCGTGTCAAGCGATCTGCGAACATTCGTTTTGTAATGGGCCGGCCGTCTGAGGGCTCCCCGCAACCAGGCACAGACTCTGCCTTGAGCACCCCGCCTCAGGTGCTACCATCCGCCGCGCCGCCTCCAATCACCGAGGCGCCCACATCACTCGCCCGCACCGGGAGCCCACCATGAAGCTGCACGAGTACCAGGCCAAGGAACTGCTGGCGCGCTACGGCGTCCCCACCCCCGAGGGCCGCGTCGCCCGCACCGCCGACGAGGCGGCCGAGGCCGCCGAGGCGCTCGGCGGCAAGGTCGTCGTCAAGGCGCAGGTCCACGCCGGTGGGCGTGGCCGCGCCGGCGGCATCAAGCTCGCCGCCTCCGCCGACGAGGCGCGCGCCGCCGCCGAGGAGCTCCTCGGCACGCGGCTCGTCACCTTCCAGGCCCCGCAAGGCCAGCCCATCGACGCCGTGCTCGTCGAGGAGCAGATCGACGTCGCGCGCGAGCTCTACCTAGGCGCGGTCATCGACAACGCCGAGGGCAAGCCCGTGATGATCGCCTCGGCCGCCGGCGGGATGGAGATCGAGGAGGTCGCCGAGGAGCACCCCGAGCAGATCCACCGCCAGGCCATCGACCCCACCACCGGCTTCCAGGGCTTCCAGGCCCGCGCGCTGGCCTTCGCGACCGGCCTCGACGGCGACCTCAACCGCCCGGCCGTCGCGCTCATCCAGGGCCTCGCCCGCGCGTTCGAGGAGAACGACGGCTCGCTGGCCGAGATCAACCCGCTCGTCGTGACCGGCGACGGCCGCCTGCTGGCGGTCGACGCCAAGTTCTCGGTTGACGACGACGCCGACTTCCGCCGCCGCGACCTCGCCGAGATGCGTGACCGAGCCCAGGACGACGCGATGGAGGTCGAGGCCGACGAGGCCGGCATCGAGAACTACATCAAGCTCGACGGCGACATCGGCTGCATGGTCAACGGCGCCGGGCTCGCCATGGCGACCATGGACGCGATCAAGTTCGAGGGCGGCGAGCCCGCGAACTTCCTCGACATCGGCACGGCGAACGACCCGGAGGCGATCGTGGCGGCGCTGCGCATCATCGGCGCGGACCCGGACGTGAAGGCGGTGTTCGTCAACATCTTCGGCGGCCTCGCGCGCACCGACGTGATCGCGGAGGGCGTGGTGCAGGCCCGCAACCAGGGCCTGATCCCGCAGCCGACGGTGGTGCGGCTGGCCGGCACGAACGTCGACGACGGCAACCGCATCCTCGACGACTCGGGCATCGAGCTGATCCGCGCGGACGGGTTCGCCGACGGCGCACAGAAGGCCGTCGAGGCGGCCTCGGGCGGCGAGTAGCAGCGACCGGACGAAGCACATCGAACGAGACACTCACCCGAACACGTAAGGGAGCGCGAACGTGGGCGTACTGCTGGACGAGAACACGCGAGTCGTCATCCAGGGCTTCGGCGGCGCCGGGCAGCGTGAGGCGCGCAACAGCCGCGCCTACGGCACCCAGATCGTCTGCGGCGTCACTCCGGGCCGCGGCGGCCAGGTCCTCGAGGACACCCCGGTCCGCAACACCGTGCGCGAGGCCGTCGACGAGTTCGGCGCGAACGTCTCGCTGATCTTCGTCCCGGCGCCCTTCGCCGCCGACGCCATCCTCGAGACCGTCGACGCGGGCGTGCCGGTCGCGATCTGCATCACCGAGGGCATCCCGGTCCACGACATGGTGATGGTGAAGCGCGCGCTCGACGGCTCCGGCACCACGCTCATCGGCCCGAACTGCCCCGGCGTCATCACGCCCGCGGCGCGCGCCCGCGCCGGCATCATGCCGCCCGACGTGTACCTCGAGGGCAACGTGGGCGTGATCTCGCGCTCCGGCACGCTCGTCTACGAGACGGTCGACCAGCTCAGCCGCCTCGGCATCGGCCAGTCGTCGAGCGTCGGCGTGGGCGGCGACCCGATCATCGGCACCACGCAGGCCGAGGCGCTCGCGCTGTTCGAGGCGGACCCCGACACGGCTGCCGTCGTGCTCATCGGCGAGATCGGCGGGACGGCCGAGCAGGAGGCCGCGGACTACATCTCGCAGATGTCAAAGCCGGTGACGGCGTTCATCGCCGGGGCCACGGCCCCTCCGGGCCGCCGCATGGGCCACGCCGGCGCGATCATCGCCGGCCGCGCCGGCACCGCCGACGCGAAGAAGGAGGCGCTGCGCGCCGCCGGCGCCGCCGTCTCCGAGTCCCCCTCGGACATCGGCGCGACGATGCAGCAGCAGCTCCGCGACGCCGGCCTGCTGTAGCTCCGCGGGGCACTTCGCTCCGCGTCACCCCCCGGAGTACATCGGGGGCGCTTGTACGACGCGTCGAGCCTCCTCCGTTGATTATCCGCGTCCCGATCGTCGCGCCGAGGGATCCCGACGACCCTTGCTGTCATACATAGTGTTAACTCGCACTTACCGCCGTACGGTCGGCACGCAAGGGTTCTCCGATGAGCCACAGGCTGACAGCCCTCGTCGCCGCTGCGTTGCTGCTCGCTGGGTGCCTCGGCGCCGACGGTGACGAGCCGCCGGCCACGCCGACTCCCACGGCGACGGTTGCAGGCGAGGCGGCCATGGCCACTTCCAGCCCGACGGCCACGCCAGCGCCTCCCGCATCGACGACCGCGACGCCAACACCCGCGCCCGATGGACCACCAGCGCCGGTGGTCACGCCGGACGCGGGGCAATCGGGTCAGGTGAGCGCCGGCGGGTGGCACACCTGCGCGGTCGGCAAGTCTGGCGAGATCGCGTGCTGGGGGAAGAACTTCGACGGCCAGACCGACGCTCCGCCGGGCATGGTCGTGGCGGTGAGCGCCGGGGGAGGGTTCCACGGTTCGCACAGCTGCGCGTTGCAGGAATCACGAGAGGTCGTGTGCTGGGGCGACAACACCCACGGACAGTCTGACGCCCCGCCGGGACGGTTCATCTCAGTGAGCGCAGGAGGGTCGCACTCCTGCGCCGTACGCGAGTCGGGCGAAGTCGTGTGCTGGGGAGATGACTTCAACGGCCAGACGGCAACGCCGCCGGGAACGTTCGTGTCGGTGAGCGCCGGAACGTACCATGCCTGCGCGCTGCGGACCTCGGGCGAAATCTCATGCTGGGGAGCGGAGGATCCGTACCCCGGAGTGCATACCCATGGCTATGGGGATGACCGGATTGACGCCCACGCGGGTCAGGCTGACGCACCTCACGGACGTTATCGCGCCGTGGACGCGGGCCGTTACCACAGCTGCGCTGTCCGCGAGTCAGGCCAACTCTCCTGCTGGGGTTGGATGACAAGCCATGCCCAGACTCTGTCTGCCCAGTACGTGCCCGCGGGCGTCTATCGGTCGGTTAGCGCCGGCTGGGACCGGTCATGCGCCGTCCGCGACTCCGGCGAACTGGACTGCTGGGGCGCGGGGAACACGACGGCGCCCCCCGGGAAGTACCTCTCGGTCAGCGCGGGACGCGAGCACTCCTGCGCCGTGCGTGAGTCGGGCGAAGTGGTCTGCTGGGCGGACGGGGACTACGGGCAGGCGGACGCACTGCCCGGTCGGTACCTGGCAGTGAGCGCGGGCGACGGATACTCGTGCGCCATCGACGAATCGGGTCAGGCCCTCTGCTGGGGAGTGATTGACTGGGGCCGAACGGACGCCCCTGCCGGAGCCTTCCAATCGATCAGCACCGGGATCTATCAGACATGCGCAATCACCATCGCGGGCGAGGCGGTCTGCTGGGGCCAGGGGTACGACGGCGTCACGAAGGCTCCCCCCGGGCCCTACCGCTCAATCAGCGCCGACCACAGTTCCTTGAATGCCTGCGCTCTGCGCGAGTCGGGTGAAGTGGTGTGCTGGGGCCAGAATTACGTACGTCGGCCGGCCGCTCCCCCACGAGCGTATGACTCCGTGAGCGGTCACCCGGGTGGTGGGTGCGGGGTTCGCGCGTCGGGTGAACTCGATTGTTGGGTGGAGCGCTGGACCACCTACCCCCCACCGGGCTCTTACCTGGAGGCCGACCTGGGCATCGATTATGGGTGCGCACTGAGCGATTCGAGTGAACTGGTCTGTTGGGGCGAGAACTGGGTCGGGCAGGCAGATCCGCCAGATGGAACGTTCCGGTCGGTGAGCGCGGGGTGGCTCTTGACGTGCGGGATCAGGGACACGGGCTGGATCGCGTGCTGGGGTCAGGAGCATCTCGGGGCGCTCCGGCCGTCGGGCCGGTTCCGCCAGGTGAGCGAGGGCATGACCCACGGCTGCGCACTACGCGAGTCGGGCGAGATCGTCTGTTGGGGAACGTCTCGCTCGGGGCCGGCCGGGGTGTTCCAGTCACTGAGCGCGAGCGGGGTCTTCGACTGCGCCGTTCGGGAGTCGGGAGCAGTCGTGTGCTGGGGCGGCAACGACGGTGAGCGGGAGCCGCCTGAGATGGCGGGAGCGTACCGCTCGCTCAGCTTGAGCAGGAATCCCAGTGGCGTATGCGGGGTACGTGACTCCGGCTCGGTGCTCTGCTGGTATCCGTACGAGGACTGGGAGCCCGAGCTGCTGGACGGCAGCTACCGATCGGTCGCGGCGGGAGAACACGGCGCCTGCGCGCTCAGCGATTCGGGTGACCTGGCCTGCTGGCGCTACGGACACGTGGATGAAGTAGACATCCTGGAGGGTCCCTACCGCTCGGTGACCGCCGGCGACTACCAGTTCTGCGCCGTTCGGGATTCGGGCGAACTGGCGTGCTGGGGCGTAGGTCTCCACGCTCCGACGGGGGCTTTCCGTTCGGTGAGCGCGGGCGAGTCTCATACCTGCGCAGTTCGGGACTCAGGTGAGTTGCACTGCTGGGGTTGGCTGAACGACGAAGGCGAGCTCGACGCGCCCTCCGGCCGCTACAGCTCAGTGGACGCGGCCGCCTACCACGCCTGCGCGCTCGATGAGTCCGGAGGCATCGTCTGCTGGGGTGCGCGGAAGCATGCCGACTACGGTCAGACCCAGGCGCCTCCGGGCCGCTACCAGTCCGTGAGCACCGGCCGGACACACTCCTGTGCGTTGCGTGCATCCGGAGAGATGGTCTGCTGGGGGGCCGCCTCTCCCGCGGCGGCGGTGCCGGCCGGCCTTCGGTGACCGCCCCGAGGTGGCACTACGACGCCTCGATACGGCATGAGTCGCCTCGAACACGATCGTAGCCGCTTGCCCGCCTGAGCCCCCGCGCCCTACGATCGCTGTGGAGGGGTCGCATAGTGGCCTAGTGCGGGCGCCTGCTAAGCGCTTATCCCTTCTTCGGGATCGTGGGTTCGAATCCCACCCCCTCCGCCATCAACCCCGCACTACCCATCGAGGACGCACCGGGGGACACCGTGCCGACCTATCACGTCTGGACCCTCGGCTGCCAGATGAACCAGGCCGACTCCCTCAAGCTCATCGCCGGGCTGGAGAAGATCGGGTACGCCGCAGCCGACGACCCCGACCGCGCCGACCTCGCCGTGGTGAACACGTGCTCCGTGCGGCAGCACGCCGAGGACCGCGCCTACGGGCGACTGCACCACCTCCGCCAGCGGCGCGAGCGCGGCGAGGACCTCCAGATCGCCGTCATGGGCTGCATGGTCGGGCCCGAGGAGGACACGCAGCGCAAGGCCCTCGAACGGCGCTTCCCGTGGGTCGACGTGTGGGCGCGGCCGCAGCAGTTCGAGCCCGTGCTCGACGCCGCGCTGGAGCGCGGCGGCGGCGACCGCGATGTCTCCGAGGGCGAGTTCTGGGCCGAGACCTTCGGGGCACCGACGGGCCCGACGGCCTACGTGCCCGTCGTCCACGGCTGCGACAAGTTCTGCACCTACTGCATCGTCCCGCTGCGACGGGGCCGCGAGGAGTCGCGCGAGCCGGGTGACGTGCTCGCCGAGGTCCGGCACCTCGCCATGCTCGGCGTGCGCGAGGTGACGCTGCTCGGCCAGACCGTCGAGGCGTACGGGCACGACCTCGACGCTCCCGCAGACCTCGCCACGCTGTTCGAGGGGATCGAGGAGGTCGACGGCGTCGAGCGCGTGCGCTTCCTGACCTCGTACCCGAAGGACATGACCGACCGCATCATCGACGCCGTCGCCGACCTGCCGAAGGTCTGCGAGCACTTCAACATCCCCGTGCAGTCCGGCGACGACCGCATGCTGGAGCGGATGCGGCGCGGCTACACCGTCGCGGAGTACGAGGAGCGCCTCGGGCGCATCCGCTCGCGGATGCCCGAGGCGACGATCGCCACCGACGTGATCGTGGGCTGCCCCGGCGAGACCGAGGACGAGTTCCAGAGCACCGTCGACCTGCTGGAGCGGCTGCAGTTCGACGTCATCCACGTCGCCGCCTACTCGCCGCGGCCGGGCACGTACGCGTACCGCAAGCTGGAGGACGACGTGCCGCGCGAGGTGAAGAAGCAGCGCCTCAAGGTCGTCGAGGAGATCCACTCGCGCAGCGCGGCCGCAAAGCACGACCGGCTGCTCGGCCGCACACTCGAGGTGCTCGTGGAGCGCGAGGAGGACCGCGACGGGGCAATGGTCGCCACCGGCCGCGCGCGCGGCGGGCAGCTCGTGCACTTCGAGGGCCGCAACCTCGTCGGCTCGCTCGTCGACGTCGCCATCGCCGAGGCCACGCCGTGGTCGCTGCGCGGGAGCCGCGCAGCGGCGCAGCGCTTCGGCGACGTGCCGCTGACGCTCGTCTAGCGCCGCACGGCGCGTCATGCCGCCGAGGACGACGCGATGACTTCCGACTCGCCCGCCGTCGCCACCATCGTCGTGATCTTCGCGATCATCGAGGAGCGCCTGCAGGTGCTGCTCGTGCATCGCGACGCCGACCCGGAGGCCGGCGCCTGGGCGCTGCCCGGCGGGGTGTGGGACGGCGGGCAGTCGCTCGACGCCGCTGCGGCGGCGAAGCTCGTGGAGGAGACGGGCGCCGGCGACGTGTACCTGGAGCAGCTCTTCACGCAGTCCGGCCTCGACCGCACGCAGCCGAGCGTCGCCATCGCCTACTTCGCGCTCGTCGACGCGGGCGTCGTGCGGCTGCGCTCGGAGCCGGGCGACGCATGGCGGCCGGCGTGGCTGCCCGTCGGCGAGCTGCCACAGCTCGCGTTCGCGAACAACGAGGTGATCGGGCAGGCAGTCGAGCGCGTCCGCGCCAAGCTCGACTACACGAACATCGCCTACGGGCTGCTGCCAGAGCGCTTCACGCTGCGCGAGCTGCAGTCGACGTACGAGGCGATCCTCGGCGGTGAGTCCCTCGACCGCCGCAACTTCCGCAAGCGCATGCTCGGCAACGCGGTGATCGAGCCGACGGACGAGGTGCGCCGCGAGGGCGCCCACCGCCCGGCGCGCCTCTACCGCTTCACGACCCGCGAGCCGGTGTTCCTGTGAGGCGGCCGAGGGCGTGTACGCTTGACGTACATCGTACATCAGGCTACGGTGGTTCCGCATGATTCTTGGATACCGGGACAGGCGGACCGAGTTGTTCGCAGCGGGCACGTTCGTCTCGGCGTTCCAGGGATTTGAGGCACAGGCGGCGAGGCGGCTTTCGATCCTGAACGCGGCCACGTCGTTGGATACGCTGCGGATGCTGCCGAGCAACCGTCTCGAGGCTCTCCGAGGCGCCAGGGCAGGACAGTACTCGATTCGGATCAACCGGCAGTGGCGTCTCTGCTTCACATGGGCCGACGGGGATTCAGGCCCGTACGACGTTGAGATCGCCGACTACCACTAGCGGGGAGGAGCAGGTCGATGTTCAGGCAAGCCGTACACCCGGGCGAGGTTCTCAAGGGCGAGCTTGTGGAGTACGACGTGACTCCGACGGAGTTCGCGCGCCAGATCGGTGTGCCGGCCAATCGCATCAGCCAGATCATCGCCGGCAAGCGCAGCGTGACCGGCGACACGGCCTTGCGGCTCGGACACTGGTTCGGCGTCGATCCCGAGTTCTGGCTGAATCTCCAGTCCCAGTTCGACCTCGTGTCCGCCGACCGGTTGGTGGGCGCGGCCATCCGCGAGCTGCCGACCGTCTACCGGGTGGACTCGGAGACGGACCCGCCCTAGCGTCCGGCGCCGGACGAGCGACCCTCGAACATCGCCTGGATCTCGTCGGCGTACATCTCGTTGAAGTCGTCGGGCACCTGGACTCCTGGGAGGAACCCGGTGCGCTGTGGCGGAGTAGCTCGACTCCGGCGTAGCGCGGCGCGTTCGAGGATGTGCGAGAGCAACGCGCTCACCCCCGCCAGCACGCCTCGCGCCGCCTTCGATACCCGGTACGCCATGCCGTCCACGCTCTCCTGAACCCGGCTTACGCCGCGCACGACGAGACAAGTGTACAGGGCGCGCCCCTGAGCGTTGACGCCCCTGCGCGAGTAGGCGTACGATGTACGCGAAGTCTTAGCGTACTCGGTACACAAACTATGCCCGGATGGCCACCCGCGCTTGGCGCGGTGCCCTCCCGGCGACAGGACCCCTCGCCATGGTCACCACCATCAACCCCACCCCGGCGCTCATCCCGCAGCTCCAGTGCGAGTCGGACGTCGGCATCGACACGATCCCGCTCACCAGCGAGGTCTCGTTCGGCTCCTGGCAGCGCGA